>NZ_JAMYMA010000005.1:0-412677 GCF_040318275.1 Mesorhizobium sp. M1217 | reverse complement strand
ACAAGACGTCAAATCCCCCGCAAACAAGCGAACAACCGCCGCAACCCCGCCGCCGCAAGCTTTTGCTCATGACTGCGCAACAGGTCCCTTGTGGGAGAAGGTGTCGCCGAAGGCGACGGATGAGGGGTGTTCCAGCTTGGCAAGGACGGCACTCCGTCCAACACCCCTCTTCCGTCTTGGCGCTGCGCGCCAATCCACCTTCTCCCACAAGGGGAGAAGGAAAGGAGGAGCGACTCCGTTCACCCCGCGCCCGCGTCATGCTAATCAGCGCCCATGGCACAGAAGAAAGCATACGAGGTCGATTCATGGCTCGCGAAGCCGGATCCGCGCGTCTCGATCGTGCTGCTTTACGGTCCCGATCGTGGGCTGGTCGCCGAGCGGGCAAAGGCCTTTGCCGCCAGGACCGGCCTGCCGCTCGACGATCCGTTCTCGGTGGTCAGGCTGGACGGATCGGAGGTCGATCGCGACGAGGGCCGCCTGCTCGACGAGGCGCGCACCGTGCCGATGTTTTCGGAGCGGCGCCTGCTATGGGTGCGCAACGCCGGCGCTCAGAAGGCGCTTGCCGACGACGTCAAGGCGCTGACCGCCGAGCCGCCGCGCGATGCCATTATCCTGATTGAGGCCGGCGACCTGAAGAAGGGCGTCGGCCTGCGCGCCGTGGTGGAGGCGGCGGACAATGCCATGGCTCTGCCTTGCTATGCCGATGAGGCCAGGGACATTGACACGGTCATCGACGACGAACTGCGCAAGGCTGGCATGTCGATGACGCTGGAGGCGCGGCAGGCGCTGCGCCGCAACCTCGGCGGCGACCGGCTGGCCTCGCGCGGCGAGATCGAAAAGCTGGTGCTTTATGCGCATGGCCAGGCCGAAATCGGCCTCGACGACGTCAAGGCGACATCCGGCGATGTCTCCGGCCTCTCCTTCGATGCGGCCGTCGACGCCCTGCTCGAAGGCAGGATCGCCGACTTCGACAGCGCCTTCACCCGCCATTGCCAGTCTGGCGGCCAGCCCTTCCTGGTGCTTTCATCGGCGATGCGGCAGTTGCAGACGATCCAGGCGATGCGCGGCCTGATGGACGCCGGCGGCCGCAATGCCGCTTCGGTCGTAGCCGCGGCGCGCCCGCCGGTGTTTTTCTCCAGGCGCAAGCTGGTCGAGAAAGCCCTCGAACGCTGGAGCAGCGAGGCGCTCGGCCGCGCCCTGACCCGCTTGCAGACGGCGGTGCTGCAAACGCGCCGGCGGCCCGATCTGTCGATCGCGCTGGCACGGCAGGCGCTGCTCGGCATTGCCGTGGAAAGCGCAAGGCTGGCGCAGCGCACCTGAGCTCCCCCCTCGAGGGGGAGATGTCGCCGAGGCGACAGAGGGGGTCACAGCGCGTGGAACGCCAGCGCCTTCCGCGACGACAGACGACGTGGGCGCTTGATGTGAGACGACCCCTTCTGGCCTGCCGGCCACCTCCCCCTCAAGGGGGGAGATTAACCACTTCGAGCGATTTCGCCAATCACCGGCGCGGTTGTTCTCCTATTAGAAGACGGAACTGCCAAGTCTTAGGCCAAAAATTTATTTGCCGGCTAAAGATCCCGGGCATTTTGGCAACCTACCTACTCCCGCTTCAGCCTTCGGCAAAGCTCGTCAAGCTGCTCCAGCGTCCGGTAGGCGACGCTGATCACGCCGCCGCGCTGGTTGTGCTCGATCGTAACGATCATGCCGATCGTACTGGTCATCTGCCGCTCCAGCGCCAGTGTGTCGGCATCCTTTTGCGGCGGTGCGGCGGGTTGGCGTTTTGCCGCCGGCGCGCCGACCGGCATCTGCGCCAGCGCCTCGGCCTGGCGCACCGAAAGCCCCTCATCGATGATCCGCTTGGCGAGCCCGGCCGGGTCGTCGGCCGTCACCAAGGTACGGGCGTGGCCGGCCGACAGCGCCCCATCGACCAGCATGTCGCGAATGACGTCGGGCAGCTTGAGCAGCCTCAGCGTGTTGGCGACATGGCTGCGGCTCTTGCCGATCACCTGGCCGAGATCGGCCTGGGTATAGCCGTGGTCGTCGATCAGCTGCTGGTAGCCCAGCGCTTCCTCGACCGGGTTGAGGTCGGTGCGCTGGACGTTTTCGATGATCGCCAGTTCGAGCGCCGTGCGATCGTTGACATCGCGCACAATGATCGGGATTTCGGTCAGCCCGGCGCGTTGCGCCGCACGCCAACGACGCTCGCCGGCGATAATCTCGTAGCGGCCCGTTTGGGTTTTCGACGGCCGCGCCACCACCGGCTGCACCACGCCGTGTTCGCGGATCGACTGGGCGAGGTCGGTCAGGTCGGCGTCGCCAAAATGCCGCCGCGGGTTTTTCGGGTTAGGGCTGAGGAACTCGATCGGCACCTTGCCGTCGGCCGCCAGCCCCGGCTTTTCCGGTGCCGCCGGGCGATCGATTTCGCCGATCAGGGCCGCCAATCCCCGGCCCAGTCTCTTTCTCGAAGGGTCTTCGTTCATCGTCCGTCCAGATCGTTTCGGTATCGAATCGCTTGTTGGCTACTGTTAGGCGGCACGCAATTTGCGCTCGCGGCGGATCACTTCGGAAGCAAGCTGCAGATAGGCCTGGCTGCCCGAGCATTTGAGGTCGTAGAGAATCGCCGGCTTGCCATAGGACGGCGCCTCGGAAACGCGGACATTGCGCGGGATGACGGTTTCATAGACCTTGTCGCCCATATGCGCCCGTACATCCTGCACCACCTGGTTGGCGAGATTGTTGCGCCCGTCGAACATCGTCAGCACTATGCCCTGGATCGTCAGATCGGGGTTGATCGAACGGCGCACCTGCTCGACCGTCTCCAACAGCTGGCTCAGGCCCTCCAGCGCGAAGAATTCACACTGCAGCGGTACCAGCACCGAATCGGCCGCAGCCATCGAATTCAGCGTCAGCAGATTGAGCGAGGGCGGGCAGTCGATCAGCACATAGCCGAAATTGGCCGAGCGCTCGGCCGAAGCCCGCAGCGCGTTGCGCAGCCGCAGCACCCGGTCCGGCGCCGAGGCGATTTCCATCTCGATGCCGAGCAGATCGAGCGTCGACGGCACGATCGACAGGCCGGGCACCGCCGTCGGGATCGCCGCCGCTTCCAGGTCGAGTTCGCCGGTCAGCACATCATAGGACGAGACGGTGCGGTCGCGCCGGTCGATGCCAAGCCCGGTGCTGGCGTTGCCCTGCGGGTCGAGATCGACGATCAGCACCTGTTCGCCTATAGCGGCCAGCGCGGTGGCCAGATTGATGGCCGTCGTCGTCTTGCCGACGCCGCCCTTCTGGTTGGCGACGGTGATGATTCGGGGGCCGTTCTTCATCATGGGTCTATGCCAGAAATTCATTCGGGGTCGCCGGTCACTAGCCAGGGTGCTGTCGCAAGTCGGATATTTCGAGAACGACGCCCTGCGCGTCGGTTACACTGGCATGTTCTACCAGATCGAAAGACCATCGTTGAGCGCTTTCTGCCACTTCGGCGCGGTAATCCCGGCCTTTGTGAAACAGGCCGCGCGCGCCCTTCGTCAGCCACGGCGCCGCCAGGTGGAGCAGGGCCGGCAGCGAGGCGAGCGCCCTGGCCGTGACGATTTGTGGTGCAGGAACAAGAGGATAGCTGTCGTCTATGCGCCGCGCGATGACCTTGGCAGGCAGGCTGAACTGTCCGACGACCGCTTGCAGGAACGATGCTTTTTTCCGGTTGCTTTCAACCAGGTCGATGCTGGCCCCTTCACGCTCGACCAGCAGAAAGGCCAGCACAAGCCCGGGAAAACCGCCGCCGGAGCCGAGATCGACCCAGCGCTTCGCGTCCGGTTTGATTCGCGCCAGCTGCGCGCTGTCGAGGATGTGGCGGCGCCAGACATCGTCCTGCGTCGATTGCGCGGCTAGATTGATCCGGCGATTCCATTTCTGGAAGACGGCCTCGAACTCGACCAGACGACCGAATGTTTCACGTGAAACCGGGCCTGCTGCCTGTTGTAGGTTCGCCCAGGACGCAGCGCTCACGCGACCTGCTTTCGCGCGGCCGCCTCGGCGTTGCGGACATGCGCGACGATAATCGCCAGCGCCGCCGGCGTCATGCCTTCCATACGCTGCGCGTCAGCGATGGAACGCGGCTGGCGTGCCAGCATCTTCTGCTTCAACTCATTGGACAGGCCGGGAACAGAAGCAAAGTCGAGCGACTCGGGAATAAGCCGGCTCTCCTCATGCCTGATCTGCGAGACGTCGGCCTGCTGGCGGTCGAGATAGACGGAATATTTGGCTTCCGTTTCAAGACGTTCGGCCGTTTTGGCGTCGATAGCGCCAAAAGCAGGTTCGATGCGCCCCAGCCAGGCGATATCGACGCCGGGATAGGCCAGCAGCTCATAGACCGAGCGGCGCACGCCGTCCCGGTTGATCTCGAGCCCATGGCGCGCCGCCTCATTGGGGGTCATCGTGGTGCCGAGGGCGAGCTGCCGCGCCTTCTCAAGGTCTTGCACGACAGTGTTGAACCGTTGCGTTCGCTCCGGCGAGGCGATCCCCAGCCTCATCGCCAGCGGCGTCAGCCGCTCATCGGCATTGTCCGCACGCAGCGACAGCCGGAACTCGGCCCGCGAGGTGAACATGCGGTAGGGCTCGGCGATGCCGCGGCTGGTCAAGTCGTCGACCATCACGCCGATATAGGCTTCGGTGCGGCTCAGCACGATTTCATCGCTCGCCGACGCCTTGCGCGCTGCATTCAAGCCGGCAAGCAGCCCTTGCGCGCCAGCCTCCTCGTAGCCGGTGGTTCCGTTGATCTGGCCGGCGAGGTAAAGCCCGGCGATCCGCTTGGTTTCCAGCGTCGGCTTGAGTTCGCGTGGGTCGACATGGTCATATTCGATGGCATAGCCGGGCTGCAGCATCGTTGCCCGCTCCAGCCCCGGAATGGTTTTCAGGATGTCGAGCTGTACGTCCTCGGGCAGCGAGGTCGAGATGCCGTTCGGGTACACCGTGTCGTCGTCGAGCCCTTCTGGCTCCAGAAAAATCTGGTGGCCTTCGCGGTCACCGAACTTGACGATCTTGTCTTCGATGGACGGGCAATAACGCGGCCCGACGCCTTCGATTGACCCCGAATACATAGCCGAGCGGCCAAGATTGGCGCGAATCAGCTCATGCGTGACATTGGTCGTGCGCGTAATCCCGCAATGGATCTGCGGGTTTTCGATGCGGTCGGTGAGCAGCGAGAACGGCACGGGATCTTCATCCGCCGCCTGGCTCTCAAGCGACGCCCAATCGATCGTCCTGCCGTCCAGCCGCGGCGGCGTGCCGGTCTTCAGCCGCCCGAGCCTGAAGCCGGCGCGGCTCATCGTCGCCGACAGGCCGATACTCGCTTGCTCGTTCATGCGGCCGGCGACGATCTTCTTCTCGCCAATATGGATCAGCCCGCGCAAAAAAGTGCCGGTCGTCAGCACCACGGCACCACAGGCGAGCCTGCTTCCATCCGCCAGCAGCACCGCCGCGATGCGCCCATCGTCGATTTCTCCGTCATTGATGTCGAAGTCCAGCACCTCGCCTTCAATGACATCGAGGCCGGCCTGCTGGCGGATCGCCGCCTGCATGGCGAGCCGATAGAGCTTCCTGTCGGCTTGCGTCCGCGGACCGCGGACCGCTGGCCCCTTACGACGGTTGAGCAGACGGAACTGGATGCCGGCCGCATCGGCGACGCGCCCCATCAGCCCGTCCATGGCATCGATCTCGCGAACCAGATGGCCTTTGCCGAGGCCGCCAATCGCCGGGTTGCAGGACATCACACCGATCGTGTCGAAGCGCAGCGTCACCAGCGCGGTTCTGGCGCCGGCACGCGCGGCAGCACTGGCCGCCTCGCACCCAGCATGGCCGCCACCCACCACAACCACATCATAGCGATTGGTCATCTGTATCTTCCGATTCAAATCTGCCGACACATGTGCCCGCCCGGACGAGCTGTCAAGAACAGAGAGGCTTCAGGCGCATAACTGCGCTGACCATTGCAGATAGAGAACGCCCGGCGCTGCCCTGTCTTCCTTCTCCCCTTGTTGTGGGAGAAGGTGGATTGGCGCGCGGCGCCAAGACGGTTGAGGGGTGCTGGACGGAGCACCGTCGGTGCCAAGCTGGAACACCCCTCATCCGACCGAGCTTCGCTTGGCCACCTTCTCCCACACGGGGAAGGCGAGAGCCGCACCTAACCCCTCAACCTGCAGCACCTGCGACATTTGCACAGCGAATCGTTTCACGTGAAACAATGCCCTCCACTGACCGCCCAGCGTTTCACGTGAATCACTGGGGCGTATTCTTCCCAATGTTTCACGTGAGTCATTTCCCAATACAGAATTGCGAAAAGATCACGTCGAGCATGTCCTCGACATCGACCGCGCCGACGATTCGTCCGAGCCGATCCGCCGCCAGGCGCAGTTCCTCGGCCCGCAATTCCTGTCCGCGATCACTACTTGCCACTGCCGCAAGCAGGAAGCGTTTCGTCTCATTGAGCAGCTCGACGTGCCGCAGCCGCGACGGCAGGATATCGCCGGCCTGGCCGATCTGCGCTGCGGCGCGGCGCCCGATCTCGTCCAGCAATTCGGCCACTCCCGTGCCGTCCCGCGTCGAGATAGCGATATCATAGTGCGCCACAGGCGAGGGTGATTTGCCCCTCAGAAGATCAACCTTCGTTCCGACCCTCAGCGCCGGAATGGCGCCCGGCAGCACACCGATCGCCATTGGCTCAGCCATATCCTCAAGCAGCAACAGCAGGTCCGCACTGTGCGCCTTGGCCCTGGCCTTCTCGATGCCGATCGCCTCGATCTTGCCGGGCGCCTCGCGCAGACCGGCGGTGTCGGTTACCCGGACCCGCACCCCTTCGAGGTCCAGCACCACCTCGAGCAGGTCGCGGGTCGTGCCCGGCTCATCGGTGACGATCGCCGCCTCGCGCCGCGCCAGAGCGTTGAACAGGCTGGATTTGCCGGCATTCGGCGCACCGAGGATGACGACTTCGAACCCGTCGCGAATGATTTCGGCAGCGCGGAAGCCGGCGACATGGCGCTCGATCTCGGCGATCATGGCCCGCACGTCGGACCAGACTGTGTCGGCGACCGAACCCGGCACGTCGTCCTCGTCGGCAAAATCGATCTCGGCCTCGATCATCGCGCGGGCGTGGATCAGCCGTCGGCGCCAGCCCAGATAGAGTTCGCTCTGCACGCCTTCGGCATTGTGCACGGCAAAGCGCCGCTGCGCCTCGGTGTCGGCATTGATGAGATCGGCCAGCGCCTCGGTTTCGACCAGATCGAGCTTGCCGTTGACAAAGGCGCGGCGGGTGAATTCACCCGGCTCGGCATGCCTGACGCCGTCGAAGGAGGTGATCGTTTCCAGCATCTTCGCCACGACGGCGCGTCCGCCATGGACATGGAACTCGGCAACGTCCTCGCCGGTAAAACTGTCGGGACCGGCAAAGAAGACGACCGGGCCGCTGTCCAGCACCGATCCGTCCGGCGCCCGTAACTTGCGATAGCTAGCAACGCGGTTCGGCACGGCCGATCCGGCAATCGTTTCGACTACGAATCGACTCTGCGGCCCCGAAATTCGGATCACCGCAATGCCGGCCGGCAGGCGCCCGCTCGACAGTGCCACGATGGAGTCTTTTGAAATCATTTGCCCGCTCTGCCGAAGCGCCCTAGCTATGCCTGTTCAATCCACCATCGAGTTGCGCCGTGACATTGCCTGCACAAAACCTGCTTGCCGAAGAGGCCAGTCCCTATCTGCAGCAGCACAGCGGCAATCCGGTGCACTGGCGGCCATGGTCGCCTGCCGCTCTGGCCGAAGCACAGGCGCTGCAGCGTCCGATCCTGCTGTCAGTCGGCTACGCTGCCTGCCACTGGTGCCACGTCATGGCGCATGAGAGCTTCGAGAACGACGGCGTCGCCGCCGTCATGAACCGTCTCTTCGTCAATATCAAGGTCGACCGCGAGGAGCGCCCCGACATCGACCAGATCTACATGGCGGCGCTGTCCTCGATGGGCGAGCAGGGCGGATGGCCGCTGACCATGTTCCTGACGCCGGACGGCAAGCCGTTCTGGGGCGGCACATACTTCCCTCGCGAAGCCCGCTACGGGCGCCCGGGCTTCGTCCAGGTGCTGGAGGCGGTCGACAAGGCTTGGCGGGAGAAGAAAGAAAGCGTTAACCAAAGCGCCGACGGTTTGACTACGCATGTCGAGGCGCGGCTGGCGGGCAGCCATGCCAAGGCCGTACTCGACAGCGACACGCTAGCGAAGCTCGCCAACGGCATTGACGGCATGATCGACCGCGAGCTGGGCGGCCTGCGCGGCGCACCCAAATTCCCCAACGCGCCGTTCATGCAGAGCCTCTGGCTGTCCTGGCTGCGCGACAGCACCGCAGCCCATCGTGACGCCGTTCTCCTCAGCCTCGAAAAGATGCTGGCCGGCGGCATCTACGACCATGTCGGCGGTGGCCTCAGTCGCTACTCGACCGACGCCGAATGGCTGGTGCCGCATTTCGAAAAGATGCTCTACGACAATGCCCAACTCGTCCGGCTGTGCAATTGGGCCTATGCGTCAACTGGCAAGGAATTGTTCCGGTTGCGAATCGAAGAGACGATTGCCTGGCTGTTGCGCGAAATGCGGGTCGAGGGCGGTGCCTTCGCTGCCAGTCTCGATGCCGACAGCGAAGGGGAAGAAGGGCTGTTCTATACCTGGAGCAAGGATGAGGTCGAGCTTGCCCTTGATGACGAATCAGCATTGTTTTTCAACTACTTCACACTTGCCGACCCGCATGGCTGGGAGGGCAAGCCGATCATCCGCCAGACAGAAGCCCAGCAGACGCAAAGTGTGATCGACCGCCAACAGCTCGTCCCGCTGAAAGAAAAATTGCTCGCGGCGAGGGCACAGCGCATCCGGCCAGGGCGTGACGGCAAGGCACTGACCGACTGGAACGGCTTGATGATCGCAGCGCTTGCAGAGGCCGGGCGATCGCTTGGCCGATCCGACTGGATCGTAGCGGCGGCAGCGGCCTTTGCCGCCATTGCGGCTGCCGGGCGCGATAACCGTCTGTCGCATTCCATGCTCGGCGCAAAGAGGCTGTTCCCGGCTCTTTCGAGCGACTATGCCGCCATGACCAATGCGGCGGTCTCGCTGTTCGAGGCGACCGGCAATCCCGACTATATCGATCGCGCCGGGAACTTCATTGAGCAACTCGATCTCTGGCACCGGGACAGCGACAAGACCGGCTACTATCTGACCGCATCGAACAGCACGGATGTGCCGATCCGCATCCGCGGCGATGTCGACGAGGCCATTCCTTCCGCCACTGGGCAGATCATCGAAGCCATGGTCCGATTGTCGTCGCTGACCCGCGATCTCGAACTCTGGGAAAAAGCCTGGACAGTCGCCGAGCATGCGGCCGGGCGGGCGGAGCACCAGCCCTATGGCCAGGCAGGAATCGTCAATGCCTGTGCCCTGGCGCTCGAACCGCTGAAACTGGTGATCGTGGATAAACCCGAGAATCCAAGGCTTGTCCCGGTTGCGAATCGAAATCCGGACCCACGTCGGGTGGACATCGTCGTGCCTGTTGGCTCGGCGACAAATCTGCCGGCCTTGCCGGGCGGCGTCCTGCCGCCAACGGCCGAGCCCGGCGCCTGGCTGTGCACGGGGCAGGTCTGCCTGCCGGTGGTAACGGAAGCTGAAGAGCTGGAAGGGTTATTGCGCCGAAGATAGGATTCGTAATCCTATGGCGAAGCAAGGAGCGAAGCGACGCAGCGCAGACCATAGGATCCATGCCGTGACTTTCGCGCGCTGCAACGGCGCAAATTCTGCTCCGCTGCTTTCTCCGGTAGAGCTCACGGCATGGATCCTCGGGCCAAGCCCGAGGATGACGAAGGCAACGGCCCAGCCCCCAACCCTACGTATTCATCGAATCGAAGAAGTCCGCATTCGTCTTGGTCTGCTTGAGCTTGTCGATCAGGAACTCGATGGCATCGGTAGTTCCCATCGGCGCCAGGATGCGGCGCAGCACGAAGATCTTCTGCAGATCCTGCTTGGAAACCAGCAGGTCTTCCTTGCGGGTGCCGGACTTCAATATGTCCATGGCCGGATAGATGCGCTTGTCGGCCACCTTGCGGTCGAGCTGGATTTCGCAGTTGCCGGTGCCCTTGAACTCTTCGAAGATGACTTCGTCCATGCGGCTGCCGGTGTCGATCAGCGCGGTGGCGATGATGGTCAGCGAGCCGCCTTCCTCGATGTTGCGGGCGGCGCCGAAGAAGCGCTTCGGCCGCTGCAGCGCGTTCGCGTCGACACCGCCGGTCAGCACCTTGCCGGATGACGGCACGACGGTGTTGTAGGCGCGACCGAGACGCGTGATCGAATCCAGCAGGATCACCACGTCGCGACCGTGCTCGACCAGGCGCTTGGCCTTTTCGATCACCATCTCGGCAACCTGGACATGGCGTACCGCCGGCTCGTCGAAGGTCGACGAGATCACCTCGCCCTTCACCGAGCGCTGCATGTCGGTAACCTCCTCCGGCCGCTCGTCGATCAGAAGCACGATCAGATAGCATTCCGGATGGTTGGCGGTGATAGAGTGGGCGATGTTCTGCATGAGAACCGTCTTGCCGGTGCGCGGCTGCGCATTGATCAACGCACGCTGCCCCTTGCCGATCGGCGCGACCAGGTCGATCACGCGCGGCGAGATGTCCTTGGTGGTCGGATTGTCGATCTCCATCTTCAGCCGCTTGGTCGGATAGAGCGGCGTCAGGTTGTCAAAGTGGATCTTGTGGCGGATTTTTTCCGGATCGTCGAAATTGATTGTGTTGACCTTGAGCAGCGCGAAATAGCGCTCGCCCTCTTTCGGGCTGCGGATAGGGCCTTCAACCGTATCGCCGGTCTTCAGCGAAAACCGCCGGATCTGCGAGGGTGAAATATAGATGTCGTCGGGACCTGGCAGATAATTTGCGTTGGCCGAGCGCAGAAAGCCAAAGCCGTCCTGCAGCACTTCGACGACGCCGTCGCCGATGATCTCGATATCCTGTGCCGCCAGCTTCTTCAGGATCGCGAACATCAGCTCCTGCTTGCGCATGACGCTGGCGTTCTCGACCTCGAGCGATTCCGCATAGGCGATCAACTCTGGTGGTTTCTTGTTCTTGAACTCGGTGAGTTTCATTTCTTGCATGGACGGACTCTGAATGAGCTTTGGGAAAAATATCGGCGGGATGCGACAAATGCCGGGCGCGGCCGAAAGCGATGACGGGCGGCGCATGACGGGAAGGAAGACCCGTCTTTTATCGTCGGTCGGGTGAAAGAGCAAGCCGCCTTTTGCGGGCACCGAATACGTCAGAATGGTTTCACGATAACCAGGACGACGATGACGACCATCAGCAATGTGGGGATCTCATTGACGATCCGCCAGTGCCTTGCCGGTTTTTCATTGCGGTCTTCGGCAAATTTCCGGACGGCGCCGGCGAAATAGCCATGCACGGCCGACAGACCCACCACCGCAGCGATCTTGGCATGCAGCCAGCCGCCTTGAAAACCAAAGCCTTTCCAGGCGAGCCACAGGCCGAACGCCCAGGTAATCACCATCGCCGGATTGATGATGCCGCGCAGCAGGCGGCGCTCCATTACCTTGAAGGTCTCCGACTGGACGGACCCTTTTTCGGCATCGGCATGATAGACCAGCAAGCGCGGCAGATAGAGCATGCCCGCCATCCAGGAGATGACGGCAATCACATGGATCGCCTTTGCCCAGGGATAGAAATCATCGGGCCCGAAGAGAAACAGCAGCCCGGCCAGCACGAGGAAAATGGCGATCGCGATTGCCGCGCGGCGCGTCGCCCCGCTACCGCTGTTCGTGCTGTTCGCATTGTCTGCGCCCATCATCGTCACGACGCGCTCCGCACCAGTTTGACCATCTGCTCGACATGCGCGAGCGGCGTCTCCGGCGTGATGCCGTGGCCGAGGTTGAAGATCAGCGGCCGGTCCCCTAACACCTTCAGGATCGCCCCCACGCCGTCGGCAAGCGCCTTGCCGCCGGCCACCAGCCGCAGCGGATCGAGATTGCCTTGCACGGCGCCGTCACGCTGCAATTCCTTCGCAGTCGACAATGGCACGGTCCAGTCGAGGCCCAGCCCGGTCACGCCGGTCGTCTGGCGATAGCTCCGGTAGTGATCTCCGGCGCCTTTGGGAAAGCCGATGATCGGAACGTCGGGATGGACAGCCTTCACCTGCCGGACAATCTCGGCCACCGGCCGGACGCAGAACAACTCGAAAGACGCTTCGTCGAGCACGCCGGACCACGAATCAAAGATCTGCACCACGTCGGCGCCGGCTTCGATCTGCCGGATCAGATAGGCAGCCGAATGATCGGCGAGCACTTTCAGGAGCCGAAGAAAGGCCGCCGGCTCGCGATAGGCGAACAGCCTGGCCGGCGCCTGGTCGGGCGTACCGTGGCCGGCAATCATGTAGGTCGCCACCGTCCAGGGCGCACCGCAGAAGCCGATCAGCGTCGTTTCATCAGGCAGTCTGGCGCGCAATCGCCGCACCGTCTCGTAGACCGGCTCGAGATTCACGTGAAACGTTTCGCCGTCGAGAGCCTCGATCTCCGCAGCCGAGATCGGCGTCAACAGCGGGCCGCGTCCTTCCTCGAAGCGCACGTCGCGGCCGAGCGCATGCGGCACGACAAGGATATCGGAAAACAGGATCGATGCGTCGAAGCCGAAGCGTTCGATCGGCTGCAGCGTCACTTCGACGGCGAGATCCGGGTCGTAGCAAAGATCGAGGAACGATCCGGCCCGTCTCCTCGTCTCCCGGTATTCCGGCAGATAGCGGCCGGCTTGGCGCATCATCCAGAGCGGCGGCGGAAACGCTGCCTTGCCTCTCAACACGTCCAGCACGATCCGGTCTTGAGGCATTGAGCGCTCGCCTTTCCAGGCTTCCCTATAATTAAATATTCTATTTTTAGGAATCTTATGATTCTAAGAGTCTGTTGGTTGTGGTGGTTGTCTCCTGTCCCGCTTTGCCCTGGAAAAGACCAGCCAGCATATTGTCGCGCGCTTCTCCAACGGGATTGCAGAATTTTGTGGAAAGCCGGGAATTTCCGACTGGAGTCAATGCGTTGCCGCCAGGCCAGGGAACTTGCCCCTGTGGATGAAGCGAAGGCAAAAAGCTCAGTCACCGGACTTGTCCCCAACCGCCCGAAGAAGCCGACAGCACATCGAATTGTGGACAAACCGGCATCTGATACAGTCGTTTGGCGGCGGCCGAGTTTTCCGCCCGGCTTATCCACATCGGCCCACAGCCTGGAATGTATCCTGTGAACAAACCGCAGAGCTTCTTTCACCTTCACCTGATTTCCGACGCCACCGGTGAAACGCTGCTGGCCGCCGGCCGCGCCGCTTCCGCGCAATACAAGGATGCGCGCGCCATCGAACACATCTACCCGCTCATCCGCACCGAAAAGCAGGTGACGAAAGTGTTCGAGGACATCGAGGAGGAGCCGGGCATCATCCTCTACACCGTCGTCGACCAGAAGCTTGCCCGTGGCATCGATGAACGCTGCGCGGCGATGGGCCTGCCTTGCGTCTCGGTACTGGAGCCGGTGCTCACGGTGTTCCAGTCCTATCTCGGCACGCCGGCCGGCCGCCGCGTCGGCGCCCAGCATGTGCTGGACGCCGAATATTTTCGCCGCATCGACGCGCTTAATTTCACCATGGAGCATGATGACGGCCAGCTGCCGGCCAATATGGACGATGCCGATATCGTGCTTGTCGGCATCTCACGCACCTCGAAGACGCCGACCAGCATCTATCTCGCCAATCGCGGCATCAAGACCGCCAACATCCCGATCGTGCTCGGCGTGCCGGTGCCGGAAAGCCTGGTCTACGCCAGGAGGCCACTGATCGTCGGCCTGATCGCCACTGCCGAGCGCATCTCCCAGGTCCGGCAGAACCGCGTTCTCGGCAACAGCGCCTACGAGCCGACCGATTACGTCGACCGCGCCGCGATCGCCGAAGAGCTCGCCTACGCCCGCCAGATCTGCACACGGCATGGCTGGCCGATGATCGACGTCAGCCGCCGTTCGATCGAGGAGACCGCGGCGGCTATCGTTGCCCTGCGCGGCAAGACGCGCTAGGGCGTGTGATATTCAGGTGATGCCGGCCTGCAAACGGCGGCTTCCCGCGCTTCCGGTGCTCACGTACTTTAAGTACACTCCGCTCCGGTTCTCGGAAGCCACCACTCTCGGCGCGGCCTGCCTGAATCTCGACACACCCTAGTGAGCGCCAGAAAACGGGCGAAAAAAATGGCCGAAAAAATCATCCTTGCCTCGGGCAGCCCGTTCCGCAAGGCGCTGCTTGTCAATGCCGGCGTTGTGGTCGAAGCGGTTCCGGCTTCTGTCGACGAACGTGCGCTGGAGGCGCCGCTGCAAAATAGCGGCGTGTCGCCGGAGGACGTCGCCCTAGTGCTTGCCGAGGCCAAGGCCACCGAAGTCAGTGAGCGCAAGCCCGGCGCCCTGGTGCTCGGCTGCGACCAGACGCTGTCGCTCGGCGACGAGCTGTTCCACAAGCCGGCCGACATGGAAGGCGCGCGCCGTCATCTGTTGGCGTTGTCGGGCAAGACGCATCATCTCAACAGCGCCGTCGTGCTGGCCCGTGACGGCCAGGTTCTGTGGCGGCATGTCGGCATCGCCAGCCTGACCATGCGCAAGCTCGATCCGGCCTTCATCGGCCGCCATCTGGCGCGCGTCGGCGCCAAGGCGTTGTCCAGCGTTGGTGCCTACCAGATCGAAGGCGAGGGCATCCAGCTGTTCGAAAAGATCGAGGGCGACTACTTCACCATTGTTGGCCTGCCGCTTTTGCCGGTGCTGGCCAAGCTGCGTGAGCTCGGGGCGATCGATGGCTGAGGTCTCGAAAAAAGCCTTCGTCGCCGGCCACCCGATCGGCCATTCCAGGTCACCGAAGATCCACGGCTACTGGCTGGCGAAATACGGCATCGACGGCGTCTACGAGGCCATTGACGTTGCGCCAGAAGCGTTTGCCGAATTCCTGCAAACGCTGCAGGCACAAGGCTATAGCGGCGGCAACGTCACCATCCCGCACAAGGAGGCCGCCTTCGCATTGGCGGCGCGCCGCGACGACGCGGCCGAACAAATCGGTGCGGTCAACACACTGTGGTTTGAGGATGGCGAATTGTGGGGCGGCAATACCGATGCCCATGGCTTTGCCGCCAATCTGGACGAGTATGCACCGGGTTGGGCGGCCGACGGCCCGGCCGTTGTGCTCGGTGCCGGCGGTGCCGCTCGCGCGGTCATCCATGCGCTAAAGCAGCGCGGCGTCAACGATATCCGCATCGTGAACCGGACGCTTGCGAGGGCGCAGGAGCTGCGCGACCGCTTCGGTGCCGGCGTCTCCGCCCATGGCATGGCGGCGGCCGGTGAATTGCTCGAAGATGCCGGCCTGCTGGTCAACACGTCAGCGCTCGGCATGCATGGCAATGAAGGCCTGTCCGCCGATCCGGGCAGACTGCCCGACCGCGCCATCGTCACCGACATCGTCTATGTTCCGCTGGAAACGCCGTTGCTCGCCGCAGCCAGCGCGCGCGGCCTCAAGACCGTCGATGGGCTCGGCATGCTGCTGCACCAGGCGGTGCCCGGCTTCGAGCGCTGGTTCGGCACCAGGCCGCAGGTCACCGCCGAACTGCGGCAAATGATCATTGCCGATATCGGCGCGAAGCCATGATCGTGCTCGGCCTCACCGGATCGATCGGCATGGGCAAGTCGACCACGGCAAAGATGTTTGCCGAGGCCGGCGTGCCGGTCCATGATTCCGACGAGGCGGTGCATCGCCTCTATGCCGGCAAGGCCGCCCCAATGGTCGAGGTGGTCTTTCCCGGGACCACCCGATCCGGTGCGGTCGATCGCACAAAGTTGGCCGAACGGGTGCTCGGCGATGCCGCCGCGCTGAAACGGCTGGAAGCGATCATCCATCCGCTGGTCCGTGCCGACGCCGATGCCTTTCTGGCGCAAAATCGTGCCGCCGGCGCGCCACTTGCCGTGCTCGATATACCGCTGCTGTTCGAGACCGGCGGCCGCGATCGCGTCGACAAGGTTGTGGTCGTCACCGCGCCGGCCGAGATCCAGCGCGCCCGCGTGCTGGCGCGCCCGGGCATGAGCGAGGAAAAGTTTGCGTCGATCCTGGCCAGGCAGGTTCCCGACGCCGAAAAGCGCCGGCGCGCCGACTTCGTCGTCGACACCGGCCAGGGCTTTGACGCCGCCCGCGCGGCTGTCAATGCGATCGTCGCCGAACTAGTCGGGGATAAAGCAGCCAGGCCGGGTTAAGAGGCTTGCAGCCCACATTACTTGTTGCCATTTTGTTCCGGGTGTGATTCGGCTAGAATGACGCGGAACCAATGGACTGATTCGATGCGTGAGATCATCTTCGATACGGAAACCACCGGCCTCGACACGCGCGAGGACCGCGTCATCGAGCTTGGCGGCATCGAGCTGGTCAACCGCTTTCCGACCGGCCGCACCTTCCACAAATACATCAACCCACAAGGCCGCCCGATTCATCACGAGGCGCAGGCCGTGCACGGCATTAGCGCCGCCGATCTTCAAGGCAAGCCGACTTTCATGGAGATCGCCGAGGAGTTCCTGGCCTTCATCGACGGCGCCAAACTGGTCGCCCATAATGCCGGCTTCGACATCGGCTTCCTCAATCTCGAATTCGGCCGGCTTGGCCATCCGGCCATCGATCCCGGACGGATCGTCGACACGCTGGCGCTGGCGCGCCGCAAGCATCCAATGGGTCCCAATTCGCTCGACGCGCTCTGCCGCCGCTATGGCATCGACAATGGCCGTCGCACCAAGCACGGCGCGTTGCTCGATTCGGAATTGCTGGCCGAGGTCTATATCGAGCTTATCGGCGGCAAGCAGGCCAGCCTCATCCTCGACAGCATCATGACGCCGGCGGGCGGACGACAGAATGTCGACGACATCGACATTTCGATCGGGGTCAGGCCCATCGCCTTGCCCTCGCGCCTGACCGATGCCGAGCGCGCTGCACACGCGGGCATGGTTGGCAGCCTCGGCGAAAAGGCGCTTTGGCTGCGCATCGGCCGGGAAGCGAGTTCCGCGGCATAGTGATTTTGAGCGGAGTGATCCGTCGCCCCCTCTGTCCTGCCCTTTTAGCCACCACTTGGCATCTCCCCCTCAGTGGGAAAGATTGGCAGTCCCAGCGCCTCGCTCATTCCTGCGACGATGAAGGATTGGCGAAGGCTGACGTGAAGTTCCGATCTCCCCACTTAAGGGGGAGATGGCCGGAAGGCCAGAGGGGGCACTGTCCCGCCAGCGGCTCATAAAAAAACCCGGCGCAAGGGCCGGGTTTCTCAAACGCTATCGAGACAAACTCCTTCAGCTCACCTTGACCTTGGCGGCGGCCTGGTCCTCGGCCAGCTTCTGCTGGAACATCTGCGCGAAATCGATCGGGTCGAGCATCAGCGGCGGGAAGCCGCCATTGCGCGTTGCCTCGGCAATGATCTGCCTGGCGAACGGGAACAGCAGCCGCGGGCATTCGATGAACAGTATCGGCAGCATGTGCTCCTGCGGGAAGCCGCTGATGGAGAAGACGCCGCCATAGACCAGTTCGACATTGAACAGCACTTCCTTATCGAACGACGCCTTGGCATTCAGCGTCAAATTGACGTCGAACTGCTTGTCCGAAAGCGGGTTGGCGTTGACGTTGACGTTGATGGCGATGCCGGGGGCCTTGTCGCGGCCGCGCAGCGAGTTTGGCGCGCCGGGGCTTTCGAAGGACAGGTCCTTCACATATTGCGCAAGCACGTTGAGCGAAGGCTGCTCCGCATTTCCATTACCGTTGGCTGCGCCGGTCGGGGCGTCGTCGTTGCTGGCCATAAGCTGTGATCCTTTTGCCTGGGCAGCGTTGCTGACCGGATTGAAATTCGGGCGTTCGCTATCATGGCCGGCACGACAAGACAAGTTTGCAAAAGACGCCGGTTGCCTTGCGGCTACTCGTCCTTGAGGCGGCGCCACGGAGAGTCAGGCCCGCGCGCATGGTCGTCGGCGCGCGAATAGTCGCCGTCGTCGAGATCGATGGTCTTGCCGCGTTGCCTTGCCCGCAAACCAACGCCGAAATCGGTGGCCAGCACGATGCGGCCTTTCAGCATCCGCCAGGCAAGATCGCGCACCGGTGGCAGGAACAGTAGAATGCCGAAAATATCCGAGATGAAGCCGGGGATGATCAAAAGGATCGCGGCCAGAACGATCATGGCGCCGTGCGCAAGCTGGCGGCTCGGATCGTGGCCGGCATCCATTTCGGCACGGACCCTGGCCATGACGCCAAAACCCTGGTGTCGAAGGAGCAAGGCGCCGGCGACGCTCGAGGCCAGCACCAGCCCGACCGTCGCCAGCGCGCCGATCTGGCGGCCGACAATGACGAAACCGGCTATCTCCAGCAGCGGAAGCGCAAGAACAAACAGGGGAAGCAGCGAGATACGCAAATCTTGACCGATCGTTTCGATGTTTTGCCGGCGGCGAGCAATCGCCGCTGGCACCAGAGCTGTTAGATAGGTATGGCTGCCTTTGATTTGAATGATTGCGCCATGCGTTCTATATGCTTTGGATACTGAACGCTATGTGATCGCGGCCCTTGCTTGGCCGCTGGTCCGGCCAAAGCAGGGATTGATTGGCGCAAGATATGGGCTTCTTCGACTTCGGCACAATTTTCTTTCTGATTGCGGCGGTGGTGATCTTCTTCCAGCTGCGCAACGTGCTTGGCCGACGCACGGGCAACGAACGCCCGCCCTTCGATCCATATACGGCAGGGCGCAAGAACGACAAGGATGCCGCCCAGAAACCCGAGAACGTGGTTTCGCTGCCGCGCAAGCGGCTGGCGGGAGAGCCGGCGGCCGATGCCTATACGGCGATCGACGCCTTTGCCAAGCCCGACACAGATCTCAACCGGGGCCTGCGGGCGATCAAGGACAATGATCCGACCTTCGACCCGAAGACCTTCGTCGACGGCGCCAAGATGGCCTATGAGATGATCGTCATGGCCTACGCCGATGGCGACCGCAAAACCTTGAAGAACCTTTTGTCGCGCGAGGTCTATGACGGCTTTGTCGCGGCCATCGGCGACCGCGAGGCAAAGGCCGAAAAAATCCAGTCCTCCTTCGTCGGCATCGACAAGGCCGACATCGTTTCGGCCGAGATGAAGGGCAGCGAGGCGCACATCACGCTGCGCATTGTCAGCGAACTGATTTCAGCGACCCGCGACAAGGCCGGCGCCGTCATTGACGGCGATCCCGAGACCGTCGCCGAGGTCAAGGACGTCTGGACCTTCGCTCGTGACGCGCGCTCGCGCGATCCGAACTGGAAACTCGTCGCCACCGAAGAAGAAGACTGAACTGGACGGCGGCGGGGGCTGTCGTGTCGCTTTCTCGAGTCTTCAGCGAAAAGTCCTTTGGCGAATTGCCGGGCTGGGACGAGGACGACCAACTCCCTGCCTTTGACGCCTTTCGCCGCTCGGCCTTTCATGTCCTGACGAAACCCTACCGCTCCGGCGCGCTCGGCGTCGATTTCGGCGCCTTTGCCGAAGCCTATGCCGCAGCGCGCACCGTTTCGCCGGCGAATCGGTTGGAGGCCCGAAGCTTCTTCGAGCGCTACTTTGTGCCGGCCCATATAGGGGCGGAAAACGGCGGCCCAGGCCTCGTCACCGGCTTCTACGAGCCGGAGGTCGACGCCTCGCCGGTGCGCACGCGACGATTTTCGGTGCCGTTGCTAACCCGCCCGGCCGACCTTGTCGACATCGACGATGGCAATCGTCCTTCCGGCATGGATCCTTATCTTGCCTTCGCTCGTGCGGCGCCGAACGACCCGGTCGAATATTTCGACCGCGGCGAGATCGAACGCGGCGCGCTCGCTGGACAAGGCCTGGAAATCGCCTGGCTCGCCGACAAGGTCGATGCCTTCTTCATCCACGTGCAGGGCGCGGCGCGGCTCAACATGACCGACGGGGAGCTTTGCCGCGTCACCTATGCCGCCAAATCCGGCCAGCGCTTTACGGGACCGGGCACGATCCTGAGCGACGAAGGCGAGATCCCGCTGGAAAAAGTGACGATGCAGTCGATCCGTGCCTGGCTCAAGGCGCGTCCGGAGCGCGTCGACGAGATCCTTTGGCGCAACCGCTCCTACATCTTCTTCCGCGAGATGGGCGTCGACGACCCGGAGCTCGGCCCGATCGCTGCCGCCAAGGTGCCGTTGGCACCCGGCCGCTCGATCGCCGTCGACCGACTGCTGCACACGTTCGGCACGCCCTTCCATATCGATGCGCCGTCGCTGACCGCCTTCGACGGAAAACCGTTCCGGCGGCTGATGATCGCACAGGACACCGGCTCGGCGATCACCGGGCCAGCCCGCGGCGATCTGTTCGCTGGGTCAGGCGATGCGGCCGGCGAGATCGCCGGCGTTATCCGCAACGCCGCCGATTTTTATGCGCTGATCCCCCGGTCGCTGATTTCAGGAGCAGATCGATGACCCGGCGCATCGACAGGCTGAGCGAGGACGACCGGGTTCTATGGAACCTGGTGGCGCGCACGACAAAGCCGCTGAAGGGCAAGATCGCCGTCGATATTCCCAACATTGGGCCGGAGATCGACGACGCCAGGCAGGCGCCGCCGCCAGTACAGGTCGCGGGCAATGCTGCCGCAGCCGCGAAACCGAAGGCGCAGCATGTTTCCCACGCACTCGACGAACCGACGCTGGACAAGCTGTCGAAGGGCCGGCTGCCGATCGAAGGCCGCGTCGACCTGCATGGCCTGACCCAGGACGAAGCCTATTCGCTGCTGTTTTCCTTCCTGCACCGGGCGCATGCCGGCGGCATCCGCTATGTCCTGGTAATCACCGGCAAGGGCTCCTCGTCGGGCGGCGACGGCGTCTTGCGACGCGCCGTGCCGTCATGGCTGTCGACGCCCGCCTTCCGGCCCCTTGTCTCCAGCCACGACCATGCCGCCCGCAATCATGGCGGCTCGGGCGCGCTTTACGTCCGTCTGCGGCGGGCGCGCTCTTGAGGATGCGCCCATGAGGATGCGCCAGTGAGGATGTGCTCGTGACCCCGTTCGGCGAAAAGCTTCGCGTGCTGCGAAACGAGCGCGGCGTCACCCAGAAGGACATGGCCAAGGCGATCGGCGTCAGCGCAGCCTATCTCTCGGCGCTCGAACACGGCCGCCGCGGTGCGCCGAGCTGGACGCTGATCCAGAAGATCATCGGCTATTTCAACATCATTTGGGACGACGCCGAGGAACTGGCGCGGTTGGCCGAAACCTCGCATCCGCGCGTCAAGCTCGACACGTCCGGCCTTAGCCCGGCGGCGACCGAGCTTGCCAATCTCCTGGCCGACAACATCGAAAAGCTCGACGAAGCCGAGCTTCGCCGCATCATTGCGTCGCTCCGCGCCGCGCTGAACCGGCCGAAATGAGTTGCTTTGTTACTGGACCGAGCCGACCAGAACCTGCTGGCCGCCGCGGATCGAGACCCAACGGCCGGTATTGTCGATCGCCTGCCGCTTGAGGAAACGATAGCCGGTCTGGTCCCAGGAACGGACCTGGTCGGTCAGATTGTCGAGGATGTAGTCGCCCTTGTCGGTGCGCACCGTCAGCACGGCGTGGCCTTCGCCATCCGGCTTGCGCACGACGGTCATCAGCAGATCGGCAAACGAGACGCCCAGCCGGTTCAGCTCACGGCGCTTTTCCAGGACATAGTCCTCGCAGTCGCCGACACCCTTGTCGGGATAGGCCCAGACCTCGTCCTTGCCGTAGATGTCGAAGTCGCTCTCAGGCTTGACGGCGGCGTTGACCTTTACCGTGACGCTGAGCAGCTTGCGCCACAGCGAGCCGGTCATGCTGGCGGGCGACAGATCCTTCGGGCGGATCGAGCATTCCGACGGGTAGGTCTTGCAGAAATCATAATGGCCGATCGGCTGCGACGTCGGACCACCTGTTATCATCGGGCTGGCTGCCGAGGCCGAACTGGCCCAACCTGCCGCCACAGTAAGTCCAGCCAGCGCGCACAGGCGTAGCGTTCTCGCCATTGGTGAGGAAATCATTGTCCCCGCTTGTCCCTTGTTGTTAACGAAACGTTAAGGGGTATTTACAGTCGGTGTCAATTATGAGGATGGATTGATTTTTGCGGCATGGTTACCTGCGTGGCCCCAACGCGACTATTGTGCAACAGGTCGACCGGCCGCACGGCCCCGCCAACCGATGATTTTGGCATTGACCGACCTGATGCGGATTGACGGGCATCATCGCTGGTCGCCTATTTCTTGCCGGTCCTGACCAGCTTGGGCTTCACCGCAACACGGTTCTGGCGGCCGTAGCTGGTAATGAAATCGACGATGCGCGGCACGATTTCGGAGCGGAAGCGCGAGCCGTTGAACACACCGTAATGGCCGACCGCCGGCTGCATGTAATGGGCGTGCCTGTCGGCCGGAATGTTGATGCAGAGGTCGTGCGCCGCCTTGGTCTGGCCAAGGCCGGAGATGTCGTCGTTCTCGCCCTCGACGGTGAACAGGGCGACATTGCGGATCGCCGAAGGGTCGACCGCCACACCGCGATGCGTCATTTCGCCCTTGGGCAAGGCCTGGCGGACGAAGACGGTATCGACGGTCTGCAGGTAGAATTCCGCCGTCAGATCCATCACCGCCAGGTATTCGTCATAGAATTCGCGGTGCTTCTCGGCATTGTCGCCGTCATGCTTCACCAGGTGCATGAAGAAGTCTTTGTGGGCGATGATGTGGCGATCCAGGTTCATGCTCATGAAACCCGAAAGCTGCAGGAAACCGGGATAGACCTCGCGGCCGAAGCCCGGCACCGGCCAGGGCGCGCGCATGATGACGTTGTCGCGGAACCAGTCGATGCCCTTTTCCTGGGCCAGCAAATTGACCGCCGTCGGGTTGCGGCGCGTGTCGATCGGGCCGCCCATCAGCGTCATCGTCGAGGGCACGAAAGGATCGCCCTTGGCTTCCATCAGCGCCACCGCCGCCAGCACCGGCACCGACGGCTGGCACACCGCCATCACGTGGGTGTCGGGTCCCAGCGCATGCAGCATGTCGACAATGTAGTCGACATAGTCGTCGAGGTCGAAGCTGCCGTCGGCAAGCGGCACCATCCGGGCGTCGACCCAGTCGGTGATATGCACGTCCGCATAGGGCAGCATCGCCTCGGCCGTGCCGCGCAACAGCGTCGCATAGTGGCCCGACATCGGTGCGACGATTAACAGCTTCGGATCCGGCCGGCGCCCGGCCGGGACAGCCCGCTCGAAACGGACCAGATTGCAGAACGGCCGCGACCAGACGGTGCGTTCGCTGACCTCGACGGTTTTCCAGTCGACCACGGTCTTGGTCAGGCCGAATTGCGGCTTGCCGTAGCGGCGTGTCGTGCGTTCGAACAATTCGGCCGTTGCCGCGACCGAGCGGCCCCAGGACGTGTGTGAAACCGGATTGAGCGGATTGGAGTAGAACAGGCGCACCGCATCGGCATAGAGGCGGGCCGGCTGCAAGGCGGCATGGTTCAGTTCGTAAAGCTGGTAGAACATCGAGAACCCCGCTGCCGACTGCGATCGAAGGGCCGACGAGCAGCGCCGAGCCTTGTCTTGCGGGAGGTTAGCAACAATTTGCTGCGATGCAATACGTCAACTTGCGTGATTTATGCTCATTCTTTCGTCCAAGATGTTGGGAATCCGCCTTCAACGGCAACAGCCGGCTCAATGTGCACCTGCGAAGGCGTAGCCAAGGGTACGCCTATCGGTGCGATCGTCGGAGGAGGTGTCCGGCCTGGCGCTCTGACTGTTAGACGCGTGCCATGCAGACGGCGGTATGGCCCGAGCTGATGAAGCCGAGCTGGCTGGCGGCGCCCTTCGACAGATCGAGCACGCGGCCCCTGATAAACGGGCCGCGATCGTTGATCCGCACGACGACGCTGCGGCCATTGTTGCGGTTGGTCACCTTCAGCTTGGTGCCGAACGGCAGGCTGCGATGCGCTGCGGTCAGCGCCGACGGGTTCATGCGTTCGCCGGAAGCGGTTCTGGAATGCAGTGAGTACCAGGAGGCACGGCCGCACTGAGCGGCGGCGCTGGCAGTGGATGCGCCGACCATCAGGCCAGCCGCGATCATGGCTGCGGCAAGCGCGGTCTGGTTGCTTTTGTTCATGTGTTGGGGACTGGCTCCGTTGACAGACCCGCAGCGGTTAGAGGCGAATGAGGCAGCAAATGCGGCAATGATCTGTCGGTTCCATGACAATGTTACACGTTTGGAGTCGGTACGAAACAATTTGTCAGAGAGTTTCCGCAGCACGGCACAGCTTCTTTGATGATCTTTGCATCGACCTCAGCACGTCTTGCACAAGATCAGAGATTTGCATCTAAGTAGAAGTTGGCCTGACCGCGCCGCTTCTTTCGCTGTTCCATTCCGGCAGGAGCGCGGCAGATGATCGACTTGGAAAGGAGTTTTAGCAATGAGATTGATCAAAAATCTGCTGGCGTTGATTGTGCTCGCCATCGGCGTGCTGTGGTCATTGCAAGGCATCGGCCTTATCGGCGGCAGCTTCATGACCGGCCAGTCGCAATGGCTCTATGTCGGCATCGTCACCGCGCTGGTTGGCTTGGCCGGCCTGGCCTGGGCGAACCGTTCGCGCGTTTGAGCAGGCGTCGATCCTCAGGCTCCCGCCAGAGCAGCGCACAGCGGACTCGTGGCGGCCGGTCACCGCGACCAGTACTGCCAGCCCCAGTAGAAACTTTCGTCGCGTGGCGGCAGGCGGTTGCGCTCCGCATCGAGATGCACCGGCGTCGGCGTTTTGCGTTCGCCGTCAGGCGGCTGTTTGTCTCCGGCCTTGATCAGGCGGAGCCAATGGCCGAAACGCGCAAGCAGCACAGCGGTGGAATGGGGCATCGTCACGTCTCCGATCCGGTCACTCCCGCCCCGCCCACGGGACGAGCACCCGCTCGATCCTGCGGATGATGAATTCGAGCACGAAGGCAATGGCCGCGATCACCAGTATGCCCATCACCACCACGTCGGTGACGAGGAACTGGGCGGCGGACTGGATCATGAAGCCGAGCCCGCGCGTCGCCGCCACCAGCTCGGCGGCAACCAGCGTCGACCAGCCGGCGCCAAGCGCGATGCGCAGGCCGGTCAGGATCGAGGGCAGTGCGCTGGGTAGGATCACGTGCCGGACAAGCTGCGTGCGGGTCGCGCCAAGCGCGCGTGCCGCATTGATGCGTTCCTGCGAGACGCCGCGAACACCCGATGCCGTCGACAGCGCGACCGGCGCCAGCATGGCGATGGCAATCACCAGGATCTTGGACGGCTCGCCAATGCCGAACCAGATAATGATTAGTGGCAGATAGGCCAGCGGCGGGATCGGCCGCAGCAATTCGAGCAGCGGATCGAAGATGCCGCGCCCTATGATGCTGATGCCGATAGCCAGCCCGATGGGAACGCCGACGAAAACGGCCGCGATCAGCGCTGCAAATACCCGCCACAGACTGGCGGCGATATGCTGGAGCAGCGTCGCGTCGACAAAGCCGTCACGGGCGACGACGACAAATTTGTTCCAGACTGCCACGGGCGACGGCAGGAAAACCGGCGACACCAATTGCAGGCGGGCCGACAGTGCCCACGCCGCCAGCACCACCAGAACAGTGATCGCGCTGACCATGCGGGCCGAAACGCGGCTGCGTCTCGGCCGCGACCGCGACCATGGCACGGACAGCGCGTCGGCTCCGTCGTCGGCCTTGGAGCGCTGCGGCCGCTCGGTATAGGAGGTAACGGTCATGCTGCCTCTCCTTCGAAGATCGCATCGGTCAGCTCGCCGCGCGCCGCGGCGAAGGCGGGATCGGCCTTGATGCTGCGAATGGCCTCGCCGGCTGCATAGCGCCGGCTGAAGCCGGTTTCGAAACTCCGCACCACCCGCCCAGGGTCGGGAGCCAGCACAATGATGCGGGTTGCGAGCACCAGCGCTTCCTCGATGCCGTGCGTCACCATCAGCACGCCGACATTGCTTGCCGTCCACAGATCGAGCAGCGTTGTCTGCATGCGTTCCCGTGTCAGCGCATCGAGCGCGCCCAGCGGCTCGTCGAGCAGCAGGAATTGCGGCTCGGCCGCCAGCGCCCGGGCCAGGCCGACGCGCTGGCGCATGCCCCCGGAAAGCTCCCAGATGCGCTTGTCGCCGGCACCGTCGAGCTTCACCAGCGCCAGCAGCGCATCGGCGCGCCGCGCCCGTTCACTTGGCCCGACGCCGCGCAGCCTGAGCGCAAAGGCGACATTTTCCCGCGCGGTCAGCCACGGAAACAGCGCGTCGTTCTGGAACACGACGGCGCGGTCCGAGCCTGGCGCCGTGATCGGCCTGCCGCCTACCGTGGCGCTGCCGCGCACAGGCTCGACCAGGCCCGCAGCGACATTGAGCAGCGAGGTCTTGCCGCAGCCGGAGCGGCCGACCAGGACAACGAAGTCATCCTTGGCGACGTCAATCGACACGCGTTCGACGGCCGGCGCCGGCTGGCCTTCATAATGAATCGAGACTTTGTCGAGCAGGAGATGCGTCATGTGGCGTCGCCGATATTCTGAATCTGCAGGCAACGCGCGCGTCAGGGAAGGGAGGACGCGCGCATTGAGCGGTCGCTAATTCGAGGCAAGCGCCTCGCCGACATATTTCGACGACACGTATTTCGAATAATCCGGCAGCACGGCGTCGATCTTGCCCTGCTCCTTGAGGAAGGCCGACGTCGCCTCGACTGCCTTGACCGTGCCGCCACCGAGGAACTTGTCCGAGGCCTGCTCCTCGAGCGTCGGGAAGACATAGCCCCTCAGCAGTTGCGGCACGTCTTCGAGCTTGGCCCCGGTGATCCTGGCGATCTTGGCCGCTTGCGGCGAGGACACCGACCATTGATCCGGCTTGGCCAGGAATTCGGCATAGGCAGCGCCCGTCACTTTGACGAAGTCGCGCACCGCCTCCGGGTTCCTTTCGGCGAAGTCGGTGCGCACGATCCAGGCGTCGAAAGTCGGCGCGCCCCAGGCGGCGACCTGCGAGGAATCCAGCACGACCTTGCCCGACGTCTTGATCTGGCCGAGTGCCGGATCCCAGACATAGGCGGCGTCGATGTCGCCGCGCGCCCATGCCGCCGCGATCTCCGGTGGCCGCAGATTGAGAATATCGACCGACTTCGGCTCGACACCCTCATGCTTCAGCGCCGCAAGCAGGCTGTAATGCGTCGTCGAGACGAAGGGTACCGCCACCTTCTTGCCGGCAAGGTCGGCGACCTTCTCGATGCCGGCGCCGTTGCGGGCGACAAGGGCCTCGGATTCGCCGATCAGCCCGACAATGAAGATGGTCTGGATGGGAAGCTCGCGGCTCGCCGCCGCCGCCAGCGGGCTCGAGCCGACATAACCGATGTCGACCGAACCGGAAGCGACGGCGGCGATCACGTCGGCGCCGGAATCAAATTTCCGCCAGTCGATTGCCGCCTTGGTCGCGCTCTCATAGGCGCCGTCGGCCTGCGGCACCTTCGAGGGTTCGACGACCGTCTGGTAGCCGATAGTGATCTTGAGGTCCTTCGCATGGGCTGGGCCGAGAAAGCCGGCACCAGCCAGAGCCGCCGAGGACAGGAGAACGACGCGTCGCGAAATAGTGGACATGAAAGGCTCCTTGAAAAGAGAAAAATCGGATCGCTCCCTCATAGTCAGCTAAGTCTATAAGGCTTGTAGAGTTAAATCCTTCCAACCATTGCCGTCTTGTTAGAAAAAAGCCGTCAGTGGCGCGGCGCGAAGGCGGATATGGCGGCTGCAGCGGGCCTCGGCCTAAGGTCTGTTGACGGTCAGGTCAGCCGAAACAGAGACGGAATGGCGCGCACTATTGGATCTGCATTCATTGGTCAGTATAGCGGCATCGATCCTCGGGTCTCCGCTGCGTCGCTGCTTTGAACAATGGCGCAGCACCTCAATTGCCTTCTTGGCTCCACCTCGCCTCTGGCTTCGCTGTCCGTTGGAGCGACCGGTGATTGCGCCATCAGCCGCAAACAAGAATTTTCCGTTTTGGCCCGGTCACCGGCAAATCCATGCTGCGAACGGCCGAACAATTGAAAGTGAATTTCCTGTGCTCGGGGTTAAGTCTAGTATTCTTATGGACATTGAAGGATTGGAGAGGACGATGAGCGACGCCACCCTCCTTGTTGCCGCGCGCGGCATGCTTTGGCCTTCAAATTCAGGGACAGAAGCTGCTGTCGGCCGGTCGGGACATTCCTGTCGCCGGCCAGTTTGCCGGTGTCCCATTGGCGGCGGCTCCTGTGCTCGTAGGGCCACAAGCCCCGGCCAAAATGGCCATTGCGGCTTGAAAACGAAACAAAATCAACGTTTCTTGGCTTGTATATCATGTCACTAGAATTTATCTGTAGTGACAGCTTGGACGCGGCGGGGAGGCACGCCAGGCGTTTCGCAACCGATGGCCTTGGGTCATCGCATGACAGAGAAACGTTCGGGTTATGCTCACGAAAAAAGGTAAGTACGGCCTCAAGGCGCTCGTTCATCTGGCGCGCCTGCCGGTTGGACAGCTCGCCTTCGTCAACGACATCGCCCGCGCAAACAATATTCCGAAAAAGTTCCTCGATGCCATCCTTGGCGAATTGCGCAATGCCGGTTTCGTCCAGAGCCGCAAGGGCAAGGAGGGCGGTTATCGCCTGGCGCGCCCAGCGGACGAGATCAAGGTCGGGCACGTCGTGCGCGTGCTCGACGGGCCACTTGCCCCCATTCCTTGCGCCAGCCGCACCCAGTATCAGCGCTGCGAAGATTGCAACGAGGCGACATGCCAAGTCCGACATCTGATGCTGGAGGTCCGGCAGGCCATCGCCGAGGTGCTGGACCAGCGCAGCCTCGCCGAGATGCGCGACATCGCCGGCGACGAAGACCTTTCGGTGCCGTTGAAAATCCAGGCCTGAATCAACAAAGCCTGACCCGAGAATTCCGGAACCAATGGCTCCCAAGACAATTGGTGCGCGCATGACCGGACGCGCAAATTCGATCATTCCAACTTCGATCATCATTGTCGGTGGCGGCGCCAGCGGCGTCGTGCTTGCCGCGCATCTGCTGAAGTCGCCCAATCCCGATCTCCGCGTCAGCCTGGTCGAAAAACGCCCGCATTTTGGGCAAGGCATGGCCTATTCAACGCTGCTCTCAGCCCATGTGCTGAATGTCAGCGCGTTGGGCATGAGCGCCTATGCCGACGATCCCGGCAATTTCTCGCGCTGGCTACTTGAACGCGGCCTGGCAACGCCGGAACAGGCACCGGTCTATGCGCCGCGCAGCGTCTACGCCCGCTATCTCAAGGAGCTGCTCGACGAACTCGAGGCGCGTGAGCAGCAGACGGGCCGGCTGCGCCTGATCCGCGAGGAGAGCCTGTCGATCTCGCCGACCGCGTCCGGCGTCGAGGTGGCGCTGGCCAACGGCACCAGCGTGGTTGCGCATCTTGCCGTGCTGGCGACCGGCCATGACGAGGAGCCGGGGGCGGGGCAGGGCCACGCGATCAGGATGGGATCCGAGGCCGACAGCGCGCTCGACCCCGAAGCCCGAGTCCTGGTGCTGGGCACGGGGTTGAGCATGGTCGATGCCTTTCTGTCGCTCGAGCAGCGCGGTCATCGCGGCGCGATCGTCGCGGTGTCGCGGCGCGGCCTGCTGCCTTCGCCGCATCGCAAGGGCAATCCCATCAAGCTCGACGTTGCCGATATCCCGCTCGGCACCCAGCTTTCCTATTTCGTCGGCTGGTTCCGCGACCTGATCCGGGAAAACCAGAAGGCCGGCATCGACTGGCGCGACGTCGTCGACGGTCTGAGGCCCTTCAACCAGAAGATCTGGCAGAACTGGCCGTCCTCGGCCAAGCGCCGCTTTGTCGAGCACACCAAGGCGTGGTGGGACATCCACCGCCATCGCATGGCGCCGCAAGTCTACGCCCGCGTTACGGAGGCGGTGCAGGCCGGCCGCATCCGGCTTGTCGCCGGCCGCATCGTCGACATCGCCGCAGGCTACACCGTAGAGGTCCAGTCCCGCCACACGCAGCGCCTCGAAAGGTTCGATGTCGCCCGCATCTATGATTGCACCGGCATCGCCAGGGATATCTCGACCACCTCGAACAGCGTGGTGCGGTCGCTGGTCGACCGTGGGCTGGCACGGCCGGATCCGCTGCGGCTCGGCCTCGATGTGACCGCGGACTGCGAGGTCATCGCCGGCGATGGCACAGTATCGGCCAAGATTTTGGCGGTCGGGCCGCTGACGCGCGGCACCTTCTTCGAGATCGACGCCATTCCCGATATTCGCGTGCAGTGTGCGCGGCTAAGCAAGCGATTGCTCGGATAAGGCCCCCTTTGTCTTGACGCAATTTCGGATGCAAGACCGCCGCCGTTGGGTGAAAAGATCTCGACCGCATAACCTCGCGGTGAAGGCGAACCAGGGGTGCGGGAGCTAGCTCCGCCAGAAGCCGACCGGCCAGCCCGTGGTGGTCGAGACAGCCGGGTTGGCGATGACGATCGCCACACGTTTCGGCTGTTGCGCGTTGACCGGATTGGCGTCGCGTACGCTCATCTTCGTTCTCCTCCCTGGATTTTGTGGCCGGCGAGGCCGTGAGCCGCGACCCCTGGCCAGATGACCGGGCGAATTCTGCTTCCGTCGTCACCATGCCTTGCCTACCATGGCGCATGACCCAACGCGGAAGACTCTACGGCTGCCCGGTCGAGTTCGCGCTCGACGCGCTCGGCGGCAAATGGAAGACGGTGATCCTGGCGCACGTCAAGGAACAGCCGATGCGCTATTCCGACTTGCGCCGGCTGATCCCCTCGCTCTCGGACAAGATGCTGACGCAGCGCCTGGCCGAGCTTGTCGAGATCGGCTTCGTCACGCTCGAGATGTCGCCCGACGGCAAGGGGCGCTACGCCTTGACCGGGCGCGGTGAAGATCTCGCCGCCGCGCTCCAGGCGCTCTACGACTGGGGAAGCGTGCATGGCCGCGCCGAGGGCGTGCGTTTTCGCACCGATAGCGCAGCCACCTAGATCAATTCCGGGAAGCGCGGAGCGGTTTTCTGTCCGCAATTGCGAGACAAAGCGATGGAGCGGTTCGACGTTTGCGTGAAAGGGTGGATCGCTCTAGCAAGCCGACTGTCCTCAACCCGGTCCGGCAAGCGCGCTGCAGAAGCTGGCGACATCGGTGACAACGGCTTCGCCGAGGAAGCGTAGCGTCGCCATCGAGCGGTCGCGCGCCTCGCGGTTGCCGAAGCCACAGGCATCCTCGATGACCACGGCGACAAAGCCATTGTCGGTCGCCTGGCGAACGGTTGGCTCGATGCCGATCTCCATGGCGATGCCTGCGAGCGCTATCGTGCGCACGCCGCAATCGCGCAAGGCAAAGCCGAGCGCGGTGGAATCGAAGGCCGACATCGTGAGCTTGTCGAACACCGCCTCGTCATCGCGGGGTTCCAGCTCGGGCACGATCCGCGTCGCTTCGGCGTCGCGCGGGAACCACGGCTCAACTGTGTCGGGGCTGTCGCGCCGCTGCCAGGCCATGGCGGTGCGCAGCTGCGTCGCGCCCATCCATTTGCGCGGCAGCGACAGATGGCGCGTGAACGCCACCCGCATTCCGGCCACGCGCGCCGCTTCCAGCACCGTGCCGGTGCGCTCGACGATGGTGGCGGCGCCGGCCACCTGGCGGCAGATGCCGACCTGCATGTCGTAGACCACCAGCGCCGTGCGGCGCGGATCGCACCACTCAGCCAGGCTGGCCGGGATTTCGATCCCGTCGCGCGACCGGATCATGCCGCCGTCCGGTCCCACGGCTTGGCGATGTCGACGGTCGGGTCGAACAGGAATTCCAGCGGCAATGGCGCGTCGAAGGCGATGAAGTGCCATTCCAGCAGCCCGGCCTTGGACAGCGGGAAGTCCTCGGTGTAGCGCCGCGCTTCCGCGACGCTGTCGAGCTCGAAGACGATGATGACGCCGCCAATATCGCCGCGCGCATAATTCTCGCGCACGATCCCCGCCTTCCAGAGCCGCCAGACGTTCGACACTTCGTCGCGCAAATAAGGCCGCAGGTCGTCGAGCGTGACGCCGGGCTTGAAATTGTCATAGGCAAGAATCTTCATCGGCCATTCCTTGCATTGCTGTTCGACCAGCGCCGGGTAGCATGGCGGAATCAGCGGCGGCAACGAACGAGATGGTGCGTTGAAACGGCCGCACGATTGCCGTTCTGTGCCGTGCGACCCTACGGACGGCCAGGCGGCCGCGGTATAGTTTTCGCTGAGGAGGAAAAGTGCAGTGACCATCGAAAGGCTGAACCCCGAGGGCATGCACAGCAACCCGACCTATTCGCAAGGCGTGTCGCTGCCGGCATCCGCGCGCATCGTGCTGGTCGGCGGCCAGAATGGGGTCGACGCGCAAGGCCGGATCGTCGCCAGGGACGATCTCGCTGCGCAGACCGCTTAGGCGCTCTCCAACCTGGCAAAGGTGCTCGAAGCCGGTGGGGCAAAGCCTGAAGACCTCGTCAGCCTCTCGGTCTATACCGCCGGCGACCTGGACATAGGGCCGGCCTTCGGCGCCTGGATGGCCTTCTGGGCAAACCGCGGCGTGCCGCCGATCATCAAAGTGCTGCGCGTCGCCGGCCTCGGTAATCCGGATTTTCTGATCGAGATCGAAGCCCAGGCCGCGATCGCCTGAGCCCTAAACAGGTTCTGCAAATCTTTTGCCCTGCCTGGAGGCCGGCGAAGCTTTCGCGAAATTCCATTCCCCTGCTGGCGGCCGGATTGGCACGATCTATCTTCTTTCCAACTGCAAACGGCTGGAAAAGACGGTAGGTTGCCGTCTTCCAGGGCGGTTGCTCATTCTGGCAACGGAGCATCTGACATGAGCAAGCACAAGATCGTAGCACCGGACGATGCATCGTCCCGCCTGCGCCCGCCCTATGCCTCGGTTCTCGACCTGATCGGGCAGACCCCGGTCGTCGAGCTGACCAAATTCGACATCGGCAAGTGCCGGCTGTTCATCAAGCTCGAAAGCCAGAATCCCGGCGGCTCGATCAAGGACCGCATCGCGCTGTCGATGATTGCCGCCGCCGAAAAACAGGGCAGACTGAAGCCCGGCGGCACCATCGTCGAGGCGACCGCCGGCAACACCGGTCTCGGCCTCGCCCAGGTCGGCATCCCCAAGGGCTACCGCATCATCCTCGTCGTGCCCGACAAGATGTCCCGCGAAAAGATCCAGCATCTGCGCGCGCTCGGCGCCGAAGTGCGCATGACGCGCTCCGATGTCGGCAAGGGCCATGCCGAATATTACCAGGACATGGCCGAAAAGATCGCCGCCGAGCTGCCCGGCGCCTTTTATGCCAACCAGTTCGCCAACCCGGCAAATCCGCACGCGCACGAAACCACGACCGGGCCGGAAATCTTCCAACAGCTCGAAGGCGACGTCGATGCGGTTGTCGTCGGTGTCGGCTCCGGTGGCACGCTGACCGGGCTCGGCCGCTATTTCGCGAAAGTCTCGCCGAAGACCGAGATGATTTTGGCCGATCCGGTGGGCTCGGTGCTGGCGCCTTTGATCAAGACCGGCAAGATGGTAGAGGCCGGAAGCTGGACCGTGGAAGGCATCGGCGAGGATTTCGTCCCGCCCAATGCCGATCTGTCGCTGGTCAGGAAGGCCTATTCCATCCCCGACAAGCAGAGCATGCTGGCGGTGCGCGACCTGCTTTCGAAGGAAGGCATCCTCGCCGGCTCGTCGTCCGGCACGCTGCTTTCGACGGCGCTCCGCTATTGCCGCGAGCAGACCGTGCCGAAGCGCGTCGTCACCTTCGTCTGCGACAGCGGCAACAAGTATCTGTCGAAAGTGTTCGACGACTTCTGGCTGGCCGAACAGGGCCTTGCCGAGCAAGAGCAGCATGGCGACCTGCGTGATCTGGTGATGCGTTCGCACCGCACCGGCGACACCGTGTATGTCGGTCCGGACGAAAGCCTGCTCAACGCCTATGGCCGGATGCGCCGCTCGGATGTCTCGCAACTACCGGTGCTGGACGAGGGCAAGCTCGTCGGCATCATCGACGAAAGCGATATCCTCGCCAAGGTCGAAGGCCCCTATGACAGCCGCTGGGACCGCTTCAAGGCCCCGGTCAGTACGGCCATGACCTCTACCCTGCACACGCTGCAGGCCAGCCAGACGCTGGATGCGCTGCTGCCGGTGTTCGACCGCAACGAAGTCGCCATCGTCTTCGATGGCGACGAATTCATTGGCCTGATAACCCGTATCGACCTGATCAACCATCTGAGGCGCGCCCGATGACCGTCAAAGCCACCGTATCGGGCAGGAATCGCCTCGCCTTCTCGACGCGCACCATCCATGGCGGCCAGAGTCACGACCCGACGACGGGCGCGGTGATGGTGCCGATCTATGCGACTTCGACCTACGGCCAGCAGAGCCCCGGCGTGCACAAGGGCTTTGAATATGCCCGCAGCCAGAACCCGACCCGCTTTGCCTTCGAGCGCGCTGTGGCCGACCTCGAAAGCGGCACAGCCGCCTTCGCCTTCGCTTCGGGGCTGGCGGCGATCGCCACTATTTTCGAACTGCTCGATTCCGGCGCCCACATCGTCGCCACCGACGACATCTATGGCGGCACGTTTCGGCTGCTTGAGCGGGTGCGCAAGCGCTCGGCCAACCTCCAGGTCGACTTCGTTGACTTCACTGATCTTGCCGCGGTCGAAGCGGCGATCCGCCCGGAAACCAAGCTGCTCTGGGTCGAGACGCCGACCAATCCACTGCTGCGTGTCGTCGATCTCGAAGGCGTCGCGGCATTGGCCAGGCGCAAAGGCGTGCTGTCGGTCGCCGACAACACTTTCTGCAGCCCCTATCTGCAGCGGCCGCTGGAGCTCGGCATCGATATCGTTGTTCACTCGACGACGAAATACCTCAACGGCCATTCCGACATGGTCGGCGGCGTCGCCGTGGTCGGCGACAACAAGGATCTCGCCGATCGGCTGAAGTTCCTGCAGAACGCCATCGGCGCCATTTCCGGGCCATTCGACAGTTTCCTGGCGCTGCGCGGCCTGAAGACGCTGGCGCTGAGGATGGAGCGTCATTCGTCGAACGGCCAGAAGATCGCGCACTGGCTGGAAAGCCGCCCCGACATCCGCCGTGTTATCTATCCCGGCCTGCCCAGCCATCCGCAGCACGCCATCGCCAGGCGGCAGATGCACGCCTTCGGCGGCATGATCACCATCGAGCTCGACCGCGACCTCGCCGGCACCAAGCGCTTCCTCGAGCACACGCAACTGTTCACGCTGGCCGAAAGCCTCGGCGGCGTCGAAAGCCTGATCGAGCACCCCGCACTGATGACGCACGGCTCGATCCCGGCGAAAAAACGCGCGGAGATCGGGATATCCGATTCGCTGGTGCGCTTGTCGGCCGGGATAGAGGATGGTGATGATCTGATTGCGGATCTGGATCAGGCGCTGGCGAGTTGAGCCCGGTAACAAGAAACCTTGCGAGATGTCGGCGGGACAGCGCCCCCCTCTGCCCTGCCGGGCATCTCCCCCACGAGGGGGGAGATTAGCAGCTTCAGCGCTCCGCACACATTTACAATGTTGGAAGATTGACGAAAACGGCGGTGACGGCCGATCTCCCCCTTGTGGGGGAGATGTCCGGCAGGACAGAGGGGGGCGTGAAGGATCACCGACAAGCGACAATTGTTCTGTGTCGCGCCCCCGCACGCTATTCCGTTGACCCAGGCCAATTCTGCCTGAATTGTAGCGACCCGATCCTCCCGGCTCCGGAAGCTATGAACAACCGACAACGCAACCAACCGACGGCAAGCGAAGCCCCCCTCACCTTCGCCATCCTGGTCTTCCCCGGTTTTCCGATGATGGCGTTCAGCTCCGTCATCGAGCCGTTGCGCGCGGCGAACGTGCTGGCCAAGCGGGACTGCTATCGCTGGATCATCGTCGGCGCCGCCGAAGGCCCGGTCGAGGCCTCGAACGGCGTCGTCATCCAGCCCGGCTTTGCCGCCCATGACGCGCCGAAGGTCGATCGCATCGTCGTCTGCTCGGGCGGCGATGCCGATCATCTCGTCGCGCACGATGCCGTGAGCTGGATCCGCAAGAGCCTGCGCGGCGGCGCCCATATCGGTGCGGTGGCGGATGCGGCGTTCTTCCTCGCCCGCGCGGGCCTGCTCGACGGCCATGCCTGCACCTTGCACTGGACCAGCCAGGCAGCCTTCACCGAAGCGTTTCCGGATATCGAGCTGAGGCGCGATCTCTATGTCATCGACCGCAAGCGCTTCACTTCGGCCGGTGGCGTCGGCAGCCTCGACATGATGCTGGAGATCATCACCAACGATTATGGCGCCGAGCTGGCGGCCGGCGTCGCCGAATGGTTCGTGCACAGCCCGCTGCGCTCCAGCGTCGACCGCAAGCTGATGCCGCTGCGCTTACGCACCGGCGTCCAGAACGAACTGGTGCTGTCGGCCATCGCCATCATGGAGGATGCGGTGGAGGAGCGGCTCGGCATGGCGGAGCTGGCGGGGCGGCTCGGCGTCTCCTCCGACAAGCTTGAACGCAATTTCCGCTCCGAGCTCAGCATCTCGCCCAACGGCTACTACCGCCGCCTGCGGCTGAAGCGCGCCGCTGATCTCCTCGCACATTCGACGCTGATGGTGCGTGACGTGGCGCTGGCCTGCGGCTTTGCGTCGATGTCGAGCTTTGCCCGCGCGTTCCGGGAGGAGCATGGCCACGCGCCGAAGGTGATGAGGAGGCACTAGCGGCGTTAATCGCTCCACGCTGAGTTCCCGCCCACCCCCCTCTGGCCTGCCGGCCATCTCCCCCTCAAGGGGGGAGATCAGCAGCTTTGGTCCCGCCGCATATCCTGCTGCGTTGGTCATAGGCGAAGGCTGACGCGACATCCAATCTCCCCCCTTGCGGGGGAGATGGCCGGCAGGCCAGAGGGGGGTGCTGTCCCGCCAGCCTGTCTACGGCATCCAGCACAACATTTGCGGTTTTCCGCACAACGCCCGCACGTCCTTTGCTCCATGGTCTCGCTTCCAGGAGGCACCCATGAGCATCGTCGTTTTCGACCCCGACAGCACCGAGGACGTTGACTTCAAGGACCGCATGCGGCATCCGGCTGCGGCCGATCCGGCCGGCGGCATGTGGTTGTCGGATACCGAGCCGTCCTTCATCGATGCCGACGCGCTGCGCAAGGGGCGACTGGCCAAGCTGCGCGCGTGGATGCGCGAGGCCGGCTATGGCGGCGTCGTGCTGTTCGACCCCTACAACCAGCGCTACGCCACCGGCTCGCGCAACATGTTCGGCTATTTCCTGCGCAACTCGACGCGCTACTTCTTCATCCCGACCGAAGGGCCGATCGTGCTGTTCGAATATCCGCAGAGCTACCATGTCTCGATGGTGCTCGACACGATCGACGAGGCGCGTCCTTCCAAGCTGGTCTGGTCTTCGGTGTCGGGCCGTGATGACGAAACCGCCGGTCCGTTCGCCGATGAGATCGCCGAATTGCTCAAGGCGCATGGCGGCGGCTCGATGAAGCTCGGGCTCGACCGCTGCAGCCATCTGCAGGCACTGGCGTTGGAAAAGCGCGGCTGCGACGTCCGCGATTGCCAGGGCGAGATTTTGGCGGTGCGCGCGGTCAAGACGCCAGAGGAAGTAAAATGCCTGCAGGTGTCGATGGCTGGCGCCGAGGCTGCGGTCTATGCGGTGCGCGAGGCGATCAAGCCCGGCGTATCCGAAAACGAGCTGTTCGCCATCATGTATGGCGAGGTGATCCGCCAGGGCGGCGAATTCATCGAAACCCGTTTGCTGACCTCGGGCCAGCGCACCAACCCATGGTTCAATGAGGCGAGCGGCCGCAAGATCAGGCCGGGCGAACTTCTGGCGCTCGATACCGACACGATCGGCTGCTACGGCTATTATTCGGACTTTTCGCGCACCTTCCGCTGCGGCCCGGGCAAGCCGACCGATTATCAGAGATCGCTCTACCGCATGGCGCACGATCAGGTTCAGCACAACATCGGGGTCGTCAAGCCGGGCATGGCGTTTCGCGAGATTGCCGAAAAGGCCTGGAAGATCCCGGACCGCTTCGTCGACCAGCGCTATACCTCGGTCATGCACGGCGTCGGCATGCATGGCGAGACGCCGTTCATCGCGCATGCCATGGATTACGAGACCTATGGCCGCGACGGTGTCATCGTGCCCGGCATGGTGGTCAGCGTCGAAAGCTATATCGGCGAAAAGGGCGGCCGCGAGGGCGTCAAGCTGGAGGACGAGATCCTGATCACCGAGACCGGCACCGAACTCCTGTCGCGCTTTCCCTATGAGGACGATTTCCTTGACAGGCACGTTTGAGTGCTGACAGGCAGTTTCGCATGAAAAGCCCGATCTCGATCAAGCGCGGCAAGGCGGCGGCGGTGTTCATCGATCTCCAGGAGGAGCATCGGCGGGACAAGCGCTATCTGGTCGAAGGCTATGGCGACATTCTCGCCAACGTCCAGCGGCTGCAGCAGGCGGCTCGGGCCAACAATGTGCCCCTGTACCACTGGGCCTATATCGTCGATCTCGCCACGGCACGGCCGTTCCACCCGGTCGAGGCCAACGGCAAGTCGGCGTTTTCCGACAAGGACGATCCACTGACGGCGATCTGTCCGGAAGTGGGCCCGGCGACAGGCGAGACGATGCTGGTCAAGACCGATGCCAGCGCCTTCCGCGCGGGGCCTGCCGCCGAGCGGCTGAAGGCCGATGGCGTCGAGTGGCTGGTCGTTGCCGGCGTCTGGACCGAGGCCTGCATCGATGCCACCGTAAAGGACGCGGTGGCGCTCGGGTTTCGCGTGCTGCTGGTCAAGGATGCCTGCGGCAGCGGCAGCACGGCGATGCATCAGACGGCCATTCTCAATCTCGCCAACCGGCTCTATGGCGGCGCCGTCACCACCACCGACGGCGCCTGTCGGCTGCTGGCCGGCGAGACGGTCGAAGCCTGGCAGGTCGAGGGCTCGGTGCCATTGCGCTTCAGCTACGAAAACGCCGCCCGCCTCTACGCCGAGCTCTGAGCGGGACCGCGCCGCGATGATCACCGAGGCCGATCGACCAGAAACGACAGAGCGCGGAAAATACCAAACGCTGCTCGATCCGGAGCTGTGGGCCTATATCGACCGGGTCAATGAGTCGTATCCGCCCGAGATCGTCTACATGCCGATCGACAGGCAGCGGGCGGTCTATGACGCCATGTGCCGGGCGTTCCGCGAGCCCTATCCGTCCGGTGTCAAGGCCAGCGACAGCGCGGTTCCTGCCATTGACCATGCGATCCCGGTCCGGCGTTACCAGATGGCGGGCACGGCGCCACAAGCGATGGTCGTCTATTATCACGGCGGCGGCTTCGTCCTTGGCGGGCTCGACAGCCATGACGACATCTGCGCCGAGATTTGCGCCGGCACTGGCTTTCCCGTTCTGTCCGCAGACTACCGGCTGGCGCCCGAGCATCTGCATCCGGCGGCCTTCGAGGATGCGCTGGCCGTATTCGAATGGGCTGCGGCGACGACCGGCCTGCCGATCGTGCTCTGCGGCGAAAGCGCCGGAGGCAACCTGGCTGCCGCAGTGGCGCAGGCGACACGCCGCCATCCTCGCCATGCGATCGGCCAGGTGCTGATTTATCCCGAGCTCGGCGGTGACGAGCTAGACGGCCCCGAGCTGGACGGCAAAGCGCGCGCCGGCTCCTATGTCGAGCACGCAGAGGCGCCACTGCTGACATTGCGCGACGTCGAATTCTATCGGCATATCCGGGCAGGGAAGGGGCAGTCGCCGGAAGACCCGACATTTTCGCCGCTCGGCGATACGGACTTCTCTGGCCTGCCGCCGACCGTCGTCATCACTGCCGAATGCGACCCGCTGTCGGCTGACGGCAAGGCCTATCGCGATCGCATCCTTGCCGCCGGCGGCAAGGCATGGTGGCGCGAAGAGCCGCGGCTGGTGCACAGCTTCCTGCGCGCCCGCAAAACCGTACCGCGCGCCGGCCAGGCGTTTGAGCGCATAATCGCGGCAATAGCCGCGCTGGGCGGAGGTGATTGGCCTGAGTGACGCGGACCGTCCTCCAATCTCCACTGTCGCGGAACAGCGCACAACAACTGCGGAAACCCGAACACTGCTTCGGTCAGGCCAGCCCTATCATCACGCCACGTAAGGAGCCCGCATCCGCGATGCGCCGGCCCGACAGGGAGGATTTACGATGAAGTTCATGCTGACCGACCGGAAATTGCATCCGCAGGCGGAGCCCGTCGCCGATGGCTTCAAGAAAGGCCAGATGAACCGGCGCGAATATCTCGCCACCATGGCTGCGCTCGGCGTCAGCGCTGCCGGCGCGCTGGCGCTGGGCGGGCTTGCGCCGTCACCGGCCAGGGCCGAGGAACCGAAGCGCGGCGGCATCTTGCGTGTCGCCATGAACGTCAAGGGCTGGAAGGATCCGCGCACTTTCGACGGCGTCGAGATGTCCAACGTCGCCCGCCAGTGCAACGAATATCTGGTGCGCTGGAAGCGCGACTTCACCTTCGAGCCATGGCTGCTCGAGAGCTGGGAAACCAGCGACGACGCCCGCGTGCTGACGCTGCATGTCCGCAAGGGCATCACTTGGTCGAACGGCGACACCTTCAACGCCGACGACGTGATCCACAATCTGACGCGCTGGTGCGATGCGTCCGTCGCCGGCAATTCGGTCGCCGCGCGCATGGGCGCACTGGTCAACGCCGATACCAAGAAGGCCGTCGACGGCGGCATCGAGCGCGTCGACGATTTCATCGTCCGGCTCAATCTGCCCAAGCCCGACATTTCGCTGATCGCCGGCATGGCCGACTATCCGGCGCTGATCATGCACCGCAGCTATGAAGGCGACGGCGATCCGCTGAAGGCATTGGCGATCACTACCGGGCCTTGCGAACTCGTCGCATGGGACGCCGAGGTCGGCGCCGAAGTCCGCCGTAAGGACAAGCCATGGTGGAAGGGCGACTTCTACCTCGACGGCATCAAATGGGTCGACTACGGCTCCGATCCCAACGCCATGCTGTCGGCCTTCGAATCGGGCGAGATCGACACCGACCATGAAACCGCCTCCGACACGGTTGCGCAGACCGACTCCATGGGCCTGAGCAATTCGGAAATCGCCACCGGCTCGACCATCGTCGCGCGTTTCAACATCGGCAATCCGCCCTATGACGACATCAAGGTGCGCCGCGCCGCCCAGCTCGCGGTCGACAACGCCGCCGTGCTGAAGATCGGCATGGACAATCGCGGTAAGCCTGCCGAGAACCATCACGTCGGGCCGATGCATCCCGAATATGCCGATATCGGCCCGGCCGTCCGCAACACCGATCAAGCCAAGGCCCTGCTCGCCGAGGCCGGCAAGGCCGACCACGAATATGAACTCATCTCGGTCGACGTCGACTGGCAGAAGAGCACCGGCGACGCCATCGCCGCGCAGATGCGCGAGGCCGGGCTGAAGATCAAGCGCACTGTGCTGCCGGCCGCGACGTTCTGGAACGATTGGAGCAAATATCCCTTCTCCTGCACGGAATGGCTCGGCCGGCCGCTCGGCGTCCAGGTGCTGGCGCTCGCTTATAAGTCTGGCGCCGCGTGGAACGAGAGCGCCTATGCCAATCCGGAGTTCGACACTCTGCTCGACAAGGCCCTAGCGATGCCTGATCCCGGCGCCCGCAAGGAGCTCATGGCCAAGATCGAACAGAATCTGCGCGATTCCGGCGTTATCATCCAGCCCTACTGGCGCTCGGTTTACCGCACCTACCGCAAGGGCGTCCATGGCTGCGAGCAGCACCAGTCGCTCGAGCAGCATTTCGAGAAGGTCTGGCTCGATGCCTAGTCTCGCCGCTCGAAAGAAAGGCCGGCGTTAGCCCGTCGCGCCCGTCGCTGAAATCTCCTGCCCGAGCCGCACCGTTTCCCGGATCAGCAGGTCAAGATCGTCGCGACGGGTGCGGTGGTTGTTGATCGCCACCCTGAGGCAATGCTGGCCATGCACTGTCGTGTCGGAAATGGCGGCGATGCCTTCTTCCTGCAGCCTCAGCATGATCTCGGTGTTGAGCGCCTTCTGCCTCTCTCCCGTCTGCCCGTCGCCGCGGTGGCGAAAACAAACGATGTTAATGTTCACCGGTGCCACCAGTTCGAGAGCCGGTTCCGCCTCGATCAGCGCGCTGAGATGATGTCCCTGCGCAATGTTCTGATCGATCAGCCGGCCGAACTTTTCGATGCCGTGCTCTCTCAGCGCCATCCACACCTTCAGCGCGCGGAAACCGCGTGACGTCTGCAAGCCGAAATCGTGCAGCCAGTGGCCGGAGGCGAGTCCGCGCGGGGTCGATTCCAGATATTCCGGCGTCACCGCGAACGTGCCGCGATGCGCGGAGGCATCCCTGATCAGCGCGCAGCCGACCTCGAATGGCGCGTGCAGCCATTTGTGCGGATCGAGCGCGATTGAGTGGGCGCGTTCAATGCCGGCAACGCGATGCGAATTGTCCGGCGCAATCGCAAGCAGGGCGCCGATGCACCCGTCGACATGGAACCACAGATCCTCTTGTGACGCCAGGTCTGCCAGCGCTTGCAGATCGTCGATCGCGCCGGTGTTCACCGTGCCGGCCGTGCCGATCACGCAGGCCGGCTTGAAGCCCGCGTTACGGTCCTCGACAATCGCCGCCCGCAACGCAGCGATGTCGATGCGCAGCCCCGCATCGCTCGGGATGCGACGCAGTGCCCGGTTGCCGAGGCCGAGCGCCTCCATCGCCTTGCGATGGCAGGAGTGAAGCTGGTCGGAGCCATAGAAACGCAGTGGCTTGTCGATGCCGGCAACCCCGTGCTCGCGTATGTCGATGCCCGCCTTGGCGTTGCGCGCCACGGTCAGCCCGATGATGTTGGCCATCGAGCCGCCGCTGACCAGCGTGCCGCTGGCCGATTGCGGAAAGCCCATCATTTCCTTGCACCAGTCGACGACCTGGTTGTCCATCAACGCGGCGGCATGGTTGCCGCCGCCGAGATTGGAGCCCTGGATCGCCGCCAGGAAATCGCCGAGCGCGCCGGTGAAATTGCTAGAGCCCATATACCAGGACCAGAAGCGCGGATGGATGTTGCCCATCGGATAGGGCATCAGCTTCCCTGTGACGTCGCCGTAGATTTCGGCCAGCGGAGCCGGCGAACGCGGCAGCGGCGCCGTGAAGAAAGTCCTCACATCAACCGGCATCTCCTGCCACACCGGACGCTCTCTGACATCGCGCAGGTAAGCGACGGCATCGTCGACGATCCGATGCGACAGGACCTGCACGTCGGCCCAGTTCGAGGGGTCAAGCGTTTCCTCGGTGGCCGTGATGGCCAATCCAGGCCTCGTGTCCATACAGGCCGCTCCCGATGTGCCGCCGTCACGCCGGAAACTGGCAGCCGGGCGTCGACTGCGAAAGCGCAGTCTCCTCGGCGTCCATCTCGGCTTCGATGCCGTCGAACAGCGGTGTCGTCATGTAGCGTTCGCCAGTATCGGGCAGCATGCACAGGATCACCGAGCCGGGCGCCGCCTTTTCCGCGATCTGCCGCGCCACAGCGAAGGTCGCTCCGCCGGAGATGCCGGTGAAAATCCCTTCCTTCTGCGCCAGCGCCTTGGCCCATTTCATGCCCTCGGGCCCGGCAATCGGCACCACCTCGTCATAGAGGCTGGCGTCGATCGCCTCTTGCAGCACGTCCGGAATGAAGTCGGGCGTCCAGCCCTGGATCGGATGCGGCTCGAAGGCCGGATGGCTGGCGGCAGGCGCGCCACCGGCGCCGCGCTGCTGCGGCTTGCCGCTGCCGATCAGCTGCGCGTTGGCCGGTTCGGCGAGCACGATCCGGGTCTCCGGACGCTCCTGCCGCAGCACGCGCCCGACGCCGACGACGGTGCCGCCCGTGCCATAGCCGGTGACGAAGCAGTCGAGCCGCGAGCCGGCGAAATCGTTGATGATCTCGCGCGCCGTCGTCGCCTCGTGAATGGCGGCGTTGGCCTTGGTTTCGAACTGGCGGGCCAAAAACCAGCCATTGGCTTCGGCCAGCTCCACCGCCTTCTTGTACATGCCAAAACCCTTCTGGGCGCGTGGCGTCAGCACCACCTTGGCGCCCAGCATGCGCATCAGCTTGCGGCGTTCGATGGAAAAACTGTCGGCCATCGTCACCACCAGCGGATAACCCTTCTGGGCGCAGACCATGGCAAGGCCGATTCCGGTGTTGCCGCTGGTCGCCTCGACTACGGTCTGGCCCGGCTTCAGGGCGCCGCTGCGCTCGCCTTCCTCGATGATGTTGAGCGCCAGCCGGTCCTTCACCGAGGCGGCGGGATTGAAGAACTCGGCCTTCACATAGATCGTCGCATGATCCGGCCCGAGATTGTTGATGCGGATCACCGGCGTATCGCCGACCGTGTCGAGAATGCTGTCGAACAGGCGGCCGCGCCCGGCCGTGGTTCTGATTTTCTGTTGATGCAACATGTCGATCTCCTCGCTTCCTCGTTGTCTCTTGTCGTCACGGGCCGGTTACAGACCGGTGGCTTGGGCGGCGAGGTTTCGAGACCTTGCCGCGCTACATTTGCCTCCCGGCAATGTGGCCATGGCGGCATCCGGCGCGGAAATTCGCCGCCGGATGCACCGTGTCGCGTTTGGTGATAAAACAAAGGCCGACTGGCCAGCGTGGGAGCAGGCGTGGAAACGCACGTGGAATCCACCCGATCGAGCCTCGACGGCGAGGTGACCGGCCTTTCCGTGCGCCTGCTCGGCCCGCTGACCATCGCACGCAATGGTACCATCATCGCGCTTCCGAAGTCGCGCAAGCTGCGCGCGCTGTTCGCCTATCTGGCGCTGGCGCCGCATCCTGTCGGGCGCAGCCGCCTCTGCGAGCTTTTGTGGGATGTGCCGAACGACCCGCGCGGCGAGCTTCGCTGGTGTCTCAGCAAGCTTAGAGGCATGCTCGATGAACCCGATCGGCCCCGGATTGAGACGCAAGGTGACACGGTTGCGGTCGACCTGAACGGTGTATCCGTGGATGCCGTGGAGATTGCCTCCGCCGCGACGAAGGGAATAGAGACGCTCGAGCTCGAACGCCTGCTGGCGCTTTCCCGGCTGTTCCCCGGCGATTTCCTCGACGGGCTGGAGATCGACCGCAGCCCGCATTTCAACAGCTGGTTGACCGCTCAGCGCCGCCGCTTCAGCTCATGCCACGCGGCGGTGCTGCAACAGCTTGTCGAGCGTCTCCCCAGCGATTCCGATGACGTGTCCGCGCACCTCGAAAAATGGCTGGAGCTCGCTCCGTTCGACGGCCGTGTGCATCTGGCCTTGCTGACGAGGCTCGCCCAGCGCGGCCAGTTCGGCGCGGCCGAGGAGCATATTGCGGCCGCCGCACGGCACTTCCAGTCCGAAGATCTGGATTTCGGACCCGTTCGCGACGCATGGCGGACAATCCGCTGTCAGCACGGCGCGTCATCATGGGTGCAGCCGGCCGTTCCGCTCTCGGTACCTCCTATCATGCTTGCCGATCCCAACGCCGGAACGTCGCGCAAGGCTTCGCTTGCGGTGATGCCGTTTATTGAACAGGCCGGCATCGGCGGCGTTCCTGGTGGCCCTCGCGGAGGGATTGCCGACGGCCTGACCCACGACATCATCACCCGCCTGGCCAAGCTCAGGGATTTCTTCGTCATCGCGCGCGGCTCGGTGTTTGCCTTGGCGGAGAAAAACATCGCGCCCGAAGATGCCGGGCGGCGGCTCAACGTCGACTATGTCGCCACGGGCATGGTGCGCTGCCAGGTGGGCCGCGTCACCGTTGCGGTCGAGCTGGTCGAAGTGCGCACCGCCAGGATAGTCTGGGCCGAGACGTTCGAGCGCAAGCCGGACGACATCTTTGCCGTGCTCGATGATATCGGCAACAGCATCGTCTCGTCGATCTCGGCCGAGATCGAGACGGTCGAGCGCAACCGCGCCATGCTGAAGGCGCCCAATTCGCTGAACGCCTGGGAGGCCTATCACCGCGGCCTGTGGCACATGTACCGCTTCACCCGCGCGGAAAACGAGCAGGCCCGGCATTTCTTCGACCTGGCCTTGAAGCTCGATCCTACCTTCGCCCGCGCTTATGCCGGGCTCTCCTTCACTCATTGGCAAAATGCCTTCCAGCGCTGGGGCGACCGCGATCAGGAGAGCGCCATGGCCTTCGAGGCAGCCGGCCAGAGCCTTCTCGTCGACGATCACAATCCGGCCGCGCATTGGGCCATGGGGCGGGCGCTGTGGCTGCGCGGCGAGCAGGACGGCTCCCTCATCGAGCTGGAACGCGCCGTCGACCTCAGCCCTAATTTCGCGCTTGGCCACTATGCCCTGTCTTTCGTCCACTCGCAGTCCGGCGACCCGAAGGCCGCGATCGGCTCATCCGACCATTCCAGGCATCTGAGCCCCTTCGATCCGCTGCTGTTCGGCATGCTGGGCGCCAGGGCGATGTCGCATGTCCGGCTCGGCCAGTTTGACGAAGCCGCCGAATGGGCGCTGAAAGCAGCCGCGCGTCCCAACGCCCATGCCATCATCCTGGCAATCGCCGCGCATTGCCTTGCGCTGGCGGGACGGCTGGACGAGGCTCAAGGTTTCGCCGCCGCGTTGCGCAAGACGCTGCCGAACTACTGCGCCGATGATTTCATCGGCACCTTCCGCTTCGAGCCGGACGCCGAGGCGCTGTTCCGGCAAGGCGCCAAGCGGATCGGGCTGAGGTGAAGCAGGCGCGGTTAGCCCGGGTTCTCTAAACCGCTCATCGCGGCTGGCCGCCCCCAACATCGTCATGTCCGCAGCCCAAGGCGCCAATGGTCAGATCGGTCGCAAAATTCGTCGACCGGAGCGGATCAGACGGGCTCAACGGATTTGACATTGCCGTCGGTATCCACGAGGCAGCTTGTCTTCTTGCCGCTGGCATCGAGTTCGACCTGATAGGTCTTGGAATCGAGCTTGCTTGATGAAACCGGAAGTATCTTGGTGCTGTCGACGCCGCTGGCCTTGGCGACCGCATTGGCGCAAAGCAGCTGAAGGTCCGCCGGCGCCGTTTCGACCTTGGTCCTGGACATCTGGTCCTGCGGCGGCGGCGATGGCGCGCTGACGCAAGCGCCAAGGGCTCCAGCCAGCAATCCAATTGCTGTCGCCCGAATCGAAGTTCTCACTGCATTTTTTGCCGACATTGCTTGTCCCTCTCCGAATGCCGCTCACACACCTTTGTAAAGTGCCGCCCCCTGCATGAGGACGATGACCTTGGCCCCAACCTTGACGCGCGATGCAAGATCGACGATGTCGTCGTTCCTCATCCGGATACATCCCGACGACACGTCGAGCCCGATCGTCCAGGGCTCCGGGTGCCGTGTATCCGGTAGATCGTGTCCTGGTCGCGCTCATAGAGGTAGAGCGCCCTTGCGCCGAGCGGGTTGTCCGGCCCCCCCTTCATGCCTCCGGCATATTTCACCGCCTTTGGATCGCGAGCGACCATTTCGGCCGGAGGCGTCCAGGTCGGCCACTCCGCCATGCGGCCGACGCGCACGATGCCGGCCCAGCCAAACCCCTCCCGGCCCACGCCGATACCATAGCGCATGGCCTGCTGACCCGGCTGCACAAGGTAGAGAAAGTGCTGGTTGCCATCGATGATGATCGTGCCCGGCACTTCCGCGGTGCGGAACTTGACCATCTGCGGACGAAATGCCTCGGGCACTTCATTATGCGCGGCATAGTATTTGCGCGCCTTGGTGCGATCGTAGTCCACCCATTTGTGGGTTTTCGGGTCAAAAACCTGTGTTCCCGCAGCCACCGCCGCCACGGCGACAAGACCGAACGCTACCGCGACAATTGTTGCAAGGGAGCTCCGCTGGAGAGTGGCGCGCCCCACGGTCATCAGATTTCGGGTCATGGATTTGCCCACCCCTGCACCCGGGCGCCTTGTGCGGCAACCCATTGTTTGGCGTATTCGTAAGGATCCTGACGCTCCACCTGGAGCGCATAACTCATCTTGGTGATTTCCTCGGGCTTCAGCTCGACCCGTTCCAGGAACGCCACCACCTTCGGATATTTTTTGCGCAGCGAGGTGGCGTAGGCGATATGGAAATGGGCGGTATCCCATGACACCGGCGCACTGGACTTCGAGACCCAGAGCGGGTCCTCTGACGGCAGTACGATCTTCCACCTTGCCGGATCGAAGGGCGGCTCGGTAAGCCGGACAATGTCGTGCAGCTCAAAGACGTAGTGCGGCGCGTAGCAGGCAAACACCATTGGATGATCCGTGGCGACCGCGGCATCGACAGCCGCCATTCCGGCATCCTCGGGCGTCTCCAGCAAGGTCATTGTCTTGGCATAGCCATAGCTGTTGGCGCGGACGCGCTCGATAGCGGTTGAGGACCAACCCTCAGCGCCTATCCGGAGTTCGCCACGCCCGTCACCGTCGGTATCCAGCGCGGCGGTTTTCTTCGGGTCGCTGAGATCCGAAACGTCGTGAATTCCAAATTTGTCGGCTGCTTCACGCGTCGCGCATATGCCTTGCCAGGCCGGCACTCCAATGGGGCTGATGGCCACCGTGCCGGCCCCGTCCACATACTTCTTCACTAGATTATCCAGATTGGACAGCCAGATTTCGGGATGAATATCCACCTCACCAGAATTGAGGCCGGCAAAGGCAATAAGCGTCCCCATCTCGCGCACATCGGCATCGAGCCCGAAATTTTCCTTCAGGCTGACCTTGAGGATATTTGCCGTCGCCTGGCCGGACGGCCAGTTCGGCATTGCAATGACGAGATCAGCCGCGTGGACCGGGATGTTTAGCGCCAGCATCGTCAATGCCGCCAGCGATACTTTCCGCAGGCACTGCCGAAATCGGTTGTGCATCTCTTCCCCCTCGCTTCGGTACTGAAATGAACCGGGACGGGAACAATCTGTCGCGGCAAGCACCGGATTGTGACACCAGCCCCATGTCTGACGGGCAACTGCTGAAGGTGCGGCAGTGCGTTCGCCAAAGAGAGCGCCTTCACGTGCCGCCCCTGCACGCTACCCGATGACAATCCGACTGGGAAGATGCTCACAACGCGGCCGCGGCGCCCCCACTGCGCCTCTATGCGGCCCGCCGCAGCGTTGAAAAAGTCGAATGATTGAGCGGCGTTTCTTTCGGCCTGCGCAACGGCTTGGCTGGATTCGAAAAAAATACCACAATAGATTCGGATTATAGCGATCATATAAGAAGCGATGCCGTCGCGCCATTTTACAAGGCTGGGCGAGAATTCACAATAACATATGAAACTACTTGCAATAACGCGAGATAAAGAGAATGAAGCTAAAAGCGTATTCCGCAAACTTGCTTCCGATCATATTTCAGCATCTGCTAAGATAGCCGGCGCTGGTTCCGAATTATTAAGCATTTGCAAAATTCATCGCCGCAATATTGTGGTTTTTCCTTGCCGCAGGCCGAATCGGATGCAACTTTTTAGAAGCACAGCCGCGTCAGCGGATCGTTGAAACATGCTTGGGCGGACGGGGCACTAAGCATGGAGAGGAATATTGACATTCTCTAATGCGGCGGCCCCCGCCGGGAGCGTTCCCTCCCACGTAAGAGATTACCGCAACCGTCGGCTAACTCGTCGAATGCATCGTCCACAGCCGGGCTCTCGTTCGATGGCCGGCGAAGCTTTGCCCTCCTCCGATTGGCGCCAGACTTCGCGACAAAAGCGGGGATCGCCGCCTGCGATAGCCTTCCGATGCGGACGATCCGAGCCGCCAGCCAGTCGGAGGAATGAATCATGAAATTCGTAATCTATGCGGCCTTGGCCACTGCTTTGATGGCGATCTCCGGTTGTACCACCGACGACTACGATGGTTGTCGCGGAAAGGGCTGCCTGGTTGATCGGTCCCATAAAGGGAGCCGGAAGATAGACGACCGGCCGCAGTTCGACAGGAACGGCAATCCCAACTTCGATACCAGGGGCCGTTACATCGGCTGCCATGGGCTCGGATGTAAAGTCGACGATCCTGATGACGGGGATCAAAGCATCGACGACAGGCCGCAGTACGACAAGGAAGGCAATCCGAACTTCGATACGCAAGGCAACTACCAAGGCTGCCGCGGCATCGGCTGCGAGGTCGATACACCGGACGATGACAACTCATCGGACGACGACGATTCCGATTAGTGGACCCTCCAATACGAACGAAGAGGATGCCCTCATGTTTGAATCCAACGGTCTTATCCTGCGATGTGCCAAAATCGTGATGATCGGTCTCATGGGGTTGGGAATGACGCTGACCTTCGCTTTCGCCGCGAATGGTGCCTGCGACGGCGTAAAGGTCGATGTGACGAAGGCGCGCAAGCAGGAATATGCCCCCCTCGTTGCCTCGGCGTTGGACAACAAGGTCAAGCCTGCTCGGGTGAAGTTCATCACGATCATGGAGAACGGCAACTGGAGCGCCGCCTACGTCTCCACGCCGGTGAGCGACGACGGCGTGATGTTCTTCCAGACGGTCGACGGAAAAAAGCAATTTCGCGACGTGTGGGGCGGCTATGCCGACCCGTCGGAAAAACCTGAACTGGTATCCTGGGCGAAGAAGCTCGGAGCGCCGCAAGATCTGGCAAAGTGTTTTGCCGAGGAAGTTACGGAATGACGGTGATGATCGCTGGAAATTGCCGCTGACCGTTGGTGCAGGGGGAGAATGATTGGTGAGCGCTCCGGGGCGCCGGGCCTCTGAGATCGGTTCCAATGATCAGCTGCAGGATGTGCAAAATGCAAACTGTTCGAAAGTCCAGACTGATAATGCAGTTCGCCCGTGCATTGGCAACTTCAGTGAAAATGACGGCTGTTGTGAGTGTAGCCGTCCCGCACACGATCAATGTTGCGTATGCCAGCAAATATGATCTGCCGAAACCCTATGTTTCCCGGGCTCTTAACGCGGTTTTGATACCCATCAACCACGCCTCTCGGCACCGCTACCAGATCCCGCCCAAGCTTCGCGGGGTGTATGTCTTGGCCGTTGCACCCCATGGCGTTGCCGCGCGGCAAGGCATCCGGCCGGGTGACGTGCTTGCCACAGTGCGGCATCAACCGATTTCGACGCCGACCGATGTCGACCGACTCGTATGGGCCGCTCTTGCCGTGAGCGCTACCAGTTTTCTGTTTGGCGTGAACCGCGGAACAGAAGTCGCAGATGTCGTCGAGGTCAATACCAACATCACCGTCAACAACTTCAATACCGACATCTCGGTCAACAATATCTCGCAATGGACGAGCGTCGATAACCATGAGGAGTGGACGCAGATCGTCGATCAGTACGACGACGAGATGGAGACAAGCCTCGAAGACACAAGCTATCGCGAAGACGACTCCCTGCCCGGCGACGCCAGTCCAGACGCTAACGCGACTTCTGCCGATGCTGACGACGATTCCAACGATAGCAGCGCAGACACCGATGGCGATACCTCGGACGAGAGCACCGATGACAGTTCCAATGATCAGGACGATTCAAGCGATCAGAATGACGATGAACAGCAGTCGGACGATAGTGATGACGACAACACCGACGACGATAGCTCGGATGACAATACCGACAACAATAGTTCCGATGACCAGGACAATTCTGGCGATCAGAACGACGATGAAGACTCAGCGGGCGGTGACGATGACCAAAACAGCACTGACACCGACGATGACAGCACGGATGGCGATGCGTCGGATGACAGTAGCGACGACAGTAATGGATCGGACGATGACGATTCCAACTAGCGGTCGTCCGGGCCTGCGGTTCTAAACAGAGCACAGTCGATGAAAACCTCGATCCTGACCTCTGCCATGATCTTGGCCACGCCAGCGTCCGTATTTGCCCAGGACAAGTGCTATGACGCCGCCAAGAACCAGGCCACCACGAACGAATGCGCCGACGCTGCATTCAAGGAATCCGACAAGAAGCTGAACGAGCTTTACAAGCAGATCGAAGCCCGCCTGAACGACGATGCGGATACCAAGACGCTTCTTGTTCAAGCACAGCGGGGTTGGGTCAAATTTCGCGACGCGGAGTGCAGTTTCCAGACCGCAGGATCGGTCGAAGGAAGCATGACGCCAATGCTCATCGCGCAGTGCATGGACAGCCTGACGCAATCCCGGGTCAAGGACTTCGAGGGTTACCTGAAGTGCCAGGAAGGCGATCCGAGCTGCCGCGTTCCGGCAGCGAACACATCACCTGCCGTATCCCCTGTGGCCGATGAGAACGGCCGGACCGGCCTTGCCCAGGCTACCGGCCCGATATCCATTCCATTGCAACATGTCAGGGAATACGGACTCGACAGTGATGAAGTCATCTATCACAAACTCGGGATCGTGGTGGGCATCAATGGTGCCAAGCCTCGTTTGTACGAATTCGACACCGGGTCGGATGAGTTCAACGCGGAGATCGATTCGAGTGTCCCCGGCATAAAGCCGGTGCCCGGCAGCAAGCCTGAAATGTACCCGTATGGAGACGGCACCTATGGAGATTGGGTACAACAGGTCCGTTTCGACAGCCTGTCCTATTACGATCCGGATGATCGCTCAAAGCCTGTCGTAACCCTCGATGGCGACTTCGCCGCTGGTCGGGTGGTGGATTACGTCTACACAAAGGGTTTCGGCGACCTCGAGGATGTGAAATTGACGCAAAAGCCCGTGGGCCACCACGGCGATACGCCGGTCTATGCGGATCTTAATGCGCGCAAGAGCATGCAGAACGGCGAACCCGGTGATTCGACGACGTTTTACGGCGTCTTTGGAGCCGCCGATTTTATCTTTGCGGGAGATCAGACCACTGCCCCCGGCAGTCAAACCCAAAGCGGCTATGTGGTCTCTGCCAATGCAAATCTTGGAAAAAAGAAGACCACACCGGGTTGCGGTCCCTGCCTGGCGCTGAATTTGTCCCCCAGTTTGAGATCCCAGTTTACGGCCCTGATGCCTTGGGGCGAACTGGGTTCTCAGCTTTACGAACATTACCAGAAGAGATTCCCGCAAACAGGCGCGAACGCATCCAATGTGAACGAAGGCTCTTACCGTTATACAATTTCTTTTGACTATATGGGAAAGAAACGTTCGGTTGATTTCAATGGGCCCGTGTTGTTGGATACAGGAACGGCGACTTTTGTCTCCATAACCTCAGAGGGTGTTTTAAATAAGCTTCGATCGAGAGGATTTCAACTCAAGGAATATAGTTCTGATATAATGGACTTAAAGTTTTTTGGATTTGACGATAGCTTTAACAACAAGGAATACAGCGATGTCGTTATCGATCGCCAAAGTGATGAGGTTGACGGCAATGGAATTACTATCGGCTTACCCTTCTTTCAGTCCAATTCCGTAATGTATGATCTGGAAAACAAGACGACCGCATATTCACCCTATTTTGTCAGCGCTGGCAACTTTACGACTGACGCGGCTGCCAAGGATCAAGTTCAGCTGAATCGCGCGACCAGCGATGCTGGAAGCAAAGGATGGCTCGGACTGGCCGGCATCGTCTCCGGCACCGGCGACTTCACGATCGAGAAGGACGCGGACGTGCGCATGACCGGGGGCAATACCTACACCGGCACAACCCATGTCGCGGCCGATGGGTACCTTACTCTGGCCGGGCCGGGCAGCGTCGAGCATTCCTCGCGCGTCACGGTCGACGGTGTGCTCAACCTCGACCAGAAAGGAAACCACCTGAAGTCCTGGGGAGTGGCGCACTCCCTGAACGATACGGCCATTCGCAACCTGAACGGAAAAGGCGAGGTCTATCTGGGTGCGGGCAGACTGATCGTGACAGAAGCCAACGGGCAATTTGATGGAACCATAGCGGACTTTGATGACGCCGGCGGCATGAGCGGCGGCCTCGTTGTCGCCGGCGGCAAGCTGACGCTGAGCGGCAAGAACACCTATTCAGGCGTGACGGAAGTCGCGTCAGGGGCGCAGTTGCGCGTGACCGGGTCCTTGACCGGCGACGTTTCCGTCTCGGGACTCCTTGCCGTTGACGGGGAAGTCTCCGGCAAAGTCACGGTCAAGGAAGGCGGCAGGCTAACCGGTTCGGGAAAGGTCGGCAGCGTCACGGTCGCCGAAGGTGGCAAAGCGGATCCAATGAAAACCAGATAATAGGAAAGGGAAATCGATGAAAACCGCAATTCTGACTGCTGCCATGGTTCTGGCCATGCCGACGTTCACCTTTGCCCAGGACAAGTGCTACGCCGCCGCCAAGGATCAGGCCTCGCTGAATGCGTGCGCCGATGCGGCGTTCAAGAAATCCGACAAGAAGCTCAATGAGCTTTACAAGCAGATCGAAGCCCGCCTGAAGGACGATGCGGATACCAGGAAGCTTCTTGTCCAAGCTCAACGGGATTGGGACAAATTTCGCGACGCCGAGTGCAGTTTCCAGACTTCAGGAGCGGCCGGAGGAAGCGTAATGCCGATGCTCACCGCGCAGTGCATGGACAGCCTGGCGCAATCCCGGGTCAAAGCCTTCGAGGGTTACCTGAAATGCGGCAAGCAGGGCGATCCGATGAGTTGTCCCGTTCCGGCCGCGAATTGACACCTCGGTGCCGGGATGAAGACCTTCATCGTATCTGCAGTGCACTTGATAGCTGGGCTGTTGCTGGCGGCAGTTGTTACGGTCGCAAGTGCCGCTGAGATCCCCGAAGGGGACTATTACATCGTCGCGAAGCATTCCTACAAAGCGCTCACCGCCTTTGAAGGCAGGCATGGCGAGATCGTGCTTGGTCAGTCCGCTCGCAAACCCAAGGATGGTCCCGCGCAGCTGTGGACCATCACCAGGGCGACCGGGGAAACGAACGGCGCAACCTATCAGATCCGGTCTCGACGATACGGAACGTATCTTGCTGGGGGCGACGAAGACGAAAACGGGAATACGAGTGTCGTCCTCAAGGACGAGCAGTCCGCTGAGGGGCAGGCATGGCGCTTCAAGCCGCATCTGAACAGCTATGGCATCGAGCTGGATGACAGCGGCACGACGCTCAACGTCAGGGCCGATGAACGTGCGGACGACGCTCAGATCATCGTCTATGACGCCAGCCTGGACGATAACGCCCAGTGGTTGCTTTATCCGGCCGGCAATGGCGACCGACCGGCAGCGGCGTCGGCAGCGGTGTCGGAATTCGACAATCTGAACAAGCGCTATCGCCTCGCTCCGATGCCTGCAGCCACACCCGAGGCCAATAGGCTGAGACGCACGAAGCTGATGGACGATCAGCCAAGCGGTGTGTTCGTGAGAAAGGGAGAGGCAGTATCGGTTACGGCCGAAGGCCTGCCGCCTTCCCCCGACGGCTTGATGATCATGATCGGCCCGATGAACAGCTTCTATGACGAAAGACCCCAGGATGACCCGCAATTGGTCATTGCCAAGGAAGGGCGCACCGACTTCACGGCGAAGCGCGACGGGCTGATCCATTTCCGCTACGCCTACAGCGGCTTCAGTGCGGCTCTGCCTCCGATCGACGTGGCAATCGTGCGCGGCGGCAGTTCGATCCCCCTCTACGTCAAGGGAAAAACAAGCTTCGAAGACTGGCGTAAAATGCTCACCGACATGCCCGGTGCGCCATTCGTCGAGATGATAAGCGAGCGTGTTGCCATTACCGCGACCCGCAAAGTCTATATGAGGGCGCCTCAGGGCGACCCTGCGGAAATTCTCGACACCCTCGAGCAAATTCTAGGCTGGTACGATGCACTATCCGGTCTCGACGGTTCCCCCAAACTTCATCGGGCATCCCGTTTGCGCATGCACTATCAGCAGGACACGGTGACACCGGCGAAGGTCTTCGACGACGGCATATACATGTACGCAGGCAACTATTTTATGGGTGTCCCCGGCAGCAACATGGGTGATTTGCTGGACGTGAATAAGCTGCGGCAAGCGTGGTCGATCTGGCATGAAACCGGCCATATGTACCAGCAGGAGGATTGGACCTGGGGCGAGATCGTAGAAACTACGGTCAATATCTATTCCCTCAATGCCCAGGCACATTTTGGCCATCCGTCCCGCTTGAAAGAGCGCGATGACTCTACCGGCAAGACGCCGCTGGATCTGGCGGCGCGATATCTGGCGCGGAAGACGCGCGATTTCGACAATGAAAAACAAATACGTGCCAGCGCGGATGACGACGATGAGCTTTGGGTGCGGCTGGTCATGTTCGATCAATTGCGCCGGGGTCTCGGCGAGGACTTCTATCCGAAGCTTCACCGATATTACCGCGAGCATCCACTGGACGATGCCAATAAGCAAGATGCGGTCAAGGTACGAACCTTCATCCTGCGTGCCAGTACGGTCGCAAATCAGGACCTGACCCGGTTCTTCTCCGATTGGGGGATGCACATAGAGCAGGAAACCGCCGACAGATTGAAGCGTTTGAATCTGCCTCCAGCAGATCCTCAACTGTCGCGCGTTGGTCTGAATGTTGTTTCACGGTGAAGCCGGCGGCGAGCGCGATGCCGGCGCCAGACACGAAAGGATGCGGGGGTATCGGCATTGCGTGAGGGGCCTTAAAGGAGGTGGATTGTGAAACGCTATAGATCACTGCCCGCAGTGACGATTGCAGCATCTGCGCTGTTGGCATGTGTTGCGTCGGCAACAGCCCATGGCGACCTCGGCTTCGACGTCAACGTCCCGCTGTCCAAAAAGGCAGCCGCCAGGCTCGCGGCTAAAAAGGAAGGGATCGTTGTCCTCGCTTCCTATTACGGTGACCCGAAGCGGAGCGCCGAGAAGCACGCCAACGAAGTCGGCCAGATCGATCTCACGCCGCAGGACGAAGAGGTCGAGATAGCGGGCACAGCGGGCCACGCCCACATCAGCGGCACAAAGGTCGACACGAAGCGTCTCGACTGGCTCGCCGGCCCTCCCGAGGTCAACGTCAACGTTGCATCCGCACGCAAGAGCAGTCCGGACAATCTGCTCAGCTGCGATTTCATCGACGGTCCACTAAGCGATGTCCAAAGGAAGCCTGTGACGCTTCATTGCGGATTGATCGAAGAAAATGTGGACACGAAGTTGAGGCCATAAGGCCTACAAAATCATGCCGCGTCGTTACCTGCGTCAACGCAGATTATCGGCGGCATGACCTGCTTTACTTAAGGAGGTAAAGGTTCTCATGCGCCCATTATTCGCTACCTGTTTCTGCCTGGCCATCATGTCCTTGCCTGCCGCCGCCTACGCCGAGCGCCGTTGTGGCTGGTACTCCAGCCCGACACCCGGCAACCTCGTCCTGACCGACAGTGACGGGGATTGGTGGATGCAGATGCAGGGGCGACCGGATCCCAAAGGCATCGACAATGTGCCGGCCTTTGATGAGCGGCAATTCGTCGAGACCAATGTGCCTGGTTCCGGCCACGGCTACGGATGCGCGTGCATGAACGTCGTAACCAACGCCAAGCAGCAAAAGATCACCAGAGTGATCTCCGGCGAAATCCTTCCGCTGGTGCGCTGCCGCAACGACAGATCGCTGCCTAACCCGGACGGATAATTATTGGATACTTATGGGGTACCATGGGCGACAGAGGACATCCGGCCAAGAAAAAGGCCCGGCAAAACCGGGGCTTTTTCTTGGGGTTCCTGAACCTTATCAAAAGTTCGAAACGGGAATTTGGTGCCCAGAAGAGGACTCGCGCTTTACCGAGCCCTAGGTATTGATTTTATTAGGTTATTTCCTTCCCGATTACCCCCTATGTGTGACAGCCTGTGTGATAGTTGGCAAGTCTTTTTTCTCATTCTGGAAAAGTCCAAGGGTTAGTTTCGCCCGATCCACTCGCCGCGTTCGTTGAAGTTCGCCACGAAAGGGGCAGCACTCGGAAGTCCAACCGCGTTCCATAGTGCATCCAGTGCTGGCGTCACGGCGCTCCGATATGATGCATCGTCGCCGAAGTCGGCAATGATCTGCATAGGCAGGACTAGGTTCGGCCTGTCGATCGGCTGTTGATTTTCCTCATCCCAAAAGTTGCCTATTCCCAGAAACGCGTTCGCCACCTCGATAAGCGATATGGATATTCCGAAGGGCGGTGGTACACCCAATGCCTGCAAAGCGCGCATGTATGACGGCAGTCGGGCATAGATTGGCTCTACAAACGCACGCGTCGGTACTCTTAAGACCTGTTGATTGACCTGTTGTTGATGCAAGGAGATCACTCGTACCTTGGTTGCCTCGATCACGCCATTGCGGAAAACCTGAGTGTAGCCACGCGCCACTTCGGCCGTCCGCACCACCATGAAGCCTTCAAAGTTAATCCGAGAGCGTCCGGTTGCGCCAAGCGGCTGGAGCAGATTCGCAACTTCTCGGGCAGCCGCAACATCGATCTGTGAGCCGCCGCTGAACGCTGCAAAGGGCAAGATGTGAATGATTAGCCGCCCCTCTGTTCCGTCCTCACGTGCAAGCGGAACAATCCCCTCGTTGTCGGCAATCCTTTGGATACGGTTACGAACATACTCACTCATCCGGTCATGCATGGCCGCTCCGTTTGCGAATGTTGCTCGTAGCTCTTCAACGCTGGCTTCATGGGCACCGGCTGACGACCGGAGATAGAAGCGATTGGAGTTCTGATACGAGACGCGATGGGGGGGATTCCAACTTTTGGGAGTTCGAATGACGTAAACGAACCCGCCTGCGGCCATCGGCACAGCGCGCATTCGAATGCCAACGATGCGGGGTTCTATTCCAGTTCTGGCGATCTGCTCCAGCCGTTGAAGCGCGGCATCAGAATCGCCTGCAATCGGCGTTGTTGCGATGGCCGCTCCTTGGTCTTCATCGATACCGATCACAAGATATCCGCCAGCGGAGTTAGCGAAAGACGACAGGTCCTTCAAAAATTCTTTTCGGTCGGCGTCCGAGTTTCCGTACATGTCTCGTTTGAATTCGAGGCTAAGCCCCTCGTGTTGGGCGTCCGCAACAAGTTCCGCAACATCGACTTCGGCAACGTCTTCCAGCACAGGTTGGAATATCGACATAGGCCCTCCAAACTTCCCCGACGCCGTCGCCTCCCGTAGTAGCGGAACTCCATGCGGGCTCCTAGGGGTGCGCAGCGCGTGCGAGATGTCCCGGGCAATGGGCGAAGGCTCCCCTGTGCCCCCGCGCGGACGAATGCAAGACTGACTGTTAAACTGGACCGCTTTGCAAGCCGCCCATGCGTGCTATCGCGGCGGCAACGTCTGGCCACACTCTAAATGCCGGCGCACACGCCATACGTAGGACTAGCCATGTCGCATAAACCACGTCTGGGCTCCAGAAGTCGCCATCCCCCATTTTCCCATGCGCAAGCTCATTGCGCACCGATGCGCCGCCCCGAAAGTTGAAGAGAAGATCGACCTCTTGCAACATCGCCGCCGGGATCATTGTTAACAGGGGCTCGCGGTGCTCTTCTAGCAGGCGGCTCAGCATTGCCTCTTCCTGAGTGCCGTCAGGATTGATCCGGTTCGTCTCGATGCCGTTCAAGGCGAGCATATGCCTTAACGAGTTCTCCAGTTGCGGGAGGACCAAGTGTGCAGCCTCGATGTCATCGCCTGCGAGGAACCGGAACGCGCCCTTGGCGAAGATCAGTTCATGGTCAGGCGGCACGAATGCGCTTGCCTGCATGACCGGCATAAACATGGCGAGGGAGACGTAATGCTCGTTCATGATCACACGGCGGATGGTGTTGATCTTACCAGCCACGGCCATTTGTCGTCGAAACTGTTCCTGCTGGTTGATCAGGAAGCGCACTTGATCCTCATCAGGAGGGCCAGCGAAGCTTAGGCCGGGAGCCTTGAACCGTGTCCGGCCTTGATGGTCGCTCAGCGTCATCGGCATCATAGCCGATATGCTGCCATAGCCGTTTTCGAGAACCTGCTTTCGGAGTGCGTCGGGCTCAGGCGAGCGTTCGCAAGTAAAGAGCGCCTTAAGCACATCCGGGAGCGGCTTCCCACTAACAGCAGTTTCGATCGCGCCGACAAGTTCGGTGATATCCTGCTCATGCGAGAAGCTCGACATCTCATCTCGGATGTTCGGTTGGATAGCGTTGAGACGATCCTGTAGCTCACGGCGGCGTTGCGCGGTGCCCGGTATCGGACGCAACGCTTCAATCGCGCTGTCGAGGAAACTGACCTGCACCATGGCAGACTCGGGACGCGCATCGGCGTTGCCGACATACGTCTCGCCCGCAGCGACCAAGCAACGGCTCTCGTTCTCGTTATCCTTCGCCCGATGGTATGCGCGGGCCGCGAGTTGCCATAGCTCACGCTGACAGAAATGATCCCCTGCAATCTTGTCGTGCGTTGCCAGTTGTTCGGCGGCGTCCGCCACGGCCTTCGGCTCCCAGATGCCATTGTCGAGGTTGACGGGCGCGATATGGACAAATCCCCACGAGTCATTCGAGCCTGCCGCCATCTGGGAAACATCGGATATGACGTTGCGCAGTGGATCGAACTCGGCTCGATCCCAGCCCATGCGGCGCGCGATGATAGTTGCCCTTCTCAGAAGTTCGCATCCCGTGACGCATGCCGCGCTCTTTTTTTCAAAGGCGAACTCGGCTTCGCCGCGAAGGACCATCGCCACGCAATCGACGTAGGCGCCAACGGCGCGCATCCCAGCGTTGGCGTTCTTCGGCACCCGTAACCGGCAAACGTCGCTCACACGGGCTCGCAGGGCCGGACTCGGGATATCAGGCGAGAATGCTGCCAACACCTCTATTTGCTCTGCGAGGAGATCGCCGGGAATGAGCGTACGCCGACCACTGAACGTCGCCATGGGCTGGAAAGGCTCGACGCGGTTCTCCGGCACGAAGTGGTATGAGGCGATACCGGAAAGGACCTGCAAGGCATCTGCGGCGGGATCACCTACCTCACGTGCAGCCGTCGCTGCTGCTGCAAGCCGAGTATGCGTCCCCTGAATATCGACCTCATTGAGATTATCGATCGAGGCCGTCACCGACTTCAATCGGAAAGTCTCGATAGGAACGACAAATGCTACGCCGGGAGCAGGTGCGCTCTTGGTGGGCTCTTGATCTTCGGCTTCGCTCGACTCGTCGGTTGACATAGTTGAACTCCCTATCAGTCGGCCGAGTGCCGTGCGACTCCAATCGGCCTAGCGGCCGGAACTGACGAGGCCTCCGAACATCGTCTTGAAGGCCACATTACAGTTTCTCATAATGGGATTGTCTGTCGTCATCGCAGAGAATGGGCTGGTCTGGCCGGGCATAAGCGGCTGATAGTCAACCATAGCCTCTGCGCTTTTCACGAATTCATCGTTGCTGGTGCGGAAAATGCCGATGACCATCAAGCTCTCGATCGGCTCGCTACTCCGGTTAGTTACTTCTCCGGTCACCTTCGCGAAGCCGTATTCATTTGTGCACTGCCAGGATTCGACCTTCAACTTAGGTAGTGACGCGATCCGAGCGGCTTCTTTGGCGGCAGCGTCAAGCTTCCTCTGATTAGCATCCTCAATTGCTTTCTGAGCAGCCTCCGTTCTTTTAGCCTCTGCGGCCGCTTGCGCCTCTGCCGCTAAACGAGCGTTGCGGACCTCAGGGTCCTCAAGGATTCTGCCGATGTTGCCGACAGCCGACAGGAACAGAAGGCCGACGAAGCCGTAGAACAAGTAGTCCTTCCATGTCTTCGCGCGTTTGGCCTTAATATGGGCGGGCTCGACCGCCGTCCGCAACCTCGATCGCACATCGGCAATATCATTGCTGCGTTGACTTTTTGTGCCGAACGTTTGTGTGTCGTCCTTTGCCATTTGCCCGCCTCTCAATTCTATGGTCGGACGATATATTCGCGGATTACATTCAAGATAACGTTTATCGGATCGCTAAATTCCCAGCGTCCCCGCGAAATGCAAAGTGCCCCCGTATAGGACGGGACGATATTGAAGAATTGCATCGCCTCTCAGAATGAGAGCAGAATAAATTTAAAAACAACGCCTCTCAGAAAGCTTTGTATATTTCGATTGCAGCTTGGGAATGTTGGAAGCGTGTCTAACTCGAAGTGAGCCGTATCTTGACGAGCGCCCATTACTTGGTTAATGGTGGGTGCTTCTTGGTTTAGATCGTGCCGTCAGTCTTTCGGGACTGGCGGCACTAAACCACCAAGCAGTTAGCGTCCAGAGTTCGCGGGCCGGGGGTTCGCTTCGAAACGCAATCCGTCGCCGCGATCTAGACCGGAAGCAAAATCCAGATCGTCGGTTCAAAGTGAAACCACCCGCGCGCATGAGCGCTCGGGCAATGCAGACGCATGTCTGTCGATCTGGGAAGACCACATAATGACCAAGTCCCCTTCGGCCAAGAACACGGCCTCCAGTACCCAGCCATCCGCTTCCATCCATTCATTCGAGCCCTCGCAAGCCGCACGGCAATTGAGCGTGATGCTGCCGGACGCTTCGACTGCGACGCTCTTTCATCACAACGATGAGGGTAAGCGCGACGGTCTGGTTACCAGGCCCATCGCTGACATTGCAGCCGCGATCCATGAGGCTCGCAACTTGGCCGGCGACAACCACGTGTTTGCCGAGATCACCGGCATTCGTTTTGCCTACCGCTACGAGGCTGACGCCCGCAAGGATTCAGCCGACCTCTTGCCTTCGTATGCCATCAACGGGCCCGAGGGAGCCATCCACATCGTTTACCTCACGCGTGGCGATCACGGACTGGGCGATATCCGCAATGCCTTTGATACCGGATATCTGGGCGAACTCGATGATCCCGATGCTTACGCCGCGCTCGATGTCCCCCTGATGTATGGCGAATACCGGCTGCACCCGATGTCGGAAGCCATCCTTGAAGCTGGAGAGCCGTTTGAAATCTACACCGTCGAAGAGGTCTTGAATGCGTTCATCCTTGGAGACGGTGGTAACGATGATCCGACTGGAGGGTTGAGCGAAGACGAGACTCAAACCGACAGAGTGACCACCTCAATCGAAGACGCCATTGCTGCCGGGAAGCCGTTCTTCGATGCAAAGATCACGGGCGAGTTTGTGCCCGGCGTTTTGGAACACCACTTTGTTGGTTCGAAGCTGCACAGTCAGACGGATTGGAAGGCGGAGAACGTTTTTGCAGACGTTCGCAGTCTCTATCGCCATGTCGCCGAACATAAGGTGAGTGACGACAAGAAGGGACCGGGCATCACCGCTTGCCACCTCGCGAAGGACAAGGAAACTGGGAAGCCACGTCGCAAGAAGCGCAATGTCGAGAAGAACGGGGCTTTCATGTTCGACTTCGACGGCGGGCAGACCACCGACGAAATTCTCGGCAGGTTTGAGGCATTGAATGCCACCTTCGGAGCGTATTCGTCCTACAACCATTTGAAGACCGAGGGAGTTCACAAGCTCCGGGTCATACTGCCTTTCGAGAAGCCTTTCGTTCCCGATCAATACGGAGATCGCGAGAATCGCGCCGCTGCTGTCTGGCGCTCCTCTCTGGACGCCTTCTGCGAAAAGCACGGTTTGGAACTCGACCGCAACGCACGGGACGTGACCCGCTTCATGAACAGCCCAAGGCACCCGGAAGGCGGGACGTACTTCTCCCGGCTTCACCTGGGACCGCTCTACAAGATTGAAGTCGCGCTGCCCGAGGATCGCCCGATTGCCAAGCTCGCTAAGAAGGGAGGCGTCACGCTTGCCTATGACAGCAACGGCGAGGCGTATGTTGCCGAGGGTAACGGCGTCGAATTCTTCCTCTCTTTGATCGGCGATGGTCCGGACCAGCTTGGATTCCACGACCCGATTTACCGCGTCCTCTGTTCTTATTTCTCGCCGTCGAACGAGCGACCGGACGCGGAAGCTGGTCCGATCGTGCTACGGCTTCGGTCTGCAATTGAGAAGGCGGTGAAAGGTCCAGGTCGAGCGCAGAGTGACATCGATCGTTACGTGTCGGACGAGTACCTCTCAGCCGAGGTTGAGAACGCCCGCAAGTTCATTCGAGATCGGGTCGCAGCGAGGGAGGAGGAAGAGAAGGCTGATAAGGAGCACATGGATGCTCTGGTCGCCGACTATCGCAAGGTGGCGGAGCCGAAGAAGCTCGAAGCGATCTGCGAAGAGCTTGCCGATATCGGTAGGGCTTCGTTGACCATCCATGTCCGGGGGAAGCTGACCGAAAAGGGAGTTGGCAAGATATCCGCCGCCGCTTTCGACACTGTCAACAAACCGGTCGAAGCTGGAGCCAGAACAAAACGTCGGGAAAAAGCCAAGGAAAAACGCAAGCAGTCAAGCGGAAAAAAGCCGGTCATATACCGGAGCGATGACTTCGATGTTCAATGTCAGGCGGTCGAAACCGGATTGAAGCTCGCCAACGAACGGGAACCAAATCTTTTCGACACCGATGGTGTTCCAAAGCGTCTCAAAAAAGGTTCGGACGGCAATGTGACACTGGAAGAACTGTCGTTCACAAAATTCAAAAATGCCATGAATGAATCGACGATCTGCATCGACGAAGGTGGCGACGACGATAAGAAAAGGCCTAGAAAAGCATCCCTCCCGGACGACGTTTGCAGTCACATTTATGGCGCTGCCGAATTTCCATACTTGCTTCCTTTGGACCGGATCGTTCGGACGCCTATACACTCTCGAAACGGGAGCCTTCGGCAGGAAAATGGGTACGACCATGAAACAGGTCTCTACATTCATCTAGGCGACCTTGTCGTGCCGGATGTGCCGGACAAACCGACTGACGAAGACATGACGAAGGCACTCGACCTGCTCCTTGGAAACGTGTTGCACGATTTTCCGTTTTCTGACGCGTTTGGCCGAGAGATGGTCGATGACAAGGAAAATCCGATCGAGGATGAAGGCAAAGGTTCGCGAGCAAACGCACTCGCGGCGATCTTACAGCCGTTCATACGTGGTCTCTATAGCGGGGCGACACCGGCATATCTGGTCGACAAGCCAGCGGCGGGTACAGGGTCGGGATATGCGGTCGATACGGTCTCTGTAATCAGCACAGGTCGTCGTGCGTCCCCTTTTGTCATTCCAGATCAGGAAGACGAAATGGAGAAGCGGATTGTTTCCGTGCTGATTGAGGGACGCCCCATCTTTCTTCTAGACAATGCGACCGGCAAGATTTCGTCGCCGTCTTTGTCTTCGTTCATTACAGCGGGTGATGCCTTTTCCGGCAGACGTTTAGGTCGATCAGAAATTCTGGAACTCAAAATTCGATGCATGGTGATTGTCACCGGCAACGGGCTGGAACTCGACAAGGATGAGCGGCGTCGTTTCGTTCCGATTTTCATGGATGCCGGAGTTGACCGTCCCGAAGATCGTGATGCGATGAAATTCAAGCAGCCCGAGCTTCATAGGTACATGTTCGAAAATCGGGGCGATCTCGTATGGGCTTGCCTGACGATCGTGCAGAACTGGTTCGCCAAAGGACAACCTCCTGGTTCCGTTTCTATGGCGACGTTTGAAAACTATTGCCGCGTCATGGGCGGTATCCTCGAAGCTGCGGGCAGTACGGGGTTCCTGTCGAATCTGAAACGCTTCCGTGACTCTCAGACTGATAGCGACAGCACCGATGATGCTGCCGAGTTCATGCAGAAGTTGTATGACGAGGCGTCGAACCGCAAGCTTCTGGAAACCGGCTTCACTGGCGATGTCGCCTACGGCATCGGTTTTCCGGGTGATCAGGCTCAGTTTGGCTGTTTCAAGATTTCTGCGCTCGCGACCGATAAGGAAGGGGCGCTCAAAACCTGGCTTAGCAAAGGAACGACGTTGAAGACCTATCGCCTCAAAGTGGACGGGGCAGAAAAGATGATGCGGTTCGTCAAGGCAAGACCACAGCCGACGACCAAGCGAGCTAGGTGGAAATTCGTCCCGGTCGAGTGACCGGGAGCTTGAGTAAGGTCAGACGGGAGGTCATACGGGAGGTCAGAAGCCAGCAGTTGTGCGGTTTCGGGAGGTCGGGAGGTCATTTTCGACCGCGAGTCCGGCAGTCCGGAAAATAATAATGAAAGGGCTGGTTAAACCACGAAATCGGGGAGTCTGATTCAATTTCTTTTTCATTCAGGGGATTGGGTTGGAAAATGACCTCCCGACCTCCCGGACCTTTGGAAACGCTGGATTCTGACCTCCCGTTTACCCTCCCGCGACCTCCCGTCTGCGTCCATCCTTGGAGCGATCGACCTAGAGGTTGCACGTTCGCAGAAATGCCCGCGCGGACTGCCCCCACCGAGGGTTGAGAGAAGAGTGCGCCACGGGTTGAGAGAAGACGGGACACCACCGCATCTATCCGGAGGGCTACCGTTGCGGTATCGGTGCATCGATGGAACTTGAACGGGAACCAGAGGAACCACTTTCCGAAGACGATTTCGGCGGGCGCGTATTCGACAACTTCTTCAAGCTGTATTTTCAGCCTGAACTCGACCGTCGAGTTGCAGAGGGCAGGATCACACTGCCGGCCGATATCGCGATGGGTCAGGTCGTGTTCCCAGAAGGTGGGACGCCCATCGTCAGGTTGGATGAAGAGGTCCGGATAGCAGTTCGAACGAGCATGCCCATCGCACAAATGACAGACACCGAATCGGGCAATCTATCCACTCTCGACGGAGTGGAGCGTATGGACCTCATCGACGAAGAGATGGACCACGGGCATTTTACGTTTCTGCGCATTGGCAGCAAAATTCGTATCGGTTTCAGTTTTCTATACGGACGATCGACCGCTCGGAAGAAGATCGACCGCGCTGAAGAATTCTTCATAGCCTCAAAGGAAGCCAACGGTCGCGGGCATACGGCGGTTGCGTTCGACAACCTATTTAGCGCGACTGAATTGTTGTCACGGGTCCATCTGGAGATTCATGCAAGCATAAAAAAGGGCGTGAAGGGTCACTCCAGTGTGGCCTCTGGAATCAATCGGTGGGGTAAGCTCGGAAACGTGCCTGAGGCGTTCACTGCGATCTTCAACAAGGCCTCTAATGCGCGTGATCAGGCACGGTATAAGGCTGGTTCAAACGGTGATCTGGTCCTCACCGAAGAAGAACTTGCCGTTGTAGACCGCGAGATCAAATTACTCCGAAACCAATGCGCCGGCCTCGACAGGGACATGTGAGAGAGAGAGAGAGAGAGAGAGAGAGAGAGAGAGAGAGGCCGCTCGCCCAACGCCGGCATGACGATTTCGTTGCCGAAGCTAATCTGTTTCCAGCAGGCAACGAGATTGTCGACCCTACGTTGCTGTGCTCTCGTCTGCCGGCTGCTTTGGCACCAACGTGACGTGATAGACTAAGAGCAGAATGCGGAGCACAAAATCGAGGATACAGAATCTGAAGTAACTTCCGTCCTTTTTGATGTGTTCGAGGACCTCATCGTTGTCGTACTTCTCGATGGGCATCAGCTTGCGCAAGAGCGATAAGGCATCGTTCCGTTTTAGAAGAACGCTGACAAGGGACTCGTCGATTTGGCGGATATCATGCGCAAATGCATTTCTAAGCATCCGCACGGATTGAATGGCATCGCAAAATTCGTCACCCATGCCTGAAACACGAAGCAAGGATACCAGCGAGGTACGGCCGTTGATAGGAAGTGTGTCGACGAAGTCATCGACTGGAATGAAATCAGGGCCGATTTTGAGGCGCATGCTCGCCTTCACTGCGTGCTTCGCAGCGGCTTCAAGAAGGGCGTCGACCTTGAGGATAAACTCCCAGTCGGACGGTGCCTTGAAAATGTCAATGATCAGCCTGTCCGAGAGCCCGACAAAGCTGCAAAATTTGTTGGCCTCATTGAGTAGATAGTCAAATCGATTGCTGTCGTCGCTCATCACGTGCTCGCAAGGTAGCTCACGCTCTGGGTCGGCCTGTCGAGTATCTGACCAAGGTCACCTATTGGCGTTACATATCGGCGCGGCTATTCAACCGCCATCCGAGTTTTTCCAAATCTGCTGAACCTGGGTCAGGTGATCAATCATCTGCTGCAATCCGTTCGGTCCTGCCAAACCTTCGAAATCGTCAGATATTCGGCGAAAAACAAGATGCAGATCATAGCTTGGGATCGTGAAGGGTTTTCCTTCAAACACTGTAGCCGGTAGTGGAATTGCCATCGATCTCGTTTGGACGGTTTCACTCGGCGACGTTCCCCAGATGCCGAAGACGTTCGGCGGCATTTGCACCTGTAGGTCGAATGTGACATTTCCGTCGCCGGTATCGGACAGATCGGCAGCGTATCTTGATCCCGATATATCGTTGCCAATCAGATGCCCATTCTCGATCTTCACCGTTGCAATGGATGAACCGCCGATCGCGCTGGCTATGACCGAATAGACGCCGTCAAATTGCGCTGTCATTTATTTCCCCCCTCGTGCGGACCACTAACGCGGCAAAATTCGAATCATCGCACCGGTAGTTGCCATTCCCGACATACACCTAATCTGGTCTCAAATGAAGTTGCGCGGAGATGTCCGACCGAGCGCCGTTTCCAGTAGCCCAACCAGCTTGTCGATCGCGACCCTATGCGTTGGACCCTGTGGACGCCGGGCAAGGAAATCGTCAATTGTCATCGAGTCCGCAGGCTCTGCCGTCGCGCCGGGTGCAACAAATGCGATGTAGAGGTGCAGCTCGTCGGGTTCGAAGACGATTACCCAGTCTCCGTTGGTGCCCTCGGCTAGGCGGTGTGTAAAGGTAGTCATGGCGGGTCACTCCTCGCCATGAGCTTGTCGATGCGACCTCAGATTGCCAATACTCAGAAATCGGTATTGAAGTATAATCTCCCCGGTGCGGCGATTCCCTTAACGGAGGTCGCCATGACTAGACACAAAAAATCCAAACAGCTTTCACCCGCCGAGATCGAACGGTTCGTTAACGACGCTGAGCGGTTGCACAAGACGCTCGTAAGGCCGCTCATATCGCCGAGCAGCGATCATTACCGCGCGTCGGTAAAGTTGAACCAGGCGCTGCTAAAGGCAGTCGAGGAGGTCACTGGTAAGCCAGCACCGTTCGTCCGGTGGAACTCAACCGGCCCGGCGAAGGTGGCGTAGGCAACCGTCAAATTGAGCCGCTTTTTCGAGAAAATTCTCCAGTTTTTTCGGCGCGAAATCTGATCTGCCGAGCACCGGCTGCGGCGACAGCTCAGACCAGACGACGAAATTTGTACCTGACAGATCAGGTGACGTAATAGTATTACATCTGCACTTAGCTATCATTAATCTTGCCCTGTAAGGTAAATGCCCTGCCGGCCCTCCAGAGGACAATCAGGTGTTCCAAAATCCCCTCGGAATCCGACCCAGAAAACACTATAGAATCAATGCTATTATTTCTGAATTCCAGAGTCGCGGAATCATTTGATTTTGGAACACCGATATGCTAGGAAAATCCATGTGTTGAGGGAGTGTTTCCATGCGTCGAGTTGCAATTTATACCCGTGTTTCCACCGATCGGCAGGCGACCGAGAACCAAGAGCGTGAGCTTCGCCAGATCGCGGAACGCGCGGGCTGGGAAGTGGTCGAAGTCTACTGCGACCACGGTATCAGCGGTGCCAAGGGCAGGGACAAGCGTCCGGCCTTCGATCGTATGCTAAAGGACGCCACACGTCGGCGCTTCGACATGGTGATGGCGTGGGCCGTCGATCGCCTCGGCCGCAGCCTCCAGCATCTCGTGGGCTTCCTTGGCGAGTTGCAGGGCGCTGGCGTGGACCTGTTCCTGCATCAGCAAGGACTCGACACATCCACCCCGGCGGGGAAGGCCATGTTTCAGATGTCTGGAGTCTTCGCCGAGTTCGAACGCGCCATGATCGTTGCTCGCGTCAACGCTGGTCTCGCCACGGCTCGCGCCAAGGGCAAGAGGCTTGGCAGACCAAGGATGGTCGATGGCAAGACGACCGCAATCCGTGAGGCTCTGGCGGCTGGCGGAAGCGTTCGGCAGGTTGCGGCGTCGTGCAGCACCAGCATCGGGACGGTCCACCGGGTCAAGGCGGCTACGGCCGTGGCCGTTGCTGCATGATCCGGCTGCTAACATCTGCGGCGGCTGTCGTGTTTTGGGTTTGCATCCTGTTCCTGCTCTTTAAGATCGGATAGCTCACCACTCGAATACCAATGGGGCAAAGGCCGGGACCATCACCCCGGCCTTTCTCGTTTTGGCTATCGAGCCGAGTACATCGCCAGCACCTAGGCGCAGCGCCCGACGCGACCCGATAGGGGCGGGGGCGGGGGGTCTTTGTTTCGTCGCGGTATTCCAGCACGTGCACCTCCCAGGTGCTGAGGTCGGGGTCCCAAGGGGGTATTTTGCCGACTTTATATTGCGACCCTTACGGCGCAAGCCACTAAATACTACATTTTAGACTTTAGATTTAGTCTGCGAACTTCTCTCAACCCTCTAACCTTCTCTTCTCTCAACCTTAAAGACTTGCAACCGATCGCAAGCAATTTAGCCGGCATCCGGCCGACCAAATGCGCGGTAGGGATGGGTTGGCAGCAGAGCCGGCTGGGTGACTCGTGGGTATAGATTGGTCTGTTGATTGCAGAGTTTTGTCTTACAGAATGAGCCGTTTTAATAATTTCTTGCGCGACCTAATAAAAGGCCACATAATGCGATTTCAGAGGTCATTTGTAGCCGTGCTGGGATCATAGCTACTTGATGCGCTGGTAGCGCGTCGCCGGAAACCTCAATCACCAGATCAAAGAGACTTTAAAAATGGCCCAGACTCCATTCAAGCGTGGCCGACCGCACACACTGCCGCCGCATGGCAGTATCACATTGCGATTGCCGGTTGAGCAGATCGCTTGGTTGATGGCCTGTTCGATGGAAAATTTCAGCAACATGTCCGTTGAAGCGCGCCGCGTATTCGCCGACGCGATGCGATCGGGCAACACAGGGGCGGCCTCATGACCCAGCGGTATGTTGAACTTTTTCGAGTGCGCCTTGATGACGGTCTAGCCGACTTCGTACGCGAAGAAGCGCGCCGGGGCGATACGTCCGAGTCCATGATCATTCGCCAAGGTATCGCAGCACTTCGCCGGGCAAAACGTCAGTCGGTTATCGAGCGCGATTTGGCCGCCAACGAGTCGGCGTGCTGAAATGTCGACCTATGCAGACAAACTCGACTGGCCGATTTTGTCAGTCAAAATCCAGCCGGAGCTAAGCTACCGCATCCACCAAGCCGTAAAACGGGCCGGCCTGAAATCGAGGCCGGAATGGTTGCTCTCCGTGATCACCAAAGCTCTCGAAGAGCAAGAGGCTGCGCAATGACCCGATATTCGCAGGCCGTCGAATGGATACGATTCCCGGCCGTAGCAGGGACCCTCGACCGTGTGGACGATGCAGCCGAGTTAGCAGGACTGACGCGCGCCGAATACCTCCAGAAGTCCCTGAACGAAGTGCTGGAACAGTCAGAGGGAGTCTTGAATGGATATCGACCAGATTGAACGACGCAAGGTCGTGATCCCACTGAATACCGTCGTTGTCGATCGCATCGATGCGGCGGCTAAGGCAGCGGGAGAGGAGCGCGTGACGTGGCTGAGACAAGCAATCGTAGCGGCTTTGAACCGCCAAAGCGCGATCTCGAAAGATGATAACAAAGGACCATCGACATGAACGAACAACAGACAGCTTACCTCCGCACCTATGGATTGACGGAAGAGCAAATCACCTCCGGCTCCGCTCCGCCCGAACACCGGTTGCAGATAGCCAACATGGGAGCTGCGAAGGCCGAACCGGCCAAGGAAGAGCCCGAAACCGCCACGATCGAAGAGACCGCCGCCCAGAAGGCCTATCGTGCCGGCCGGCCGCTAGAGCAGATTACCTCTGCCGTTGATCGCGAGAATTATGATGCCCTTGGCGGCGATATCTTCCGCACGAAGGCCGAGCCGGAAGTGCCTGTCGAAGCCAAGCGTGCGCCGGCCGCTCCTGTAGAGATCGGCCCACAGACCGAATTCGATATCGACAAGATTTCGGCGCTCAGCGCTGAGCGTCGCAACTCTCTTGCGGATATGATCCGCGTTGTTCAGACCCCCCTGCCGCCGCATCCTTCACTCAACGATCTTGCGTCCGTTCAGCTTGCGCGCCGAAACCTAGCTCCATTTGTCAAAGCCTAAATGACAATGGTCCATCGCCTACCCAGATTGATCGAATGTCCGCACCCGACGCGGACCACGATCGGTCCACCTCGCACCAAACGCGAGACTAAAAAGTAGATCGCCTATCGAGTGGCCGCGCGCATTTACGACACCCCGCGTTGATGCGCGCGGCTTTACTCGGATGCCCCAAGCCTGATTTGTCCTTTCCAGGCTTGGGGCATCACCGAAAACCCTCGAAAGCGTATATCCGTTTTTGAGGTTTAGCCTAGCCAGTTCCGACAGCAGACAAACTCACCGGGTCGGCTAGGCACCTATCACCGATCCTCGAAAACGATGTCAGGCTCGTTTCGAGGTAGCCGCCAGTCTGCCGATACCCTCCTGGCAGACTGGCGGCACCACTAGTAAGCTTCCGGTGCCGCGCACCGTCACCACTCCCGACGACAGATCATCAGACCGTCATGCGCCTCAGAGCGCCGGGAGAGACACCGTGGCAATCCAAGTACGTATCGAGCAATGGCGCTCACTCCGCGACGACCGGAGCGTCCTTCGACAGCCCGTCGCCCCAGCAATCCATATCGACGGCGACACCGTCGAACCCGCCCAGTTGGCTGAGTGGCATGGCGGTCATGTCGTGCTGGTAACAGCCCTTGAAGGTGATGCCTTCGTTGAGATCGGGATGCATGCCAATGCGTCGGAATTCGACCCGGCCTCGAAAGGGCATTTAGTGCGCGAAGGTGAAACCGCGCGGTGGTTTATCTTCGCCGGAAACATCATGATCAAGGAATACAAAAGAGGGTAGCGCTGCACGTTGAACCGGAGCTTTTGGGCCGCGCCGTCTCGCACCGGCGCGACCCTCTTTTTCGTCAGTCGGTTGGCCGTTCGTCTGAATCGCCCTTGGCGCCTCCGGCTTTGACAGGCGGCAGCTTGATCTTTTTCAAAGCCGCCAACTTCATCGCCAGATCGGGATGGTAGTATTTATCCGCCTCATTTCGCGGCGCGTGGCCTTGCAATTTGTCCACGTCGCGGGAATCGATTCCAACCCTTGACGCCTCGGTCTTGAACCAGTGCCGCAGGGCATGGTTCGGAGCCTTGCGAGGGTCCGTGAATCCGTTTTCACGTATCCACGTTCCGAGATGATTCGAGACGCCCTTGGATGCATGTTTCTTCGTCGGATCACCGGATGACTTGCCATAAAATAGCGGCCCCTCACCTTTCGCCCGCACAAAATCAAGAAAGCCGTCTTCGATCAACTGCGGATGCAGCGGGACGGTCCTTTCCGAGACCTCTTCCTTAATGCTGCCAGCGTCCGGTGCGGGCTTGATATCCAGATAATGGATGCCGTTCTCTTCCTTGATAAAGCTGCCCCATAGCTGCGCGACCTCGCTGATGCGTGAGCCGGTCTGTGCCGCCAGCCATGGCAACCAACGCTTCGCCGGGCTGGTTTCCTTCCGCGCCAGTTCCAGCAACCTTCCGACTTCATCATTGTTGTACGGCAGCATGATTGTGCCGGCCTTCTTACTTCCCGCCGACTTGACGCCGCTGCCGGGATTGACCGTCACAATCTTGTTGTTCACGCCATAGGCGAAGATCGTGCGAACACAGGCGAGATAGCTGGCGTTGATCGTCTTTGGCGACAGTCCGGCCTCGACCAGACCGTCTTTCCATTTGATCATGTCTTCCGGCGTGATCGATCCCGCGTCATCCGCCTTGTCGGGGGATGCGGCCTTCAATGATTTGATGATGCCGCGCCACGTCGACAAGGTGCTGGCACTCGGATTCGTCTCGGCCTTCCATTTGTCGAATAAGGCGTCCAGCGACACGGGAGCTAATGCAGGAGAGGTTGAGGCAGGAATGTGCGCAGATGCCGGAGTCTGCGCTGGCGTGATCCTGTGCCCCTCCAGATCGCCGGACAGACTGTTTTGCAGGGCCGCTATCTCAGCACGTGCCAGCGTCAACGCAAGCGCCACATGGGCCTTGCGATCAAGGCCGGGCGAACGCTCTTCGCCGAGTGCTAAGAGTTCGCCCATGTCCCCAGTGTCGACCATGCGCTTAAGATCGGCGATGCGATCTTCCGACCGCTTGCGGATGATGTAGCCGACGACCCTGTCGAGATCGCCATCCGCCATGAGGTTGTCGATATATGTGAATTGATCGGGCTCGGAAAACTTCTGCGATGCGCCGCGCCAGAACTCTTTCGGCTTCGCTATCGCTGCCTCGTACAGATCGGCGCGGATCGTCAGTTCGCGTTCTGCAATCTCACGGCCATATTGCCGGCCGAGATCGGCAAAGGATTGTGGCGTTGCCGGCACATGTGCAGGCTTCACCAACTCGACCTCCTGTGCCTTGATCGTGGCGCGGTGCTGTTCGAACTCGCGCTCGATTGTGGCGACCTTATCATGGACCCGCCGCCCCGCCTCGCGTTCATCCTTGGTCTTTAGCGACCTTCGGACGTTCTCCTTGCCGTAGCTCTCGGCGATCTCGGAAGGCACGCGGACGTTGGCGTAATAGGTGTCTCGGATCAGAATCAGATGCTTTGGAATGGCCATGTCTTCAACCCCTAAGATGGACCGCCTGTGTGACAGTCTGTGTGATAGTGTGGGGGAGAAAACCCTTTGAAATCGCTACCTTGCGGAAAATCAACCACTTAAAGGGTTGATGGTGCCCAGAAGAGGACTCGAACCTCCACTCCTTGCGGAACACGGACCTGAACCGTGCGCGTCTACCAATTCCGCCATCTGGGCTGGTGCGCGCTCATTAAGCGGGCAAAGGATGAGTGTCAACGCGCTTTTTTGAAAGCCGCGTTCCTTCTCCGGCTCAATGCTCCAGCACTTCCTTCGACGCTACCGTGGAATCGGCGTTGAGCGTATAGATGATCGGCACACCGGTGCCGAGCTCGAGCTTGACGATCTCCTCGCCCGACTTGCCGTCCAGCGCCATGATCAGCGCGCGCAGCGAATTGCCGTGCGCCGCCACCAGCACGGTGCCGCCGCGCAGCACATGCGGCTGCAGATCGTGCAGGTAATAGGGCCAGACGCGCGCGCCGGTATCCTTCAGGCTTTCCCCGCCGGGCGGCGGCACGTCATAGGAGCGGCGCCAGACATGCACCTGCTCCTCGCCCCATTTCTTGCGCGCATCATCCTTGTTGAGGCCGGAGAGATCGCCATAGTCGCGCTCGTTCAGCGCCTGGTCGCGGATGGTCTCGAGCCCGCTCTGGCCGACAGCGTCTAGAATGTGCTGACAGGTCTTCTGCGCCCGGATCAGCGACGACGTGAAGGCGATGTCGAATTTCATGCCGCGCGCCCTGAGCTTGGCGCCGGCCGCCTTGGCTTCGGTATGGCCTAGTTCGGTCAGGTCGACGTCGCGCCAGCCGGTAAAAAGGTTCTTCAGGTTCCACTCGCTCTGGCCGTGGCGCACGAGCACGAGAGTTCTCGACATATTTGCTCCTTCAAATTTTTATGGATCAACTGGTCAGGCCGAGCACGTCCCGCATCGAATAGAGGCCCGGCTTGCGGCCGCGCGCCCACAGGGCTGCCTTGACTGCGCCGCGGGCAAAGATCGCCCGGTCCTCGGCATGGTGGGCGAGCGTGATGCGCTCGCCGGTACCGGCCAGCACCACACTGTGGTCGCCGACGACCGAGCCGCCGCGCAAGCTGGCGAAACCGATCGAGCCTGCCTTGCGCACGCCGGTATGACCGTCGCGCGACCGCACGCTGTTCCCGTCAAGGTCGATGCCGCGCCCATTAGCGGCGGCTTCGCCGAGCAGCAGCGCCGTTCCCGACGGCGCGTCGACCTTGTGCCGGTGATGCATTTCCAGGATCTCGATGTCGAAATCGTCGGCATCGAGCGCGCGCGCCGCCTGCTCCACCAGCACCGCCAGCAGATTGACGCCGAGGCTCATATTGCCTGACTTGACGATCGTCGCGTGCCGCGCGGCGGCCGCGATCCTGGCGTTGTCTTCGGCCGAACAGCCGGTGGTGCCGATGATGTGGGCGATGCGCGCCTGCGCCGCGTAGCCGGCGAATTCGACGGTCGCTTCCGGGGTGGTGAAATCGAGTACGCCGTCGGCCTTGGCGAAGACCGGCAGCGGATCGTCCCCGATCGCCACGCCGAGCCGGCCGACGCCGGCCAGCTCGCCGGCATCCTTGCCGATATGGGGCGATCCGGCCGGCGCGATGGCGCCGGCGACACGCGCGCCCGGTATGGTGTGGATGGCGCGGATCAGCGCCTGGCCCATGCGGCCGGCAGCGCCGACCACCACCAGGCCCATTTCACTCGCGGTCGGCATGTCACTCATGAATGTCTCCCGACCACCTTTTTCGCGCGGGCATTTTGCGCCGCACTCTGGATTGGCTTGCCGTCATCGACAAGCCCCAGCCCTTTCCTGCCTTGCACCCGGTGAAACCGCGCATAGACGCTGTGCGGGTCGGCCATCAGCGAGGCGTGCGTGCCCTGTTCGACCAGCCGGCCCTGCTCCAGCACGATGATATGGTCGGCATTGACCACCGTCGACAGCCGGTGCGCGATGACAATGGTGGTGCGCCCTTCCATGACATGGGTCAGCGCTTCCTGGACGCGGGCCTCGGCCTCGTTGTCGAGCGCCGAGGTGGCTTCGTCGAGCAGCAGGATCGGCGCCTGCCGAACGATGGCGCGGGCAATCGATACGCGCTGGCGCTGGCCGCCCGACAGCGTCACGCCGTTCTCGCCGACGGGCGTGTCGTAGCCTTGCGGCTGCTGGCGAATGAAATCGTCGGCCGCGGCCTGTTGGGCAGCGCGTTCAATCTCGGCGTCGGTGGCGCTCAGCCTGCCGTAGCGGATGTTGTCGCGGATGGTGCCTTCGAACAGATAAGGCTGCTGCGAAACATAGGCGATCGAGCCGCGCAGCGAATGCTTGGTGACCTTTGAAATGTCCTGGCCATCGATATCGATGCTGCCCGATTCGACGTCGTAGAAGCGCTGCAGCAGCGCAACCAGCGTCGTCTTGCCGGCGCCCGAAGCTCCGACGATGGCAGTCACCTTGCCGGCAGCGGCGACAAAGCTCAGATCCTGCAGGACCGGCGCCTCTTCGACATAGCGGAAGGACACATTGTTGAAGCGCACTTCGCCAGAGGTGAATTTCGCCTCGGCGGCTCCCGGCACGTCACCCTGCTGCGGCTCGAGGTCGAGAAGCTCGTAGATCATGCGCGCATTGACCAGCGACTTTTCCATGCCGACCTGCATACGCGCCAGCCGCCTGGCGGGGTCATAGGCAAGCAGCAGGGCGGTGATGAAGGCAAACACCGCGCCCGGCGGTTGGCCGCCGACAGTCGCCCGGTAGCCGGAATAGGCGATGACGCCGGCGACGGCGAAGCCGGCCAGCATTTCGGAGATCGGCGTCAGCCGTTCCGAGACGCGGGCGATCTTGTTTGCCCGCTGCTCGGCGCCCGCGACGAGGCCGCCGATGCGGCGCGACAGCTCGTCTTCCAGAGTGAAGGCCTTGACGATAGCGATGCCTTGCGTCGCTTCCTGCATCGCGCCGATCAGCCGCGAGTTGATCTGCACCGATTCACGGGTGATGCGACGCACCCGGCGCATCAGATAGGTGACACTGTAGATCAAAGGCGGGCCGATCAGCAGCGACATCGCCGAGAGCATCGGGTCCTGCCAGATCATGACGCCGACCAGCGCGACAAGCGACACGGCATCGCGCGCCAGCGATGTCAGCGTCATCGACAGGAGATCGCGGATGCCGTTGACGTTCTCGTTGATCTGCGCGGCGAGCCGGCCCGAGCGGGTGTCGTTGAAGAAGCTGACGCCGAGCTTCATCAGATGGTCGAAGATGCGGCGCTGATAACGCGCCACCAGATTGTTGCCGATTTTGGCCAGCGTCACTGCCTGGCCGTAGCTGGCCAGCCCGCGCAGCATGAAGGCGGCCAGGATCGACACGCTGATCAGCGCGATAAGATCGCCGCGCTGTTGGTAGAAGATCTGATCGATGACATCCTTCATGATCCAGGCTGTGAAGGCGGTCGTCGCCGCGATCGTCACCAGGCACAGCACGGCAAGAGCATAGTACCAGCGATAGTCGCGGCTGTTCTCGGCGATGATGCGGCGGATCACCGCCACGATCTCGCTGGGACGGACTTTCCCTTTGGTTGGTGCTGGAAGTGTCAAGTTGGAGCGCTTTGTGGTTTCGGTTCGGCCGGGCTGCAATTCGGCAACCTCTTAACGCCCCAATGGCGGCTTGCCTATGGCCGGGGACGGCGAAACTTCGTCGCGGCGCAGCTTGTGTCCTAGACCCGCCAGCGCCGCCCCGCCGTCTGCACGCCGAACAGCGACGGATTTCTGGCATAGGCGGCCAGCCCTAAAAGCGCCGCCAGCGGATGGGTGATGACATAGACCGGCATGCTGCGCATCAGGGCACTGTGCGGCGCCTTGTCCTCGAAGGCGGCGCGGAAATTGCCGGTCCGCAGCGCCGGCAGGATTTTTTGCGCGATGCCGCCGGTGAGAAACACGCCGCCGCGGCTCATGAACACCAGAGCGAGGTCACCGGCGGTGCGTCCCAGGCAGGTGACGAAGATCGACAGCGCCTCTTCGGCCACCGGATCGTTCTTTGCCAGCGCCGCGGCGGTGATCTCGGCGGGCGTGGTAAAGGGCGACGGCTTGCCGTCCGCCTTGGCCACCGCCCGGTAGGCATTGACCAGGCCGCGCCCGGACAGGATCTGTTCGCCGGAGATGCGGCCCTCGAGCTTCTCGATATGCGGAAACACCTGGAAATCGCGCGGCGAGCGCGGGCCGATATCCATATGGCCGCCCTCGCCGGGCACCGGTATCCAGTGATGCAGCGCATAGACCAGCCCGGCGACGCCGAGCCCGGTTCCCGGGCCGAGCACTACCCGCCCGGAATTCGGTTCCGGCGCGTCACCGCCGATCTTTTCCATATGCTCTTCGCCGAGCGCGACGACGGCCAGCGCCTGCGCCTCGAAGTCGTTGAGCACCACGACGTCGCTGAGACCGAGACTGGCGAACATCTGTCTCGGCTTGACGATCCATGGGCAATTGGTAAGCGGGATCTCGTCGCTTTCGACAGGACCGGCTACCGCCAGCACAGCTGAATTCGGCCGGACCGACGAGCGGTCGAGCACGGCCGACTGGATCGCCTCGTCGATCGTATTGAAGTTGGCGGTCTGGACGATCGTCGGCTCGCCGGCTTCGGAATTCGCGTCAAGCACGATCGAGAAGCGCGCATTGGTGCCGCCTATGTCGCCGATCAGAATCGGAAACCGCAACAGAGTGTCGTCGTCGCTTACGCCTGGCATGCTCTCGTCCGTTCCCGACGCGTATCGCCGTTCTCTCGTTGACTAGCGCATGACCGCAAAAAGGGAAATCGGTTTTCGAAGTGGAGATGCACGGATGCAGACAGCGAACACGCTGCCCATCAGTGCCCCGGTCGTGGCCGCGGCAGCGGAATGCGGATCTCGGGGGTCGCCACAAAGGCGTTCGCCGAGGCCGGAAGCGCTGCCGCGCCGGCTGCGACCGTCGGCGGCGGCGAAGGCTCTGCCGCGGGAGCGGGTACGGCCGCGATCGGCACGCCGTCGCCATAATAGGTGACTGCTTCCGCCGAGGCCGGAGCCGGCGCGTCGAGCACGAACTGGCATTGCCTGGGCAGGTTCGCCATCGTCATCACGTCGCGTGCCTTTGGCTTGTCCGGATTCTTGTTGGGGCGCCACGGCTCCTCGGTGAACCACCAGGCCAGCGCCTGGTCGCAGCCATCGCCTGGCGCCGTCGCTTCCTGCGCCTTGCAGTCGGGTGACCCAGGCTGGCAGCCGATACGAATGTGGAAGTGGTAATCGTGGCCCCAGAACGGCCTGACCTTGCGCAACCAGCTGCGGTCGCCTTTGACCGTGTCGCAGAGCTTCTTCTTGATCCCTGGATTGACCAGGATGCGCTCGACTTCGGGATAGCTCGCGGCGCGCCTCAACAGCCGCGTGTGCATCGGCGTCCACAGGCCATCCTTTACCAGATGGGTCTTTTCATCGACCATCAAGGTAGCGCTGATGTTTTCGCGCTCTTCGGTCGAAAGCTTGCGGTCGGGCATCGGCGTTAGCCAGATGTCGGCGTCGAGGCCGATCTGGTGCGAGGCATGGCCGCTCAGCATCGGCCCGCCGCGCGGTTGCGAGATGTCGCCGATCAACAGGCCCGGCCAGCCGTCGGCCGCGGCATCGCGCGATAGTTTCTCGATCATCGCGATCATCGCCGGATGGCCCCAACGGCGGTTGCGCGACGGTCGCATCACCTCCCAGTGCCGGCCGTCCATGGGCAGCGCGACGCCGCCGGAAAAACAGCCTTTGGAATAAAAGCCGATCGATTGCGCTGCTGCGAGTGCCGGCAGCTTTTTGGCGCCGAACAGCTCTTTTGCCCGTTGCTCGGCGCTCGCCGTTTGCGCGGCAAGCGTTAGGCCGGCGACGGCCAGTGCTGCCGTCAGCAGCAGTGTTTTTCCCGGCAAGGCTCGCTTTAACGTCTTCCCCAAGCTGGACCCCTCCGCGATTTGAACCGCATCATACCACGCCCCGCGCAACGTATCGATCACGACCGTTTCATCGGACTGCGCGCCTCGCCGTCGCGCCAGTCGCCGCTCGCCCACATGGCGTCGAGAGCCGAGCGGTAGTCGGGAAAGCGAAAGCCATAGCCGGCCGCCTTGATCGCCGCGTTGGCGACACGCTTGTTCTCGCCATAGAAGGACCGCGCCATGGGCGAAAGTTGGGCGGTCTCGAACGGAATTTCGGGCGGCGGCTCGATGCCCATCAACCTGGCGGCATAGGCGACGACGTCCTGCGGCGGCGCCGGCAGGTCGTCGGTGACGTTGACGATGCCGCCGCGATCGCCTTCGGCTAGATGCCAGAGAGCGCCGGCAATATCGTCGCAATGGATGCGGTTGAACACCTGGCCCGGCTTGACCAGTCGCCGGGCGGTGCCGTTTTCGAGATTGACCAGGGCGTTGCGGCCCGGCCCATAAATGCCGGAAAGCCGCAGGATCGCCACCGGCCGATGGATGTCGTGGCCCAGTTGCAGCCAATCCTGCTCGGCTGCGACACGCATCACCGACCGCTTCGACAACGGCCGGCATTCGGCGGCCTCGTCCACCCAGTTGCCGCCATGGTCGCCATAGACGCCGACGGTGGAGAGATAGGCGATCCATTCGAGCTCCGGCATGTTGGCCACGATCACCTCGCGTGCCGCGCCCAGCACCGGGTCGCCGGCCTCGTCCGGCGCGACCGAGACGACGAGATGGGTTGTCTTCCCAAGCGCATCGCCGATTTCGGAAGTCAGCGTGCCATCGAAACGCAGCGGCACGATACCGGCTTGCCGCAGCGCCGCGAATTTTTCCAGCGACCGTGTTGTACCGAAGATCGTTGTGTCGGCATCCCTGTTGGCGCCGGCGAAGGCCCTGCCCGAATAACCGGCGCCGAAGATGAAAATCTGCTTTTTTGTCATGGATGGGCCTCGATCGGCTTTGGCAGGGCCAGAAGCCATTCGCCTCTTACCGCCTCGTCACCTTCTACTTGCAAAGCGGCTGCGGCACGTTCGGCAAATTCCTGACCCGGCACTAGCCGCGACAGCGCCCATACCGCGGCGCCGCGAACCAGCGGCGAGGCATCGTCGAGCAGCGCGCGGACGGCGCCGGCCAGCGACAAGTCCTGGGAATTGCCGGCCGCGATCAGCACGTTGCGGATAAAACGGTCGCGGCCGATGCGCTTGACCGGCGAGCCCGAAAAAAGCGCGCGGAAGGCAGCGTCGTTCAGGCAAAGCAGCTCGGCGAGCGGCGGTTCGCGCAAGTCCGCGCGGGCGGCAAGCTTAGCCTCGGAGGCAGCTTGGGCGAACTTGTTCCACGGACAGGCGGCCAGGCAGTCGTCGCAGCCATAGATGCGATTGCCGATCTTTTCCCGGAACTCATGTGGGATCGGTCCTTTGTTCTCGATGGTGAGGTATGAAATGCAGCGCCGCGCATCGAGCCGGTAAGGCGCCGGAAAGGCGTCCGTCGGGCAGGCGTCGAGACAGGCGCGGCAGGAGCCGCAATGATCGTCCTCAGGCGCGTCCGGCACCAGCTCGGCCGTCGTGAAGATGGTGCCGAGGAACAGCCAGGAACCATGGGCGCGGCTGACCAGGTTGGTGTGCTTGCCTTGCCAACCGAGGCCGGCCGCCTCGGCCAGCGGCTTTTCCATCACCGGCGCGGTGTCGACAAACACTTTGACGTCGCCGCCGGCGCGCGCCACAAGCTTGCCGGCGATCGCCTTCAGCCGGCCTTTCATGACGTCATGATAATCGCGGTTCTGCGCATAGGCGGAGATCGCGCCGCGATCGCGTTTTGCCAGGATGTCGCGTGGGTCGTGGTCGGGGCCGTAATTCATCGCCAGCACGATGATCGAGCGGACCTCCGGCCAAAGCGCCGTCGGTTTGCCTCGCCGCTCGAGCGTTTCGGCAATCCAGTCCATCGATCCGTGAAAGCCGTCGGCAACGAATTCGGCTAGCCGGGCCGGCGCCTGCGGGATCGCATCGGGCGTCGTGACGGCGACGGCGTCAAAGCCGGCGTTCCGCGCCTCGCGGTCGATCAGCGCGCGCAGCTTTGCCGTATCAGAAATCGAGGTCCGCATAATGTGACACCGGCGACAGGCCACGCACCCGGTCGGACAGAAGCGGCCGGAACGAAGGCCGTGATTTCACCCTGGTATACCATTCGCGCGCAGCGCTGTGTTCGCGCCAGTCGATCTCGCCGAGATAGTCGAGCACCGACAGTGCCGCCGCCGCCGCGAGATCGGCATAGGTGACCTTGTTGCCGGCCAGCCAATGACGGGTGCCGGCCAGCCAGTTGGTGTACTTCATGTGCTGGCGGATATTGGCGCGGGCGGCGCGGATCGCCGCCGAATCGGGCGAGCCGCCGCCCGCCGTTTCCGGCATGACCGGCTTCAGGACGCGCTCGCGCACCAGATGCCGGGTAACCTCGCTTTCCGCCTTGTTGAGGTACCAGTCGGTCAGCCGGCGGATTTCGGCGCGTTCCATCGGGTCTTCGGCGAATAGCCGCTTGTCGCGCTTGAGTACGCCGCGCGTCTCGTCGAGATATTCGGCAATGACCACTGCGCCAACAATCGGCACGTCGCCCTCGGCAAGCAGGATCGGCAGCGTGCCGGCCGGGTTCAGCGCCAGGAACTCCTTGCGCCGCGTCCACGGCTTCTCTTCGATCAGTGCCAGTTCCTCGCCATACTCGCCAAAGGCGAGGCGGACGAAGCGGCAGCTGGCGAACATCGGATGGTGGAAAAGCGTTAGCATGGTCCCGCGATAATAGAGCGCACTGGCAAATCGCCGGCTGCGCCGGTAAGTCTTGGCCGCCCGATTCAGGGGCTGTCAGGGTGCTGCGACCTATAGGGGGAGTTCCGCGCCGTGACAAGCAAGCCGTTTTCTCAAGCCCTCCCTCCAACGCCGAGGTTGCCATGGAAAGCCAGACCGTCGTCGAAGCGCTGCTGCTCGGCATGCTCGAGGGCCTGACCGAGTTTATTCCGGTGTCTTCGACCGGTCATATCCTGCTCGCCGGCCATTTCCTCGGCTTTCATTCGACCGGCAAGGCCTTCGAGATCCTGATCCAGCTCGGCGCCATATTGGCGATCCTCAGCGTCTATTTCCGCCGGCTCTGGAAGATGCTGCTCGAACTGCCATACGATCGGCTGACGCGGCATTTCGTCCTTGGCATTCTCATCGCGTTCCTGCCGGCGGCCGTCGTCGGCGCGCTGGCGCATGATTTCATCAAGACGGTGCTGTTCGAATCGCCGCGGCTGATCTGCATCATGCTGATCATCGGCGGCGTCATCCTGCTGCTGGTCGATCGCATGAAGCCGAAGCCATATTACCACGATGTCGAGCGGTTCCCGACCAGGCTCTATCTGCAGATCGGGCTGTTCCAGTGCTTGTCGCTGATCCCCGGCACATCGCGCTCGGGTTCGACCATCGTCGGCGCGCTGCTGCTCGGGGTCGACAAACGGGCGGCGGCGGAATTCTCCTTCTTCCTTGCCATCCCGACCATGGTCGGCGCCTTCGCCTTCGACCTGTTCAAGAACCGCAATGTGCTGAGCAGTGCCGACCTGCCTATCATCGCCGTCGGCTTCGTCGCCGCCTTCGTCACCGCGCTAATCGTCGTGCGCTTCCTGCTCGACTATGTCTCGCGCCATGGCTATGCGCTGTTCGGCTGGTGGCGGCTGGTCGTGGGCATCGTCGGCCTGGCGGGGCTGGCAATCTGGGGGTGAGCCGGCGCGGATAGCGCAATCCCAGCCGGAACTCTATTCTTGCCCCAAACCGCGCCATACGATCTTGTGGACGTATGGTTGGCAGGGGGAATGCATGAGCGAAGTTCTTGACGCCCTCGTTATTGGCGCCGGTCCGGCGGGGCTCGGCGTCAGCTACTTCTTGAAACGGCAGGGCCGCGACCACCGTGTGCTCGATCGAGGCCGGATCGGCGAAACGTGGCGAACGCAGCGATGGAATTCGTTTCGACTGAATTCGCCGACCATTCGCTCCATCTTACCCGGTGATTCCTACGAGGGGCCGGAGCCCTGGGGCGCGATAACCCACCACGAATTTGTCGCGTATCTCGAAGGCTATGCCGAGCGGCACCGCCTGCCGGTAAGCACCCAAACTCCGGTTCAAGAGCTGACGAGAGACGATGGGATCTTTCGCGTCACTACGGCGGCTCGTGGCGTGCTTCTGGCGCGCAATGTGGTGATCGCCACCGGCGACCAGAACCGACAGGTCCGGCCACCAGGGTCGGCGGACTTGCCGGCGGCAGTTCGCCAAGTCGATTCTTCGGCTTATCGCAACCCGGCCGAGTTCGAGAATGGCGCGGTGCTGGTGGTCGGCAGCGGCCAGTCGGCGGCCAGATCGCCGAGGATCTGGCGGTGGCCGGACGTGCGGTCTTTTTGGCGACCAGCCGCAACGGCCGTTGGGTGCGGCGCTACCGCGGGGGCAACATACTTAAATGGCTGACGCTGTCCGGTTTTCTCGACGTTCCGCGCAAGGAACTCGTCCTCCCCTCCGGCAAGCTGCAGGCCCGCGCGCTGGTCGGCGCGACCCATACAATCAGCCTGCAATCGCTGAGTGCACAGGGCGTGGTGCTGCTCGGCCGCTTCAGGGGCGAGGAGAATGGCAGCCTCGTCTTCGGCGACGAACTCGACGACCATATGCGATTTGCCGACGAGGTTTCGGCGAATGCCAAGCGCCTGGTCGACGAGTACATTGAGCGCGCCGGCCTCGATGCGCCCCTGGCCGAGGATGATCCAGCCGAGACGGTTGCCCCGCGCTTGCCCGATCCTCCGATCCGCTCCCTCGACTGGACGGCGAGCGGCATCAGATCAGTGATCTGGTGCACGGGTTTCACCGGCGATTTCTCATGGGTCCGGCTTCCTGGCGCGCTCGATGCGGCCGGCCAGCCCGTCCACGAGGATGGCGTCGGCGCTGTTCCAGGTCTCTTTTTCGCCGGCCTCGATTTCGGGTCGACACGGAAATCGGGCACCATACCGGCCATTCCAGAGGAGGTGGCTGGCATTGTGGAGCGACTTGTCCAGGTGCGGCGGCCTTGACCTCGGCGCGTCGGGACCTCGGCTGGTCGTCGTCGGGCTGACAGCACTGGCCATATAGGGACCATATAGGGATGAGCCGGCGCAGTCATTCGGAATGGTCGCCCTGGAGACGCCAAAGGAGGTGCATCAAGGCGCGCGATCGGTCAGCGCGCTCGCACCTTCCTCAGCGGCGCAATGTGCGCAGCAGTAGATGATGTCATCCTGTTCGACGCCATGTCCGATGATCCGGCATCCGCAATGCGGACACGTCGGAGCAAGTTTCTGGACCGCGCATTCGAAGCTGTCGAATGTGTAGGTCTCCTCGGCCATCGTCACTTTGAAAGCCTTGTCGTAGTCATTCCCGCATTGATCGCATCTGGCCATAGTTCTTTTCCTTCTTTAATTGGCTTCAAGCTCGACCAACCTGTCGCGCGGCGATAGGTTCCCGCCAGGATCAGGGGGCCGTCCTAAGGCGGAGACGAGCGCGAGCCTACGCCTCGGCGCTGTTCGATCACGCGGATCACCTCGTCGATATCCCGCGGCTCGATGTCGAGTTCCTTCAGGCCCGGCGCGTCAATTGCTGCCACATTATCCTGACGCATAAGATCGATCTGGTTGCGTGTTATGGGGGCAGCCGGGAGGAGTTCCGCGACGCCAGCCAAGGCGTTCCATACAGCAAACGGCACCGGCATCAGCTTTACGTGCGTATCGAGCTGTCGGGCGATCTCCCGAAGCAGTTCCTTATAGGTATAGATACGCGGGCCGCCGAATTCGAATATGGGTGAACCCTTGTGGCTTCGCCCGTCGATCAGCCTGCTCACTGCTTCCGCGACGTCGGCCACATAGACCGGCTGAAGCCGTGTGCCACCATCGCCGAACAGCGGATAGACCGGCAGGAGGCGTATCAGCCTCACAATGGTCGTGAGGAAAGCGTCGTCAGGTCCTGTCATGACGGCGGGACGCACAATGAAAGCGCCGGGAAATGCGTTTCCCACGGCAACTTCTCCGCGCCCACGTGCCCTTATATAATTCGAATCCGATTGAGGATCGGAGCCGATCCCTGAAATCTGGACGAACTGATCGATCTCGACCTTGCGCGACACGGCAGCGAGATCGGCCGCGGCTTTCACATGGACGCGTTCAAAGGTCTGGACGCCCTGCTCGACGTAAAGACTGATAGCATTCACGACCGCCTGTGATCCGGTAATGGCCGACCCAATCGAGGACGCATCCAATATATCCGCCTCGACTGCTTCGGGCATCCTTGTAATCGAGGAAAAGACCAGGGCCACGCGAGCCGGATGGCGAGATGCGGCGCGCACCGTGAAACCCCTTTCCAGGAGCCGCGTCACGATCCTGCGCCCGAGAAAGCCAGTTCCGCCGAACACGGTGACGATCCGTTCCTGGTTGAGATCGTCAGGATCCATTTGCCTCGCCATCCCTTGTCCTCGCACGCCTGCCACGAGGACTGCCCTGATCGGCATTTGAACCAGCCCGTCGAACATCAGGACGGTTGGAGAACAACGCAGGAACGCTTTTGTTCCAGTCAGTGCTGGGCGGAGACCAGGTCGACAAACCGATCGATTGAGCGAATCCAGGTGAGCGTCGGCACATGATCCAGGCAGCAAATGGCGCTACTTGCTTGTTCCCATCGACGAGACGACAGGCAATCGAATCTGAACCGGAGATCGCGGCAAAACCGACCCCACTTCGGGAATGACCTAGTTCCCCCCGTAAAAAACGTTCTCGACATGCACCGGCCAGCGCCACGGCAATACCGCCACCATGTCGAAGCGCACCGATAATTTTCCGTAGTCGGATTGGCGCGACAGCCAGAAATCGGCCGCGCCTTCGATGCGGCGCTCCGATTCGCGGCCGACGGCCTCCATCGCCTCGATCAGCGTACGGCGTGCCTTGACCTCGACGATCAGCACCAAATCGCCACGCCGCGCGATCAGGTCGATCTCGCCAAACCTGGTACGGTGGCGGCGGGCAAGAATCCGGTAGCCCTTCAGCATCAGCGCCGCCGCCGCCAGCCATTCACCGTGATGGCCGCGCCGGTAGGCCTTTTGCCGGCTGGCGCTCCGCCGTTCAGCCATCGCGGTCTCCGCCGGCCCCGTCTCTTCCGGCATTCCTGAGGTCGAGCAGCCGTCGGTAGAGCGTCTGTTTTTGGCCACCCGTCATCTTGGCGGCTTCCGCCGCCGCCTTGGAGGCCGGCATCTCGGCCGCCAGCGAAAGCAGCAGCCGGTCGATGTCTTCAGGCTCATCAGCGACCGCATCGGCCGGGCCGACGCAGATGACGATTTCGCCCTTAGGCGTATCGGCTGCCGCGTAATGGCCGGCGAGTGACTGCAGGGTGCCGGTCCGCATCTCCTCGAAAGTCTTGGTCAGCTCGCGGCCGATCGCCGCCTTGCGGGCGCCGCCCAGCACCTCGACCATGGCACTGAGCGTCTCGGCCAGCCGGCGCGGCGATTCGAAGAAGATCAACGTTGCCGGCACCGCCTTCAGCGCTTCCAGCCGCGTCAGCCGCTGGCCGGTCTTCACCGGCAGAAAGCCGGCAAACAGAAAGGCGTCCGAAGGCAGGCCGGATGCCGTCAGAGCGGCAAGTGGCGCCGACGGTCCGGGGATCGGCACGACACGAATGCCGCGTTCCAGCGCCTCGCCAACCAGCCGGTAGCCGGGATCGGAGATGAGCGGTGTGCCGGCATCAGAGATCAGCGCTACGCTCTGCCCGGCCAGCAGTGCCGCGATCAGCTTCGGCCCGGCCTCGGCGGCATTGTGCTCGTGATAGGCGGTGGTGCGGCGGCGGATGCCGTAGCGGTCGAGCAGGACGCGCGAAACACGCGTGTCCTCGCAGGCGACGATATCTGCGGCGGCGAGCGTTTCCAGCGCGCGCAGCGTGATGTCGGCGAGATTGCCGATCGGCGTAGCCACCAGATAGAGCGCCGGCTCGAGCGGCCGGGCGGCGATCTCGGTCTGCCCGACCACATAACTGCGTTTGGCCAATTCGCCGGTCACCTGCACAACTCCGTTCGACCCTGTTTGGCACGGCTCACGCCTGGTTGCAAAAGCCTGGGTTGCAAACGCCCGGTTCCAAACGGGGTCCCGACGTGAACCGGCCGCCATGCCTTTGCCATAGTAGGGAACGAAACCGTTGCCGGCGAATTTTAACCCTGATCTCGGGAGGAGCAGGATGGACAGCCTTACGATACAGGACGTTTTCGAACCCTGTTATGCCGGCCGCAAGCGCTTCGCCGCGCCAGGCGACAAGAGCCTGCGTGGCAACGCGGATGGCGAGGCCAGGAAACCGCTCGCACGCCAGCCATTGGCAGAGAGCAAGCCCGTAACCGAAACCGACAGCACGACGGAGCACTGACCGGACGATGCCCAATCGCTTCGATATTTTCATCACCCGTCTCGAAACAAAAAGCGCCCGCGATGGCGCAGCATCACATCCCACAGGCGACCAGCATTCTGCCCCGCGCGACAAGAGCGAGATCAAGCAGACCCGCTCCGGAGAAGCGCATGCCGAGAAGGACCGCGGCAAGCGTCGTTTCAAGCACGACGCTTAGCCGGGCACTTCGTCCTTCGCTAGGCCGCGATCGATCTCGCCTTGCGGATAGCTTCGGCATTTGGCCGAGGTGCGGCTTTCGAGGCCTTCACCGTTCTATCGATCTTATAGATCAGACCATCCTCAATATCGACATCACCTAAAAACCCTCCCCGAAAACGATGAAGGGGTTGAGCTTCGCTGTGGTAGCTAAATAAAGGAATATTATTGATAAAATGGTTTGTTGTGTTTGTAACCGTTACCTTATCTAGCCGAACCGGAGAGTTAATGGCCGATCTTATTCTGTCAACAAACTTGATAATCGTGGTGGGTCGTCGTTGGCTCGAAAGAGGGTAGATATCTTGGCCTTCAGCGCACATTCAACTGAAATCCCTGCAATATGGTAAGCTACATCATAGCGACCATTTGCAAGTAATGTGGACGCACTTCGTCCAAGCTCTCTTGACCGTGCCTTCCATTCGTCTCGTGTCATTTTCGCCCCCTAAGACACGATCTGGATCTTAGTACCGAATAAGCTCGTTACAACTCCCTTCGAGGATTTACTACCGGGCCAGATCCGCTACGACCGCATCGAGCACGATCATGCCGGCCGGCGTGGCGCGCAGGCGGGTATTGCCGATCGGCGCCACCAGGCCTTCGTGCTGCAGCACCGACAGCCGTGCCGTCGACAGGCCGCGCCCTGAGAAGGCCTCGTAGCGGGAAAGGTCGATGCCTTCCGCCAGCCTTAGCCCCATCAGCAGGAACTCGTCGGCTTCGTCCGATCGCGTCAGGATCTCGCCGCCGGTGACGCCATGGCCCTTGGCCTCGACCAGATTGGCCCAGGTCTCCGGCATTTTCTCGGCGATTGTCACCACGCGCCGCCCGCTCTCGACGAAACGGCCATGCGCGCCGGGACCGACGCCGACATATTCGCCATAGCGCCAGTAGGTGAGATTGTGCCGGCTTTCGGCGCCGGGTCTGGCGTGGTTGGAAATCTCGTAGGCCGGCAGTCCGTGCGCGGCGGTGATCTCCTGCGTCAACGCATAGAGATCGGCGGCAACATCATTGTCTGGAATGATGAATTTCCTTGCTGCATGCAGTGCATGGAACGGCGTGCCTTCCTCGATAGTCAGTTGGTACAGCGACAGATGGTCGGCGGCGTGGCCGATCGCCTGCTCGAGTTCCGTCTGCCACGCTTCAGGCGTCTGGTCCGGCCGCGCGTAGATCAGGTCGAACGACAGCCGTGGGAAAATCTCGCGCGCCAGGCCGATCGCATGCAGGGCCTCATCGACATTGTGCAAACGGCCGAGAAAGCGCAGATCCTTGTCGTTCAGCGCCTGCACGCCAAGCGACACCCGGTTGACGCCCGCCGCGCGATAGCCGCGAAAGCGCTCGGCCTCGACCGAGGAAGGATTGGCCTCCAGCGTCACCTCGATGCCATCTGGTACCGTCCAGTTCTTCGCCACGACATCCAGCACCGCCGCCACGGTCTGCGGCTTCATCAGCGACGGCGTACCGCCACCGAGAAAGATGCTTGTCACCTCGCGCGGCCCGGTGCGGCCGCGCATGGTCGCCAACTCGGCCTCGAAGGCGCGCGCAAAACGCTCCTGGTCGACCGGCTGGTGGCGGACATGGCTGTTGAAGTCGCAATAGGGGCACTTGGCCGCGCAGAACGGCCAGTGGATGTAGACGCCAAAACCCGGGCTGCGGTCGAGCAGCATGGTCATGCGGCGGCCAATCGGGCTTGCGCGAATTTCTGGAAGGCGCGGGCGCGGTGCGACAATGCTGTCGGCTGGCCCGGCTTCCAGCCATGTTTTTCCTCAGCGGTCATCTCGCCGAAGGTTTTTTCGAACCCGTTGGGCAAGAACACCGGGTCGTAGCCGAAGCCGAGTTCGCCGCGCGGCGGCCATACCAGCGTACCTTCGACCTCGCCGCGAAAATATTCAGCCTGGCCGTCGGGAAAGGCTAGGCAGATGACCGCGACAAAGCGGCCCTTGCGCTGAGCAGGCGCGATCGCGCCAACTTCCTGCAAGGCCACTTCCGTGCGCTGCATGGCCATGCCGAAGTCGCGGGGGCCGTCCGGCGTCTCGGCCCAGTTGGCAGTGTAGACGCCGGGTGCGCCGTCGAGCGCATCGACACATAGGCCGGAATCGTCCGACAGCGCCGGCAATCCAGTGGCCTTGGCAGCGGCCAAGGCTTTTATGAGCGCGTTCTCCTCGAAAGTGGTGCCGGTCTCGTCCGGTTCCGGCAAGCCGTATTCCTTGGCGGACCTCGCTTCTATGCCGAACGGCGCCATCAGATCGGCGAATTCGCGCAATTTGCCGGCATTGTGGCTTGCGACGACGATCTTATGCCCATCAAGCGAATGAACAATTGGCGAATGAACAGTCTGCGAATGCATCAGATGCCCCAGATTCTTGGCTCGGCGAATTCGATCGAATTGCCCGAGGGGTCGCGAATATAGATCGAGCGGCCGCCTTGCGGCCACTCGAACTCGCTTTCGATGGCGATGCTCTTTGCTTCCAGGTGCGCTTTCCAGCGCACGATCTCGTCGGCGCTTGCGGCGAAACAGAGATGGCCCTCGCCGACGGCGCCATGCGGCGGCACTGGCAGCCTGGCGTCGGCCGGCGGCGGCACTTTCGTCGCCTCGGCATTGAAGATAAGCAGCACGCCGTCGCCGCAGCGGAAGAAGAGATGCCTGCCCTCGACCTTGCCGAGCGGATCGAGCCCGAGGACGCCCGAATAGAACCGTTCCGCGGCAGCAAGATCCGTTACGTAGAGTGCTGATTCCAGGATTGCGGAAGGAGTCACAGGATCGTCACCCTCATCGTCATAAACTGAAGATCAGTCCACCGCCATCTGCTGCAGGCTGACCAGGCGCTGAATGCCTTTCTTGGCCAGCCCCATCAAGGCCGCGAACTGCTCTTCCGAGAACGGTTCGCCCTCGGCCGTGCCCTGGATCTCGACGATGCCGCCCTTGCCGGTCATGACGAAATTGGCGTCGGTTCCGGCCGAGGAATCCTCGATATAGTCAAGGTCGATGACCGGCTGGCCATCATGGATGCCGCAGGAGATCGCCGCAACGTGATCCTTCAGCACCTTGCCCAGGCTCGCCATTTGGCGGGCTTCCATCCAGCGCAGGCAATCGTAAAGCGCCACCCAGCCGCCGGTGATCGAAGCGGTGCGCGTGCCGCCATCGGCCTGGATCACATCACAGTCGACGGTGATCTGCTGCTCGCCGAGCGCCTGCAGATCGACCACGGCGCGCAGGGAGCGGCCGATCAGCCGCTGGATCTCCAGCGTGCGGCCGCCTTGTTTGCCGGCCGAAGCCTCGCGGCGCATGCGCTCGCCGGTCGAACGCGGCAGCATGCCGTATTCCGCCGTCACCCAGCCCTTACCGGAGTTGCGCATCCAACCCGGCACCTTTTCCTCCAGGCTGGCCGTGCACAGCACATGCGTGTCGCCGAACTTCACCAGGCACGAGCCTTCCGCATGCTTGGAGACGCCGCGCTCGAAGGAGATGGGGCGCATTTCGTCGAACTGGCGTTTGGAAGGGCGCATTCAGGCTTCTTTCTTTCTTCGGGATCTTGGCCGGCTTGTAGCCGCACGGGGCGTGAGGCGCAAAGGAAAATGGACCGGTTGCGCCGACGCCGCGGAAGTCTATATCTTCGGGCCGGAGGTTTTTGGCTCGAAATGACCAAGGCAGTCGATCCCGGTTCGCAATCGCACGTGCTCCCGTCGCACGCGCTGCAATCGCCCGCGCTTCAATCGCTCGACATGCGTTCGCGCGACATCTTCCGGCGCATCGTCGATTCTTATCTGAGGGATGGCGAGCCGGTCGGCTCGCGCAGCCTGTCGCGCATCCTGCCGTCGTCGCTATCGCCGGCCACCATCCGCAACGTGATGAGCGACCTCGAGCATCTCGGCCTGATCTATGCGCCGCATATTTCGGCCGGCCGTCTGCCGACCCAGGCTGGCCTGCGCTTCTTCGTCGATGCGTTCATGGAACTCGGTGACCTCTCCGACGAGGAGCGCCGCACCATCGAGGCGCAGGTGCGCGCCTCCGGCTCGGGCGCGACGCTGGAGCACATGCTGACCGAAGCCAGCCAGATGCTGTCCGGCATGTCGCGCGGCGCCGGCCTCGTGCTCGCCGCCAAGAACGAGGTGGCGCTGAAGCACATCGAATTCATCCAGCTCGAGCCAACCAAGGCGCTGGCCGTGCTGGTGTCGCAGAACGGCGATGTCGAAAATCGCGTCGTCGATCTGCCCGCCGGCATCACCGTCTCGCAATTGCACGAAGCCTCCAACTTCCTCAACGCCCATATTCGCGGCCGCACGCTGGCCGAGGCGCGGGTCGAGATCGCCCGCATCAAGGAAGAGACCAGGGCAGCCCTCGATACGCTTTCACAGGATCTGGTCGAGAAGGGCCTGGCGGTCTGGGCAGGCGCCGAAAGCGGGGTGCCTGGGCGGCTTATCGTGCGCGGCCGCGCCAATCTCCTGGAAAACGTCACTGCCCAGGCCGACATCGAGCTACTGCGGCATCTCTTCGAGGACCTCGAAACCCAGGACGGGCTGATCCAGCTCCTCGACCTCGCCGAGGAAGGCCCGGGCGTGCGCATCTTCATCGGTTCGGAAAACAAGCTGTTTTCGCTGTCGGGCTCATCACTGGTGGTGGCACCCTATCGCGACAAGGACGCCCGCGTCGTCGGTGCGCTCGGCGTCATCGGGCCGACGCGGCTGAATTATGCGCGCATAGTACCGATGGTCGACTATACCGCGCAGCTGATTTCGCGCATGCTGCGCTAGGAGCCGCCGCGGCCTGCCGCAAGGAGAAAAAGAATGGCGCTGGAATCGTTCAAGGCCCAGATCAGCCTGCTGCTCGAAGAAATGATCAACCAGCCTGAGGATCAGCACGAGGTGCAAGAGCAGTTGCGCGAGAAGCTGCAAGAGATGCGGGCCATGGGCTTGCCGCTGCCGGCCGATCTGGTCGCGCTGGAAAAGCGCCTCGACGACGATTTCTACGCCGCCGGCAAGTGAATCGGGGTTCGGCTTCAAATCCTCGTGTGCTGGACGGCCGCTTGGAACGACCAATGCCTCATCCCGTTTGCCCTTTTCGAGGCGAATCCCGGAGGACGTTGATGATCCGATCTGGCGGCTTTGCGGCCATTGCCGCTGCTCTCCTTGTTGCGACACCGGCAGCCGCCCAGCAGGCGGATCAGAAGGTGCTCAAAGGCGAAGCCGCTTTTGGCGATTGGCACGCCGACAGGCCTGGCACCCGCCGCCTGATCGGGCCGCAAGACATGCCGCCAGCCGATCCCGCCCAATCCGCGTCGAACGGCGCCGGCGTGGCGGAACGGCCCGAAAGCGCCAAGCCAGATTTGCCGCCGGGCTTTTCGGCCGAACTGATCGCATCCGGCATCGTCAATCCGCGCGTCGTGCGCGTCGCTCCGAATGGCGACCTGTTCGTTGCCAACAGCCATGCCGACCAGATACGTGTCTATCGTCTCGCCGAGGGCAGCGCCAAGCCCATCGAGAAAGCGATCTTCGCCAAGCGGCTCAGTTATCCCTACGGCATCGCCTTCTATCCGCCAGGAGACAAGCCGCAATGGGTCTATGTCGCAAACAGCGACAGCATCGTCCGCTTTCCTTATCGCGACGGTGACCTGAAGGCATCCGGTAAACCAGAAACCATTGTCGCCAAAATCCCGTCGGGCGGTCACACGACCCGCGACATCGCCTTCTCGCCGGACGGCAAGACGCTTTATCTGTCGGTTGGCTCCGCCTCGAACGTCGCCGAGGACATAGGCAAGGAGCCGGATAGCGGCCTCGACGCCTGGGCCAAATCAAAGCCGCTCGGGGCGGCCTGGGGCTCCGAGGACGGCCGTGCCGATGTGCTCGCCTTCGATCCGGATGGGAAAAATCCCCGAACTGTCGCCACCGGCCTGCGCAACTGTACGGGCATGACCGTGCAGCCCGCCACCGGCGCATTGTGGTGCGTCGTCAATGAGCGCGACGAACTCGGCGACAATGTGCCGTTCGAATTTGCAACTGTAGTCAAGGACGGCGGATTCTATGGTTGGCCTTGGTACTACATCGGCAATCACGAGGATCCGCGCCATCAGGGCGAGCGGCCCGACCTAGCCGGTAAGGCCACTGTCCCGGACGTACTGATGCAGGCGCATTCGGCGCCGATGAATATAGCCTTCTACGACGGCAACAACTTCCCGGTGGATTATCAGGGTGACGCCTTCGTCACCATGCATGGTTCGTGGAATCGTGGCGCCAGGACCGGCTACAAGGTGGTGAGGCTCAAATTCAGGGATGGCAAGCCGACCGGCGAATATGAGGACTTCATGACCGGCTTCGTTATCTCGAACGACGCCGTCTGGGGCCGCCCGGTCGGTGTCGCGATGGCCAAGGACGGCTCGCTGATCGTCACCGAGGACGGCAACGGCACCATCTGGCGCGTTACCTACGAAGACGGCCGCTCTTGAACGGCGGTGTCGCCTGCTGCGCTGGCGCAATCGAATCCGGGCCGAGGGAATTCACCCAACTTTCCACATTGTGCGACAAGAGCGAATCATGACGCTCACCGGGTTCCTCGCCTATAGTGCTGCCCTCGGCATCGCCGCAGCCATCCCCGGCCCCGGCCCCGGCGTCACGGCACTCGTTGCGCGTGCGCTGGGTTCCGGCTTCCGCTCGTCGCTGGCCATGTCCTTCGGGCTGATGCTCGGCGACCTGACGTATCTCACGGCCGTGGTGCTCGGCCTCGCTTTCGTCGCACAGACCTTTGGCATGATCTTTCTGGTCATCAAATGGCTGGGCGTCGCCTACCTCGCTTTTCTTGGCTGGCGTTTCTGGACGAACGGCATCACGCCCGAGACGGTGGAGGCGAAGAAAGGCAAGGGCGGCTTGGCATCCAGCTTTGTAGCCGGTCTCGCCGTCACGCTCGGCAATCCGAAGACGATGATCTTCTATCTAGCCATCACCCCGACCATCGTCGATCTGAAGACGATCACGCTGGCCGATTACGGCATCCTAGTCGCGCTCACGATCGTCGTCCTGCTTGTGGTGCTGGTGCCTTATCTGGCGCTCGCGGCCAAAGCGCGCTGGTTCCTGAAGTCGCCGCGGGCGCTGAGGGCACTCAACCGCACCGCCGCCGGTTTCATGATCGGGGCGGCGGCAGCTATCGCCGCCCGCCAATAGACCTCTTTCGCCAAGCCGGCCAGGAATTGTCACGCCTTTCCAAGGCGAGGGCATTCGGCACGAACTTCACTCGGATATTTTCGATCGACAGCCTATCTTGCGCGGCGGATGGCTCTATCTTATGCCCGCCCGACTCTTGCCGCTTGACCTCTGGGAGGAAAATCAATGAACAAGCCCGCCACCCCCACACACGTGCCCGGCCGCGGCCGCATCTACAATTCGATCACCGAGACGATCGGCGACACGCCGTTGGTGCGGCTCGACAAATTCGCCAGGGAGAAGGGTGTCGTCGCCAATCTGCTGGCCAAGCTCGAATTCTTCAACCCGATCGCCTCGGTCAAGGACCGCATCGGCGTGTCGATGATCGAGGCACTGGAGGCTTCTGGGAGGATTACGCCCGGCAAGACCACGCTTATCGAGCCGACCTCGGGCAATACCGGCATCGCGCTCGCCTTTGCCGCCGCCGCCAAAGGCTACAAGCTGATCCTGACGATGCCGGAAACCATGTCGGTCGAGCGCCGCAAAATGCTGGCGCTGCTCGGCGCCGAGCTGGTGCTGACCGAAGGGCCGAAAGGCATGAAGGGCGCCATCGCCAAGGCCGACGAGCTGGCCGCGACGCTGCCCGATGCCGTCATTCCGCAACAATTCGAGAACCCGGCCAATCCGGAAATCCATCGCCGCACCACAGCCGAGGAAATCTGGAACGACACCCATGGCGAAGTCGATATCTTCGTTGCCGGCATTGGAACCGGCGGCACCATCACCGGCGTCGGCCAGGTGCTGAAGAAGCGCAAGCCCTCGGTGCATGTCGTCGCCGTCGAGCCGGAGGCCTCGCCGGTACTGTCCGGCGGCCAACCCGGCCCGCACAAGATCCAGGGCATTGGCGCCGGCTTCGCACCAAAAATCCTCGACACGACGATCTACGACGAGATCGTCAAGGTCTCGAACGAGGATTCGGTCGCCAATGCACGGCTCGTCGCCCGTCTCGAAGGTGTACCGGTCGGCATCTCGTCGGGTGCCGCCCTGCAGGCGGCGATCGTCGTCGGCTCGCGGCCGGAGAACAAGGGCAAGAACCTCGTCGTCGTCATCCCCTCCTTCGCCGAGCGCTATCTCTCCACGATCCTATTCGAGGGATTGGGTGCTTAGAGTCTGGACACCTCGTCATCCCAGGGGGGAGCGAACGCGAAGCGGAGCGCAGACCCTGGGATCCATTCCGTGACCGTGGCCAACGAATACCGCGGTGCAGAAAACGAAAGCCATTGCAACATCGACAGCATGCACGCTGTCTTCCGACATCTAAAGGCTCTGCACCGTCGCGACGCTCGGAAGTTGCGGCATGGATCCCAGGGTCTGCGCCGCGTCGCTTCGCTCCTTGCTCCGCCCTGGGATGACGAAGTGGAGGGGTGTTTCAGCTAATCTCGAAGGTTTGTACTGTGCTAGTTCACCTAAGGGGCAGCAGGCTCCAACGCGTGCGCCGAGGACCCAGATAACAGCGCTGGACTGCTGAAAAACCACCTGTGGCGGGCGTCGTTCGCTTGAGCGGCGAGTCACTTCCATATCAAATCGTCGCTGCACCGGCAGGTGGAGGACTTCATGTACAAGCTCTATACGCGTGCCAATACCGGCGGCTTTGTCGTCGAGGCGGCGCTTGCTTTAGCGGGAGTGCCTTTCGACCAGATCGATGTTCCAAAAGGCCGACCCAACCAAGCCTTCCTCGACATCAATCCCTTGAACCAGGTCCCGGTCCTGGTCTTGCCGGACGGGCATTCGATGACCGAGTCGGCGGCAATCTGCATCCTGCTCGCCGAACGCTATCCGGAAGCAGCTCTAGCGCCGGCAGCGAACACACCTGACCGTGCCGACTTCCTGCGCTGGATGTTTTTCATGTCCTCCGTCATCTATTCGGCTGACCTGCGGTTCTTCTACGCTCATCGCTACACGACAGATCCCGGCGGCGTGGAAGCCGTCAAACAGGCGGCGGTCTCAGAAATGGATCGCGGCTTCGCCATTCTCGATGCCGCCCTCGAAGGCCGCGACTGGCTGGTCGGCGACCGGCTCTCGCTGGCCGACATCTATCTCGTCATGTTGGTGGCTTGGCATCCCGAGGTCGCGAAGATTCCAACCGCTTGGCCGAACATCGAACGCCTGTGGGCCAATTTGCGGGAACATCGGGTGATAAAGAGGCTGAATGCTTCCCACGACATGTGGCCGGCCTAAGCACTCCGCCTTGTCTCAGTGTCTTTCCGCGCGGTCGAGACCTGCCCGTCGTTCCTGCAGGAACCGGCGCACGGCCGGATCGCGTTCGAGGCCGATAGCCCGGTCATAGGCCTCGCTCGCTTGCGGAACTCTGCCGAGTCTTGCCAGCAGGCCCGCTCGGGCGGCCCAGTAAGGTTGATAGTCATACAGCCGCTTGTCGCCGCTGAGTTGATCAAGGGCGCCCAATCCTGCCGAAGCACCTTCGGCCTCGGCAATCGCCACCGCACGGTTGATCGACACCACCGGCGAGCCGGCAATCACCGACAGCGCGTCGTAGAGCTCCTTGATCGCGACCCAGTCGGTGCCGCCGGTCAGCCGCCTTGTCGCATGGGCTGACTGCACGGCGGCCTCGAGCTGGTAGCGGCCGACCACGCCCTTGGCAGCGGCGCGCCCGAGCAGCATCTCCGCTTCGTCGATCATTGTATCGTCCCACAGTGCAAGATCCTGCCCCGCTAGCGGCACATAGTCGCCTGCCGCATTGCGCCGCGCTGCGCGCCGCGCTTCGGCGAACAGCATCAGCGCCAGCAGGCCGAGTGCTTCCGGCTCATCCGGCATCAGCGAGGCGACCAGCCGGCCGAGCCAGATGCCTTCGGTCGCGAGATTGCGCCGCTGCGCTTCGGTGCCGGCGGGGTCGGACCAGCCTTCGGCAAACGCCGCGTAGATCGCTTCCAGAACGGTGCCCAGCCGCTCGCCGAGTTCGGCCCGCTCCGGTACGCGGAACGGAATGCCGGTCTCGCGGATGCGGGTCTTGGCGCGCACCAGGCGCTGGCTCATCGTGGCCGGCGAGACAAGAAAGGCCGAGGCGATGGTCGCTGCGTCGAAGCCCAGAACGGTCTGCAGGATCAGCGGCGCGCGGACACCGGCCTCGATCGCCGGATGAGCGCAAGCAAACATCAGCCTGAGCCGCTCGTCCGGCAGGTCTTCGTCGGCCATGCGTGCCTCCATCTCCTCCGCGATCAGCCTGAGGTGGTCGCGGCCCGCCTCGCTTGTCAGCCGCCGTCTGAGCGCGTCGACGCGGCGCCGGCGCGCCACCGCCAGCAGCCAGGCTTCCGGCTTGTCGGGCACGCCCGCCTGTGGCCAACGCTCGAGCGCCGCTGCAAAGGCATCGGCCAAGGCGTCCTCGGCAGCGGCCACGTCGCGCGTGCGTGCGGCGAGATAGGCGACCAGCTTGCCGTAGCTTTGCCGGGCGGCCGCTTCCGCCGCCGCCCGCGCGGTGTCGGGCAGTTCAGGCGTCACATGGTGAGTTCCCAGATCGGCCGCACCTCTACCGTGCCGGTGCTGGCGCCCGGGCAGCGCGCCGCCCAGGCAATAGCCGCGTCGACGTCCTCCGCTTCGATCATATAGAAACCGGCAAGCTGCTCCTTGGTGTCGGCATAGGGGCCGTCGAGCACGTTGGTCTTGCCATTGGCCATCCGCACCGAGGTAGCGGATTGCGTCGGCTTCAGCCGGTCGCCGGCGAGCCAGGCGCCGGATTTCTTCAACGCTTCGGTGTAGGCGACGTACGCGCTCGACATCTGTGTCACCGCATCTGCCGGCGCCGCTGCCATCCCCGCTTCGTTTCCGTAGATCAAAAGCATATATCGCATGGTCTTCTCCCGTTTCTCGAAGGCCGCATCGTTGCGAGCCGGACTTATGTCGCGCGGCCCTGCCGGATTTCGACAGGTGCTGGAAAAATCTTTCTGCCGCGACGCGACCTCGCGCAAGCGCCAACCTGTTGCGGCATTGCTTAGCCGTTCGTCTAATCGCTGCTATTGCGGGTTGGCATTTCCCGCCCGCTGTCTAAACTCGCTTCGCTTCGTGCCGCAGAGGAGGGCACGGCGGCGAGTTTTTCAGGGAGGAAATCGCATGCTCAATTTCAGGACGAAATTTGTTGCAGCCGGCGCGCTGGCGCTGTCGCTTGGCCTTGGCGCGGTATCGGTCAAGGCACAGGAATTCATCAACGTGCTGACCGGCGGCACGTCGGGCGTCTACTATCCGCTCGGCGTCGCGCTATCGGAGATCTATAGCAAGGGCATAGAAGGCGCGCGCACCCAGGTGCAGGCGACGAAAGCGTCGGTCGAAAACCTCAATCTCTTGCAGCAGGGCAAGGGCGAGATCGCTTTCGCGCTTGGCGATTCCGTCAAGCTGGCCGCCGAGGGCAATACCGAAGCCGGCTTCCCAGGCAAGCTCGACAAGCTGCGCGGCATTGCCGCCATCTATCCCAACTACATCCAGATCGTCGCCAGCAAGGAGTCCGGCATCAAGACGCTCGCCGACCTCAAGGGCAAGAGCCTGTCGGTCGGCGCGCCGGCCTCGGGCACCGAGCTCAACGCCCGCACGATCTTCGCCGCTGCCGGGCTGAAATACGAAGACCTCGGGCGGATCGAATATCTGCCCTTCGCCGAATCGGTGGAGCTGATCAAGAACCGCCAGCTCGACGCCACGCTGCAATCGGCTGGCCTGGGCGTTGCCTCGATCCGCGACCTCGCCACCTCGGTACCGGTCAACATCGTTGCGGTGCCGGCGGAGGACGTCGCCAAGATCGGCTCGCCCTATCTTTCCGTGGTCATCCCGAAAGGCACCTATGAGGGCCAGACCGATGATGTCGCGACCGCCGCCGTCGGTAATTTCCTGATCACCAGCGCCGATGTCTCCGACGAGACCGCCTACCAGATGACCAAGCTGCTGTTCGAGCATCTCGACCAGCTCACCGCTGCCCATGCCGCCGCCAAGGCGATCGACCCGGCCAAGGCGCTCGACGGCATGCCGGTGCCGCTGCATCCAGGCGCCGAGAGGTATTACAAGGAAAAGGGATTGGTGAAGTAAGGCGCCATCCCTCCCCCTTGAGGGGAGGGTGGCCCGCAGGGCCGGGAGGGGTCCTCGGCGACGCGCTCCATCGTTCAGGCAAAGGTCGAGGCAGTTGAGGTTACCCCACCCGTCCATCCGCCTTCGGCGGCTGTCCACCCTCCCCTCAAGGGAGAGGGACGCCCCCCAGGAACCCCGCCAATGACCGAAACCCCGACCGTTCTTTCCACCACAGCCGAAATCCCTGTCGAAGGCCTGCCACCGGGCTTCGGCGAAGGCATCGCTGGCAAGGCGGCTTTTTTTATCGCCGTCGCCTTCTCCATCTTCCAGATCTACATCGCCGCCTACGGCAGCCTGCCGAGCCAGGTCGTGCGCGCCATGCATGTCGGCTTCCTGCTGCTGCTCGGCTTTGCCCTGATCGCCAATCTGCGTGCCAAAAGCGTCCCGGCGAAAGCAGTCTTCTGGACTCTCGGCGTGCTCGGCTTCGCCACCGGTCTGTACAACTGGGTATTCTATGCCGACCTCATCCGCCGCTCTGGCTTCCTCACCACGCCTGACCTGATCGTCGGCGCGGTGCTGGTCGTGCTGGTCTTCGAGGCGGCGCGGCGGTTGATGGGACTGCCGCTTGCCGTTATTGCGTTCATCTTTCTCGCCTACGCATTTGCCGGCAATCATCTGCCACCGCCTTTCATCCATCGCGGCTATGATTTCGCCCAGCTCGTCGACACCTTCGCCTATGGCACGGAAGGCATCTACGGCACGCCGATCTATGTCTCGGCCGCCTACATCTTCATCTTCGTCGTCTTCGCCGCCTTTCTCGAACGCGCCGGCATGATCGCGCTGTTCAACGATTTTGCACTTGGCCTGGTCGGCTCATGGCGCGGCGGCCCGGCGCAGGTCTGCGTGCTGTCCTCGGCGCTGATGGGCACCATTTCCGGCTCCGGCGTCGCCAACGTGGTGGCCAGCGGCCAGTTCACCATCCCGCTGATGAAGCGCTTCGGCTTCCGCTCGGCCTTCGCCGGAGCCGTCGAGGCGACCTCGTCGATGGGCGGCCAGATCATGCCTCCGGTGATGGGTGCGGTTGCCTTCATCATGGCCGAGACGCTGAACATTCCCTATGCCGCGGTGGTCAAGGCGGCGATCATTCCGGCGCTGCTCTATTTTGGCGCCTGTTTCTGGCAGGTGCATTTGGAGGCCGGCAAGGCCGGCCTGCACGGCATGGCCAAGGCCGACCTGCCCAATCCGTGGGATGCGGTGAGACAACACTGGCCGCTGGTACTGCCGCTCGCAGCACTGATCTACCTGCTGTTTGCCGGCTACACACCGGTCTTCGCCGGCACCATGGGCCTGGCGTTGACCATTGTGCTTATCCTCGGCACGCCGCTGGCGGCATCGATCGGGCCGCTCGCCTTCCGCGTCGTCTTCTGGCTGGCGCTCGGGCTTGCCGCCGCTTCCTTCATGAAGTTCGGCGTCAACATCCTCAGCCTGGTCATCGCCGTGCTGGTCGTCGCCTGCCTCACCTTCAAGGGCGGGCGCGAGACACTGCGCATATGCGTCGATTCCCTTGCCGAGGGAGCAAAGAACGCGCTGCCGGTCGGCATTGCCTGCGCCATCGTCGGCATCGTCATCGGCACGCTGACGCTCACCGGCATCGCCTCGACCTTCATCGGCTGGATCATCTCGATCGGCGAGAACAATCTGTTCCTGTCGCTGCTTTTGACCATGCTCACCTGCCTGGTGCTCGGCATGGGCATCCCGACCATTCCCAATTACATCATCACCTCGTCGCTAGCCGGGCCGGCGCTTCTGTCGCTCGGCGTGCCGCTGGTGGTCAGCCATATGTTCGTCTTCTATTTCGGCATCATGGCTGATCTCACCCCGCCCGTGGCGCTGGCCGCCTTCGCCGCCGCACCCATGGCCAAGGAAAGCGGCCTCAAGATCGGCATCCAGGCCACCAAGCTTGCCATTGCTGGCTTCGTGGTGCCGTTCATGGCGGTCTATACCCCGGCGCTGATGCTGCAGGACCCCGGCCCGATCGCCGCCCAGTTCGGCTATCCCGTCGAGGTCGCCTACATCGTCATCAAAGCCTGCATGGGCATCGTCCTGTGGGGCGCCGCCGCCGTCGGCTTTCTCGCCCGGCGCATGGCCTGGTGGGAACGCCTCGTCGCCTTCGCCGCTGGCGTGCTGCTGGTTGCGGCGCTGCCGCTCACCGACGAGGCGGGCTGGGCGCTGTCTCTTGCCTGGATCGGGTGGCACTGCTGGCGCGCGCGGCAGGCGTCACTGGCCAATTCGGCATGAGCCTCTGCATCGTCGCGGCCGGCAAGACGATGACGCTCGCGGTCGCCGCCTTCACGCTCTCCTGGACGCATTCTGTGGAGAAGACCCAGTGGCAGGAAGACTGGAAGGTGCTGCCGTCCGGCCTGCAACTCGTCGAGGCACGAATCAAGGGCTCGGGCGCCGGCATGGCGCCGCCGCAAGGCTCGGCGCTGCGCGACGGCTGGTGGGTCTATGCGCCCCGGGTCGGGCCACAGCGGCGCCTGGTGCTCGCCGCCTCGGGCGCCACGGGTCAAGGCTGGACGCTGTGCACGGCTCAGGACTGCCGCGAATTTGGCAAGGTGGCAGGCGACACGATCTCGCTGGAGCCGTGCGGGTCGGAAGGCTCTAGCCAGCCACGGTAGCGGGCGATCATGCCGGCAAGCGGATGCGAGATATCGACATGGAAGCGGAAGCGGCCATCCTCCACCGTTTCGTAGGAAGTCGAGCGTGGACCGAGCCAGATCGGCAGCGGCAAGCCAAAAAAGCTCCAGCGGCGCAAGACCAGTGCCAGCCGGCCGTCCTCGGCAACCAGTGCCATCGCGAAGGTCAGCGGGCCGAAGCGTTCGCACAGCAGGCGCTGCGATCGACCCCGGCCTGCGAACTGTAGGCTCGAAAAACTGTGCTTGCCGAATGTCCGCGTCCAGGTCTCGCCGTCCTTGTCGGTGTCGAAGCGGACATGAACCGGGATGTCCTCGCTTGCTCCGGGGAAGCCGACCATCCACGCCATTAGCCGGCCAAGAACATTGTGCCCGCGTTCTACGCTAGCGCGGCCTGCGGCCGTGATCGTACGGTCATGCATTGACCGAATTGCCTCGGGAAGGCCTTGCCAGGCGGCACCGAGCAGCTCGGTATAGAGCGGCTTGTCCTCGTCCGCGGCCCCGTTCCTGAAGCCGGTGTAGATCGTCCGCCCGGCGAACAGGGCCTCATAGTCCCGGAGCTCTAAATCGCGCACCGCCGCCCGTGCGCCCGGCGCGGGCTGATGTCCGGCCAGCACTTTGCGGACCAGCGCTTCAACCGCCATCGACGGGATCAGCGGCCCATCGTTGCCCTCGGCCAAGAGATGCCACGAGCGCTTGCCGGTGGCGCCCGCGCGGTCCGATCCCTCCACCTCGACGAACATGCCGCCGCGATGCTCGCCCCAGCGCAGCCGGTTCGTCGCCTGATGCATCAGCGGCGCCAGCGGCGAAAGCGAACCGATCAACCCGGCGCGCACCAGCCAGGCGAGGCCGATCAGGGCGCGGTGCAGCACCTCGGGTACCGGCCCGGCTCCCATCCAGATGGTCCTCGCCTCCGGCCAAAGCTCGGCCAGAGCACGCAGGTCCGGAACGTCGACCAGCGAGAACAGCGTGTTTCGAAGCGGCAGCTGGCCCGGCGGCGCGATAGTATAGCGCAGCTGCTCGGTGAACGGACAGCCTTGTTCGGGACGGCCATTACGAACAAGGCGCACCGGCTGACCGGTGTAACCGGCGATAGCGCGAATGACGTTTCCGCCGACACCGGCGAAGGGCGACGGCGCGATGCCGCCGCGAATTCCGTCGACCCGCGTCAGGTCCGAAGACAGGCGGCGCACAACCGCCGCCGTCAGCACCGGAAAGCTCGAGACTCCGGATAGCACGAAGACGCCGGCGTTTCGCGCCGCCTCGTCGAACGCAGAGACACCGGCGACGAAATCCGAGCCGTCGGCAAGATCGAGATAGTTGACGCGCCGGGCGATGCATGCCTCGATCAGGCCATAGCGTCCCTCGCCATAGGCCTGGAACGGACCGCTCGCGTCGACCACAATATCAGGCTCAAATGCAGCGAGTTGCACGGCGAGATCGCCGTCACGGTCGAACAGTGCCGGCAGCAGTTGCGCTGCCGTCGGGGCGCGCTTCTTGCAATACGCGTCAGCCTTGGCGAGCGAGCGCCCGGCGACGAACAGGATCAGATGGGGCTCGCCCTCCAAAAGCTCGACGGTGCGACCGCCAAAGGTGCCATAACCCCCGACGACAAGAACCTTCATCCGCAGTTCCCCCAAAATGCCCCGCGCCGCTCCCGGCCACGGCGATGAGCCTAGCCGATCAATCTTGCCCTCACCTCGGCGGAAGGGATTTCACAATTGTCCTTCTTGCCGAACAGGGCGTAGCGGTTCTTTGCGATGCGATCGTAGAGCCAGTCGCGAAGCGGGCGCGGCAACAACAGCAGGATCCGCGCCGCTCGCCATGGCCAGGCGAGTTCGGCCATGACGGCAACGAAACTGTCCAGGCGTGTGAAAGCCGCGCCATCGATGATGACGAGATTGGTCTCGTAGCGATCCGTCTGCAGCCCGTATTTCTTGAACAGCATCTCGCCGAGCGGCGATTGCGCCGTTACGAAATGGAAGTGGCCCTTGCGGTCGAGCTTTACCACCGTCCGCACAAAACCCGAGCACAACACGCAGACGCCGTCGAACACGATCAACGAGCGACTTGATTCGAATTCTGGCGGCTCAGGAGAATGGTTCGGCTTGACGATCACGTGGCGCCCGGCAGCTGGTGTCAGGCGACACTAAGCCTGCCGGCGGCTGGATCAAAGCCCGGAATGTTAGAGGCTTGGCGTTGTCGCCCGCCGTCTGTCGGTCAGCGCAGGGCGCTCGGCGCGATAGGTCGTTGACCGGTTGTCGGCGTCGGGCCGGCAGATACGGCTGTCGTGACGGCTTTCCATGGTCATCATCAGTGCACGCTGATCCCAAGCGTGTTGCCACGGCGTGCGCAGGCGGGGCCTGGGCCGCGCATGTAATAGCGCTCGGGCCGATAGGTCGGCGCGACGAATTCGCGGATGGCGGCGGCATAGCCGGCGATTTGATTCCAGAAGCTCATTTTACTCGGTCCCTGTCCCGTTTCGGATGTCCCTTCCGAATTGCGGGGATCATAGCGTCCAGGCGTGAATAGTCGGTGAACGCGATGTTAATCTCTGGTCGAAAATGCCTTTGTTCATGGCTGCAATGCGGCTGATTCGCGGTGTTTCCGTGCTGTCCGTCGGCATTTCGCCCAGTGTGACTTTTGCATCACAGATGTTTCGCCTGAATGTCGCCGAGGCGCGCGTTTGTTTCACTTTTTGCTGCCACCGCGAAATTTCCGTGCACGTGGTTGAAAAACCAGGAACCGGCCCGTCAGCCGCACGTTGATTTCCCAGTGCCGGGACGAACCGGTTCCGCAGGCCGCCGTGCTCGGGTTGAGCCGCGGCCGAAAATCCGAAACAGCAAGAGCAATGGAAAGGCAAAGGCCATGGGCTTCTTTTCGAAGGATATCAAAACACTCGACGATCTCTTCGTGCACACGCTGCGCGACATTTATTACGCTGAGAAACAGATCGAGAAATCGCTGCCGAAGATGATCGATAAGGCGAGTGATCCGCAGTTGAAAGCCGGCTTTGAGAAGCATCTCGCCCAGACCAAGGGTCATATTCAGCGTGTCGAGCAGGTGTTCGAGCTGCACGGCGTGAAGGCCAAGGAGGTCGACTGCCCGGCCATCGATGGCATTCTCGAAGAGGCCGATGAGGTCAGCGGCGACATCGCCGACAAGGAGGTCCTCGACGCTGCACTGATCGCGTCCGCCCAGGCGGTCGAGCATTATGAGATGACCCGTTACGGCACCTTGATTGCCTGGGCCAAGCAACTGGGCCGCAGCGACTGCGCCAATGTGTTGGCCAACAACCTCAAGGAGGAACAGGCAACCGACCGCAAGCTTACCGAGATGGCGGAAAGCAAGATCAACCTGCAAGCCGCCGAGTAGGGCCGCGATCGAGAATGGAGTTCAGGCAAGGCTGGGCCGAAAGCCCGGACTTGCCTTTTGCGCCGCCGGAACCGGAACGGACTTTGCCCGTTCTCGGTTGAACGTTGTCGCGCAGGGAGTTTGTCATGGCGCCGCGCCCCGCCTGGAGAGGGTATCTCAAGCTTTCGCTGGTCACCTGCGCGGTCGAAGTGACCAATGTCGTCACCCAGGCCGAAAAAGTTTCGTTCCGCGTGCTCAACCGCAAGACTGGCAACACTGTCAGGCGCGTCTATGTCGATTCGGCAAGCGGCAAGCCGCTCGATGAAGGCGACGAGATCAAGGGCTACGAGATCGGCGACGGCGACTTCGTCCAAATCGAGGAGGAGGAGATCGAAGCCGTCCAGATCGAATCCTCGCATACGATGAGCCTCGACGGGTTCATCGAAAAATCTTCGATCCAGCAGATCTATCTCGACACGCCCTATTATGTGACGCCTGCGGACGATGTCTCGGAAGAGGCTTTTGCCGTCATCCGCGACGCCATGGCCGCCAAGAAGACGGCGGGCCTTGCCCGCATCGTGCTCTACCGCCGCGAGCGTCCGGTGGTCATCGAGCCGCTGGGCAAGGGCCTGCTGCTGACGACGCTGCGCTATGGCGATACGGTGCGCAGGCCCGAGATGGTGTTCGGCGACATCAAGCCGGTGAAGACCGACGCCGAGATGATCAGGCTGGCCGAACACATTGTCGATGAGAAACAGGCGAAGTTCGATCCTTCCGAATTCGAGGACAAATACGAAAACGCGCTGATCGAGCTGGTCCGCGCCAAGAAGGCCGGCAAGAAGGCACCGAAGACCAAGGCAGAACCGCGGCCCTCCAACGTGGTCAATCTCTTCGATGCACTGAAGAAGAGCCTTTCGTCGGAGGCCAGCCCGCCGGCAAAGGCCAGACGCCCGGCAAAAGCCGCCAAGCCCAAAGCCGCCCGGCGCAAATCGGCTTAGGATCAGACCATGGCCGGCCTCGAGCAATATCACGCCAAGCGCGATTTCAAGAAGACCGCCGAACCGGCCGGTAAGCTCGCGCGCGGCAAGAAAGCCGAGCCGGGTGGCATCTTCGTCATCCACAAGCATGCCGCCACCAGGCTTCACTACGACCTTCGTCTCGAGCATGGCGGCGTGCTGTGGAGCTGGGCGGTCACGCGAGGCCCCAGCCTCGACCCGCATGAGAAGCGGCTCGCCGTGCATGTCGAGGACCACCCGATCGACTATGCGCCGTTCGAAGGCACCATCCCCAAGGGCCAATATGGCGGCGGCTCGGTCATTGTCTGGGACGAAGGCACGTGGGTCCCCGAAGGCGACCCTGCTAAAGGGATGAAGAAAGGCCATATCAATTTCGAACTGCATGGCCACAAATTGCATGGCGCCTGGCATCTGGTGCGGCTGAAGCCGCGGCCCGGCGAAAAACGCGACAACTGGCTGCTGATCAAGTCCGACGATGCCGCCGCGCGTCCCGGTGAGGACATTTTGCAGGAGGCGCCGCAATCGGTGAAATCCGGCCTGACCATCGAGGAGGTCGGCGAAGGCAAGACCGCCGACGGCAAGAAGCCAAGCGTCTGGCAGTCCGACAGGCCGGCCGCCGGCAAAGCGAAGGCTGTCGCGGCAAGGCGGCTCGAATTCGTCGAGCCGGCGCTCGCCACGCTGGAGCGGGACGCCCCGCCCGGTAAGGACTGGCTGCATGAGGTGAAGTTCGACGGCTATCGCATGCAGGCGCAGCTTGCCGGTACCGAGGTGCGGCTTTTGACACGCACCGGCCTCGACTGGACCGACAAATTTGGTGGCTCAATTATCGCGGCACTTGGCGGCCTGAAATGTACCGATGCCGTCATCGACGGCGAAATCGTCGTGCTGGCGGATAATGGCGTGTCGTCCTTTTCGCTGCTTCAGCAAGATCTGTCGGCGGGCCGTACGGACCGTTTCATCTACTATGTCTTCGACCTGTTGCAGCTCAATGGTCAAGACATCCGTTCCGAGCCGCTGGTCGAGCGCAAGGAAAGGCTGCGCAGCCTGCTCGCCGGACAGACCGAAGAGCAGGCCGTGCGCTTCAGCGACCACTTTGCCGAGCCCGGCAAGATCATGCTGGAGCATGCTTGCCGCCTGGGCCTCGAAGGCGTCGTCTCCAAGCGTGCCGATGCGCCCTACCGCAGCGGGCGTGTTCCCTCCTGGGTGAAGTCGAAATGCACGGCGCGCCAGGAATTCGTCATCGGCGGCTACATGCCGTCGGACAAGACCGGGCGTGGCCTGCGCTCGCTGCTGGTCGGCTATCACGAGGGCGGCAAGCTGCGCTATGCCGGCCGCGTCGGCACCGGCTTCACGGCCAAAAGCACCAACGAGCTGAAGAAAAGGCTTGATGCGCTGAAGACGACAACCTCGCCCTTCGACAGCGCGGTGCCAAGGGGCAAGGGGCTGGTCTGGGTCAAGCCCGAACTTGTCGGCGAAGTGGAGTTTCGCAGTTGGACGTCGGACCGTATAATACGCCACGCGTCCTTCCAGGGATTGCGCGAGGACAAGCCGGCGGAGGAAGTCGTGCAGGAGAAACCGAAAGCACGCTCAGCCACGGCAGAGCCGAAGCCAAAGCCCACCAAAACCGCAGGCGCGGCGAAAACCTCGGTTACGCTGTCCCGCCCTGACAAGCTTCTGTGGCCCGAGGAGAACGTATCGAAGCAGGATCTGGTCGATCACTACGCGCTGGTCTGGCCGCGCATGAAGCAGTTCGTCATCAATCGGCCGCTCAGCCTCGTGCGGGCGCCGGACGGCGTCGGCGGCCAACGCTTCTTCCAGAAGCATGCCTCGGCCGGCATGCACGACAAGATCGCCGTGATGAAGGATCCGACCGATGGCGAGGAGATATTGTTCATCCGCGATTTCGACGGTCTCGTGGCACTGGTGCAACTGGGCGTCGTCGAGATCCATATTTGGGGCTCGACCACCGAGGAGCTGGAAAAGCCCGACCAGATCATCTTCGATCTCGATCCCGACGAGGGCGTCGACGTGAAGGCGGTGCGCGCGGCGGCACTCGACATCCGCGGCCGGCTCGACGAACTGTCCCTGCCGAATTTCGTCAAGACCTCGGGCGGCAAGGGCTACCACGTCGTCGTGCCGCTGAAGCCGTCGGCGGATTGGGACGAGGTCAAGGGCTTCGCCCATGAGTTCGCCCGAGCGCTCGAACAGGGCGCACCCGACCGCTACACGGCGACGCTGTCGAAGAAGGCACGCACGGGCAGGATTTTCGTCGATTATCTGCGCAACGGCCGCGGCGCCACCACCGTCGCCCCCTATTCGTCGCGCGCCAAAAAGGGCGCCACGGTATCGATGCCGGTGACCTGGGCGGAGATCGAGGCCGGATTGCCGCCCAACGCCTTTCCGATCGGCGACAAGACGACGCTGAAGCGGCTCGGGCAAGCCGACCCCTGGGCGGATTTTTTCAAGCAGGCCAAGCTGCTCAAGCGCGACTAGTGCATGTCGCGCAAAAGTGTGCAGCGGTTTTGCGATAACGACATGCATCAAAACAAGGACCTAAAGCGCATCGCATGAGGCCGGTCGAACGCGACGCGCTTTAAAGCAATTCCAGGAAAAGTATGAAAAGGTTTTCCGTCCGGAATTGCGTCAAAACAAAAAGACAGAGCGGTTCGGCGTTTCCGTGAAACGACGAATGCGTACTAGCGCGTCGAAGCGATCTGTCAGGCGAGAAACGTTTTCTCGAAGGCCTGCTTGCCTGCCGGTGAAAAGATCACGGCACGGCTGTCCTTCTCGCGCCGCGCCCATTTCTCGGCGAGGATCTTGTCGAGAATGGCGGCGCCCAGCGTGCCGGCAAGGTGCGAACGCCGCACGCTCCAGTCGAGGCACGCCCGGCACACCGGTCGCCGCGCTTTGGTATGGATGTCGATGCCGATCGCGGCGAAATGCGAGGCGGCCGACGGCCCAAGCTGGATCTCCTTGTCGTCGCGCAGGAGCACTTGTCGAGCGACAAGACGGTCCAGCATCGCCACCGCCTGCTCGCCGGCGAGGTGGTCGTAGCAGACCCGCGCCACGCGCATGGCCGCGTCGCGAGGGCCGGGTCGCACCCTCTGCGGCCCGACAGCAGCAGCGACGCCGGTGATGGCTTCGATCATTCCTGCCACCTGCGGGCCGGCGAGGCCGTAATAGCGGTGCCGTCCTTGGCTCGCCAGCGTCAGCAGCCCGCCTTCCATCAGCTTCGATAGATGGGAGCTCGCTGTCGGAAGCGACACGCCGGCTTCGAGTGCCAGTTCGCTCGCCGTCAGTGCTGTGCCGCCCATCAGTGCGGACAGCATGTTTGCCCGCGCCGGATCGCCGACCAGGCTGGCAATGCGGGCTATGTCAGGGCCTTCGCGCATAGTTCGTTCCTCATCGAAGCATCCTCGTCAGACAAGCATTAATCTCGATGCAAATCAAGGAGACGACGATGCCTGCAAGGACCATTCTCAGCGCCGCGCCTGCTCGCCGGCCGTTCCCGTTAATTGTCTTGCGCCGCTTGCGGCTGCGGCTCCTGAAGCGGTGGTACGACCGTCATTCGCAGCGCCTCGATCTCGCCGAAATCGACGATCATCTGCTGCGTGACCTTGGCCTGACACCCGAAGACGTCCGTCGCGAATACGCGAAATCCTTCTGGCAGGCATGATCAGCGAGGGATTGCCTAGCATATCGATCTTCGGAACGTTTCGACCCGGCTCGAACTGTGGTCGCAAGAAACATCCACCCGCCAAGGAGGCGAAAATGACCATTACCTGCTTCATCCGCTACGAGATCGATCCGTTCGGCAAGGCGGCGTTCGAGGAATATGCCCGCAATTGGGGGCAGGCGATCCCGCGCTGCGGCGCCGATCTGATCGGCTATTTCGCGCCGCACGAAGGCTCGGCCACCACGGCTTATGCCGCCTACAACATCGACAGTCTTGCGGCCTACGAAGTCTACCGCGCCCGGCTCGCCGCCGATCCCGCCGGCAAGGCGAATTACGAGTTCGCCCGGCGGGAAAAATTCATCCTGAAGGAGGATCGCATCTTCCTCAAGCTGGCCTCCGGGCCGCATGGTCCTTTGGTGAAGCCATGATCGCCGTCATCTTCGAGGTCGAGCCGGCGGCGGGCAAGCGCGAAGCCTACCTCGGCATCGCCGCCGACCTGCGGCCGCTGCTCGACGGCATCGACGGTTTCCTGTCGATCGAGCGCTTCCAGAGCCTTGCCGATCCGAACCGCATCCTGTCGCTGTCCTTCTGGCGCGACGAGGAAGCGGTGAAGGCCTGGCGCAACACGCAGGAACATCGGCAGGCCCAGAAAGCCGGGCGCGGCGGTATCTTTGCCGACTATCGTTTGCGCATCGCCCACGTCGTGCGCGACTACGGCCTGACCGAACGCGCCGAGGCGCCAGCAGACAGCCGGGTGGTGAACGGATAGGGGCTGCTTGCTATGCATTCCCGATCAGCACCCCTGCCGCAAACACCAGCGCGCCACCCAGCACCACCTGGAAGGCGGCGCGCCAGAATGGCGTCTGCATATAGCGGTTCTGCACGAAGGCGATCGCCCACAGCTCGAAGAAAACCACCACGGCGGCGACAATGGTCGCCGTCCAGAAAAGCGGGATGAGATAGGGCAGCGCATGGCCGAGCCCGCCCAGCGTTGTCATGACGCCGACGGTCAGACCGCGTTTTGCCGGCGAGCCGCGGCCCGACAACTTACCGTCGTCGGAGGCCACTTCGGTGAAACCCATCGAGATGCCGGCGCCGATCGAGGCAGCAAGCCCGACCAGAAAGGTCTGGAACGTGTCGTGCGTGGCAAAGGCGGCGGCAAAGATCGGCGCCAGTGTTGACACCGACCCATCCATCAGCCCCGCCAGCCCCGGTTGTACGTAGGTCAGGATGAACTGGCGCTGCTCGGCCGCCGCCTCTTCGTCCTTGACCGCGCCCGGCACATGCTTTTGCTCGAGCCGCTGCGCCAGTGTCTCGTGGCCCTGTTCTGCGATCGCCAGATCGTCGAGCAGCTTTCGCGTCGACGCATCGCCTGTGCGCTTGGCCGCCTCGACATAGAACAGGTAGGCCTGCCGCTCCATGGCCTCGGCTTGGCTGCGCACATGATCGACGCCGAGCGGCCTCACCAGCCAGTCCGGTTTGCGCTCGTAATAACCCTTCACATGTTCGCGCCGGATCAGCGGTATCCGCTCGCCGAAACGCTTGCGGTAAAGCTCGATCAGTGAATCGCGATGGCCGTCCTCTTCCTCCGCCATCTCTTCGAACACTTTGGCCGATTGCGGAAAGCTTTCCGCCAGCCCGTCGGCATAGGCGCGATAGATGCGCCCGTCATCCTCCTCGGAGGAGATGGCGAGCGCCAGGATCTCCTGTTCCGAGAGCGATTCAAAGGAACGGCGGCCGAGGCCGAAAACGCGGGAAAGCATGAGAAATTCACCCTAGTTTAGAATAGTTCTAAACTATGACCTTGCACGTCGCCGGTCAATCGTGCGTGCTCCGCTCATGCTCAAAAGCTACAGATTTCGAAACCCCGAGCAGGTCGTCGTTTGCTATCGGTGAACGTTCACTTATATAACCGAATCTGAACCAAGAGAAAGGAACCCGCAGATGCCGGAAAAACAGCAGCCGTTTGATCCCAAACCAGTCCTCGACCTGATCGCCAACATCGAGGCGGATCTGCAGCGCCTGAAAGGCCTGGTCGAGCAGCAGGTCGAAAAATTCGATCCCGCCAATCCGCACAACAAGGCTCCCGATGGCAAGTTGACTGAGGAGGGTGTCGAGTGCTGCTATCGCCTGTTCGACGAGGGCAAGTCGCGCTATTCGGTCGCCCAGCAGATGAAGATCTCCTTCGCCGCCGCCACCCACCGCTTCAACACCTGGCGTAAGATGGGCGGTCCCAAACGGCAAAAGACGCTGTTGGGGTGAGGAGCGGCGGCCAAGCCGGTCAATCGGCAACGATTTGTCGATTGAAGCGACGACCGCATGGCGGAGAGACGAGGAGGCGGCAGGTGGCAGGCACGCTCCTCTCCTGCCTGCAAGACGAATTGTAACCGTCACATTTTTTCATTGGTGCGCGGCCTCCCTTTCCGTGCACCATAGGCGGTCTCATTTCTTGCAGGACCTCGCCATGACCACCCCTCCCGGCATCGCCGATATCCGCAGCGCAGCAGCGCGATTGTCCGGCCTGATCGTCGAAACGCCGCTGATCGAATCGCCGGAGCTGAACAAGCGCTTCGGCGCCAGGATCCTGTTCAAGCCCGAGACGTTGCAGCGCACCGGCTCCTTCAAGTTCCGCGGTGCATACAACAAGCTCTCCTCGCTCTCGGCGGAAGAACGCGCTGGCGGCGTCGTCGCCTTCTCGTCGGGTAATCACGCGCAAGGCGTTGCCGCCGCAGCGGCGATGTTCGGCGTCAAGGCCGTCATAGCCATGCCCACCGATGCGCCGGCGATGAAAGTCGGCAATGTCAGGAAGATGGGCGCAGAAGTGATCACCTTCGACCGGGTCCGCGACGATCGCACTGCCGTCGTCCGTTCTTACGTGGAAAGGGGCATGGTCCTGGTGCCGCCCTACGACGATCCGGCCATCATCGCCGGCCAGGGCACGATCGGCCTCGAATTGATGCGCCAAGCACAAGCGCTTGGCGTCAGCCTGGATGCGGTAGTCGTTCCCTGCGGCGGCGGCGGGTTAAGCAGCGGCATTTCGATAGCGGTCAAGGACGCCTCACCGGGCACCGCCGTCTGGGCCGTGGAACCCGAGCATTTCGATGACACACGCCGCTCGCTGATCAAAGGCGCCAGGGTGTCGAACGCGCCCGGCCACACCTCGATCTGCGATGCCCTTCTCGTCGCAGAGCCGGGCGCGATCACTTTCGAGATCAACCGCAAGAATCTCGCCGGCGCCATCACCGTTTCCGACAAGGCAGTGGCACAGGCGATGCGCGATGCCATGGCTTGCCTGAAGCTGGTCGTCGAACCTGGCGGTTGCGTCGGCTTGGCCGCGCTGTCGTCAGGCGAGATCGACCTTGCCGGGAAATGCATTGCCGTGGCGCTCTCCGGTGGCAATGTCGATCTCAGCACCTATGCCGAGATCATTGCTGCCGGCTAGGATAGCAACCAGTTCCAGGTCATGTGCCGATTCGAGGTGCTTGAGCGTCCGTTGCGCCCGGTCGAACCGGTACCCTTCAAAGACTGAGATCAATGAAACTGTTCTTCAGCCGCAATCCCAATCCTCGCCTCGCGGTCGCGGTGGCACGGTATCTCAAAGCCAAGGTCGAGTTCGAATTCGCCTCTCCCTTCGCTCCGGGGCAGGCCGAGCGCTTTCGGCCGCTCAATCCAAATCTTTCATTGCCTATCCTTGTGGGCTTGGGAAAAAGCCTCTGGGAGGCCGACGCCATAGCCTGCCGGTTTTCACGCAACACGCATTCGCATTTCTGGCGCACCGGCGACGACGAGCCCGAGATGATCCGATGGCTGAGTTGGGGCAAAGAGAACTTCGCAAGAGCCTGCGACGTCGTGCATTTCGAACGCGGGACCAAACAGCGCTATGGGCTCGGCCCGATCGATCAGGCGCGGGTTGAGGAGGGCCTGAGCGACTTCAGCACCGCCGCCGCAATACTTGATGCCGAGCTTTCCGAGCGAGACTGGCTGGTCGGAAGTTCGGTTTCCTATGCCGACTTTCGAATGGCGACGTTTCTGCCCTTCAACGACGTCGCCCGATTGCCGCTCGATGATTATCCTTCTGTCGGTCGCTGGTATCGGCAGCTTGAAGAAATCGACGCCTGGCGCGATCCCTTCGAAGGGCTCAATGCGCCTGAATTGGCGCCGGTCCCGGGTCAGGCCAAGCCGGTGTGAATCTCGGTCATTTGCACAAGCGGATCGAGTTCGACCCTAATCCAACGTCCGGCGGAACCGCACCAGCGCCACGCCGGCGAACAGCGCCACGAACACCACCAGCCAGCCGATCTCCGTTGCCACCGCCGGCAGCTCGGCGCCCTTCAGCATCACCGCGCGGATGATGCGCAGGAAATGCGTCAGCGGCAGCACCTCGCCGAAAATCTGCGCCCAGTCCGGCATGCCGCGATAGGGGAACATGAAACCGGACAGCATGATCGACGGCAGGAAGAAGAAGAAGGTGAGCTGCAGTGCCTGCATCTGCGTGCGGGCAATCGTCGAGATCGTGTAGCCGAGCAGCACCAGCGCCAGCACGAAGATCAGGACGGCCGTCAACAGCAGCGACATCGATCCGGTGAAGGGGATGGCGAACAGAAGCTTCGATGCCGCCAGCACCACCAGCACCTGCACGGCGCCGACCGCCAGATACGGCAGCACCTTACCCAGCATGATCTCGAGCGGGCTGGACGGCATCGCCAGAAGGTTCTCCATCGTGCCGCGCTCGGTCTCACGCGTCAGCGCGATCGAGGTCATCATTACCATCGTCATCTGCAGGATGACGCCGAGCAGGCCGGGCACGATGTTGTATTGCGATACGGCTTCCGGATTGTAGCGCCGGTGCACTACGACCTGGAGCTGGCCCCGGGCAGCTTCGGCCGCTGTCTCCTGCATGCCGCGCGCCCTGAGCAGCGCCTGGTTGGCAACGGTGCCGAGCGTCGAGATGGCGCCGCTGGCGACGGCCGGGTCGGTCGCATCCACCTCGATCAGGATCTGCGGGCTGTCGCCACGCTCGACCCGTCGGGCGAAATCGGCGGGAATGGTGACGACGAAGGCAACGTCGCCGCGCGCCATCAGGAATTCGGCTTCGGCGGCACTTTGCGCGACATGGTCGAAGCGGTAATAGCCGGTGGTCTGCAGCGCCGAAACCATGGCTCGCGTGTAAGGATCGCTGCTCATCGCCACCAGCGCTGCCGGCAGGCTCTTCGGATCGTTGTTGATGGCATAGCCGAACAGCACCAGCTGCATCAGCGGCACGCCCAGCATCATGGCGAAGGTGATGCGGTCGCGCCGCATCTGGATGAACTCCTTGATCAGCAGCGCACCGAGCCTGGCGAAGGAAAAGACGCTGTTTATCCCGTTCTTCATCCCATATTGTCCTTCGAACCGGACATGAACTGGATGAACACATCCTCCAGGCTGGTCTCGCCGGGCGAGACCCTGACGCCCTTGTGGTCTTTCTCGACGTCGGCGAGCGCTGCCTGAAGCGCCGTCCTGTCGGAGCCGACTACATGCAGCGTCGCGCCGAACGGCGCCACCTGGTCGACGCCTGGGCGGCCATGAAGTGCGGCAGCGACCTGATCGAGCCGCGGCCCTTGCAGGACGAAGGTGGTCAGCCCGGCATTCCTCACCACGTCCTCAACCGTGCCGGTGGCCAGCATCTTGCCATAGGAGATGTAGCTGATGCGGTGGCAGCGCTCGGCCTCGTCCATGTAATGGGTGGAGACCAGCACGGTCAGCCCGCCGCTCGCCAGCCGGTGGATCTCGTCCCAGAATTCGCGCCGCGCCTTCGGGTCGACGCCAGCCGTCGGTTCGTCGAGCAGCAGCAGTTTCGGCTTGTGCATGATGCAGGCGGCCAGCGCCAGCCGCTGCTTCCAGCCGCCGGACAAGGTGCCGGCCAGTTGGTTTCTGCGTGATGTCAGGCCGAGCTCCTCAAGCGTCTTGGCCACATGTTCGTCGAGCGGCTTCAGCCGGTAGAGCCGTGCCACGAATTCGAGATTCTCGCCGATGGTGAGGTCTTCGTAGAACGAGAATCTCTGCGTCATGTAGCCGACTTCGCGCTTGATCCGCAGGCTGTCGGTGCGGATGTTGAAGCCCAGAACCGTGCCTTCACCCTCATCGGGCGTCAGCAAGCCGCACATGATGCGGATGGTCGTCGTTTTGCCCGAGCCGTTCGGCCCGAGGAAGCCGACGATCTCGCCCTCGGCCACGGTCATCGTCACATGGTCGACGACAGTCTTGTCGCCGAAGCGTTTGACCAGGCCGTGCACGTCGATGACGTTCATTTTCCGATGTCCGCCAGATCGACGTCGACGATCTGCCCGGGCTGCAATGCGCTGGCGTCGCCTTCCGGCCGCGCTTCGACCAGATAGACCAGCTTTTGCCGGGTCTCGAGCGAGTAGATCACCGGCGGCGTGAATTCCGGATCCGGCGACACATAGCTGACGCGTGCCTTCACGCCCGATCCGCAACCATCGCAATGGACGTTGAGCAGCGTGCCGACCTCGACCGAGGAGAACGCGCTTTCCGGCACATAGACGCTGAGCTTCACTGCGCCGTCCGGCAGTATGGAGATGACCGGCGCGGTCGGCCCGGCTGTATCGCCGGGATAGCGGATGACATCGTTGACCCTGCCGGGCGAGGGCGCCGTGAGCACACGCTTCGACAGTCGCCATTGCGCTTGCTCCAGCGCCGATTGCGCCTGCCTGACCTGATTGTCGGCGGCCTTGATCGTCTCCGGCCGTGCCGGCAGGCCGCCGACAGCGAGATTGGCTTCCGCCTGGCCGACCTGCGCGCTGGCCGTCTCCAGCGCCGCGGAAGCCGTATCATAATCGGCCTGCGTGCCGGTGCCGCGTTTGAACAGATCGCTGGCGCGGCTGTATCTGCGTTTGGCGTCGGCGGCTTGCGCTTTGGCCATGTCGACCTGCGCCTTGAGCACTGCAATCTCTTCCGCCCGCTTGCCGACCTGCAGGTCGGCAAGTTGCGCCTGGGCCTGCGCGAGGGCCGCCTCGGCCTGCGCGATGGCGATCTTGGCGTCGGCGTTTTCCAGCGTCACCACCGGCGTGCCGGGCGCTACGCGGTCGCCGCGCTTGACCGCAATCGTCTCGACCTGGGCCACCTCGATCGGCGCCAGCAGCACATAATCGCCCTCGACGTAGCCGACGGCGAGCGGTGCTGCCGGCGCGCAGGCGCTGAAAAGCTGGGCGGCAAGCGGCAAAGAACAGAGCAGGCTCATGATCCACGATCCTTCCGGACAGCCAAATCGCGCCGAGCTAAAATCGCGCTGAGATTGTCGGTTACTGTTGCCGCGATCTTGCCGGCCTCGTCATCGCCGATCTCGCGCCAGCCCATCCGGCGCATAACCGCCTCGCGGCCGATGCGGAAATAGACGACCTGGCCAATCAGCGTGAATACGGTGAGTTTAGTGCGCTCGCTCTCGGCCGGCTCGCCCGTCGACTGTTCCCAGATCAGGCAGAGCCGGTGATGCGCCGGTTCGAACACGCCGTCATAGATACGGTCGAGCGCGGCGGTTGGATGCGACAGCTCACGCAGGACGAACTGTACAATCTCGCCGGCTTCCGGCCTTGCCGCGATGAAGGCGACCATCCGCTCCAGTGCGACGGCTAAATGTGCCCGCGCGGCCTCGGTGTCCGCCAATGCCGCGGGCGGCGCTTGCAGATTGCCGATCGCCTGGCCCGCAATGGTCTGGATGGTGTCTACGATGTAGTCGGCCGCCGCGTTGCGGAGCCCTTCCTTGCCGCCGAAATGATAGGCGATCGAGCCGATATTGGCCTTGGCCTCAGCCGCGATCTGGCGCGTCGACGTGCCGTCGAAACCCTGGCGTCCGAACAGCTTCAGCGCCGCGCGCACGAGGGCCGTCCGCGTCATATCCGCGGCAGTCTTGGGCGCTTCATGAGGAAGGCCGCTGGCACTGGGCGATTTGATCATGGTCTATACTTTAATCAATCGAATGATTAAAGTCAACTGTGGTCAAGCGGCTTGCCAACTCTGGCCGTGCGCGCTTTAGTGCCTCGCCATGGGCAAGGAAATCGAGCGTAAATTCCTGGTCTCAGGTGAGGAATGGCGGGGAATGGTCAAGGCGGACATTCATATCCGTCAATTCTATCTTGTCGCCGAGCCTACCCGCACGGTGCGTGTGCGCATCAGCAATGATGCCGCTGCCAAGCTGACGCTCAAGTTCGGCAGCCAGGCCCGCGAGCGCGATGAATTCGAATATCCGGTGCCTTTGGCGGAGGCGCAAGAGATGCAGGCCTTTGCCATCGGACGTGTCATCGAGAAGACACGCCACCATGTTAGACACCGCGGCTATCTCTACGAAGTCGATGTCTTCGGCGGGACGCTTGCGGGGTTGGTGATCGCCGAGCTCGAGACGCAGGAGGATGTACCGGACGAAATGCTGCCAGATTGGCTCGGCCGCGAAGTCACCGGCGAGCCGAGATTTTACAACGCGTCGCTCGCCCTTGGGGGGATTCCGGAGATCGTCGCATGAGCTTTCGTATCGATCCGCGCATGTCGCTGACCGGCGAGGTCAGGCGCATCCTCGCCGAGGAGATCGGCAGGGCGCTCGTTCATCTGGACGCGGCGCATGACAGGCCCGAACAGGCGCTGCACAAGTGCCGCAAACGGTTGAAAAACGTCCGCGCTTTACTGCGCCTAGTTCGTTCCGGGGACGAAACATTCTGCGTGACCGAGAATCAGTGCTACCGCCAGGTGGCGGCCCTGCTTGCCGGTCCGCGTGAGGCGACTGCGCTGGTCGAAACAATCGACCGGCTGGCGGCAAGCTTTCCCGAGCAAAGTGCCGGCGGCGGTCTCGGTGCCGTCCGCGATAGGCTCGTCGCGCGCCAGCATGAGCTGCATGTCGGAGCGGGCCTCGACGCTGCGATAGGCGCGGCGGTTGCCGCCTGCGAGGAAGGTGTCGTCCGCATCGACAAGCTCGCTTTGCCCGACCAGCCGGAGCAGGCTGCCGACGTGCTCGCCGAAGGCGCGCGCACCACTTTGCGCCGTGCCAGGAAAGCGCTGGACAAGGCGGCTTCGCGAGGCGAAGCCGATGACTTTCACGATCTGCGCAAGGCGGCCAAGACGCATGGCATGCACCTGTCGCTGCTCGGCAGGCTGTGGCCGACGCCGATCAAGACGCGGCGCAAGGCCGTCGACGAACTGGGCGAGCGGCTCGGCGAACTGCACGATGTGCTCGTCATGCGCGCGGTTCTCGATGCCGAGGACCAGCCGCTTGGCCCCCCTGAGGACACGCGGTTGCTTGGCAAGCTGCTGAAGCGTTCGGAAAAGGGCCTGAAAAAAACCTGCCTCGCCGAGGCGGCCGGGCTTTTCGGCGACAGTCCGAAGCGCTCGACGAGGAAGCTCGCCCGTAAGGCGCGCGACGATCTCACAGCGGCACCGCAGCACGAAGACGCCGGCGCGCCTGGCGTGGGCTGATCATGGTCTAATTTGCCGCCCTGTGATAATCGCCGTCTGGCATGACCGAGCCCGGCGACACGCTTCTGGACCGACTTGGCCGCTGGCTTGCCGGCCGGCTGCAAGAGGAATCGTCCGGCTACGAGCCGTACACGCCGTCCGACGCCGAAACGCTGCGCCGCACGCTCGAGCCGGGCGACATCCTGCTCATCGAAGGCAACCAGAAGATCTCGGCGGCGATCAAATACCTCACCCAGTCGACCTGGTCGCATGCCGCCTTTTATGTCGGCGATGCATTGCCGGAGCCCGAGGACGGGTCGGAGCGGCGGCGCCTGATCGAGGTCACGCTCGGCGATGGCTGCATCGCCGTGCCGCTGTCCCGCTACCGCAGCTACAACACCCGCATCTGCCGGGCGAGCGGCCTGGCTCCCGACGATCGCGAAGCGGTCGTCGCCTTCATGATCGGCAGGCTGGGTCTCAGATACGATCTCAAGAACATATTCGACATGCTGCGCTACTTCTTGCCGACGCCGCCGGTGCCGGTGCGCTGGCGCCGCCGCATGCTGGCTTTCGGTTCCGGCGACCCGACGCGCGCCATCTGCTCTTCGCTGATTGCCGAGGCCTATGGCCGGATCCGCTACCCGATCCTGCCGGAGATTACCCGCGCGCCCGGCCGTGCCTCGGCCCAGTCGAGCTATTCGCGCAAGGAAATCCTGCACATCCGCCATCACTCGCTCTACACGCCGCGCGACTTCGACCTGTCGCCCTATTTCCGCATCGTCAAGCCGACGCTGGAATACGGCTTCGACTACCGGCAGATGGTCTGGGATGACAAGGCGGTCGCGGCCGCTCCGGAGACGAAGACCGCCGGATAGCCGCTCGATCTTGTGGTTTGAGCATGGGGCCCTCCGAGAACCGGTTTTGCGGCCGATACTCTGGGGTAAGAAGCTCAGTCAGACTGGCTGCCCCCGAAGCGGCTTCAGCATCAATACAGGCAGTTCGTGCGAACCAACAGCGTGAAAGGATCGAGCTCAAATTCCTTCAGAAGGTCGCTGCCGAACAAGGCAAGCCACCGCTCTTGCGCCTCAAAGGCCGCCTTCTCGCGTTCTTCCGCGCATGCAAACTTCAGCCCGGCCACGGTTTGGACGTGATGGACCAACTCATGCACAAGTACCGACAGCTCCGCCGGGGTGCCGCCTGTCCAGCCCTCCGGCAAGAAGATAGTCCGTGCTTCGTCATCGTAGATAGCAATAACAGTGGGCTGCTTGCCAACATTGTCCGGACTGGCAAAATTGGGGCTGCTGTTCCAGCGATCCGCCGCCACGTCGCGAAACCGCAAACCTGCCATCCTGCGCGCAGGTACGAAGCTTACCGCCGGGGGCTCTTCGATCGACGGAAGGCCGAGTTCAGACGAAAGCCATACCGCTATTGCCATTAGCGCGGCCGGCTGCGAGCGGTCAGACATCTTCATGGGAGCAAGAGCACCAGGTGCGCCGGGCAATTGGATGCCGGGCCGGGCGGGATCGGGTCCCATAAGCTCCGAGTCGCCCGCGGGCGCGGCAAGCGTCGCTGATGCTACTACACCGGGTGCGCTGAGCAATTCGATATAAGGCAGGACCAACGGCGGCAATCCTGAGCCTGGATCGGCATTGGGTCCCCTAAGCTCCGGCTCGTCCGCGGACGCGGCAAGTGTCGCCGCCAGGATCACGCTTAGGACGCAAGGCAAGCATGCCCTTAAGAGCGCGCTCATGGTCACGACCTCCTTGATCGGCAGCGCCATCAATTGGGAGACACCGCCGTGATGAAGAAACAACGCCACGAAAGAGCGTTCAGGTTTGCATTGCGGTCAACGAATGCGACGGCTTCGCGACGTGCTCCCGTAAGCTGCGAAGCGATGCATAAATTACTGGCCGGTGTCCCGTGCGCACCTCCTGACGCCGGCCCCGGACTGCAAAGCAGCCTGGATAATCACAGGCTCACCCTACGCAAGCCGATGTCCATGCACATCGGTACGGTCACCCAATTTATAGGCGCCGCTTGCCTAGTTTTCGGCGCGCCTGCCTAGTCTTCGCGGCTTACAAGGCGTCTGTGGAGGACAGCAGCCTAAACCCAAGAATCCGACCTCAGTCGTTCCGTGATTTGACCTAGGCCGGCAGACGTCGTCCGTTTGCGGCGGCCGCAACTCGATCGTCCGTCCGCGCGCCTGCGTCGCGCGGATGTGGCCCGATCGGCATGATCACCGGGAATGGCGTTGCGCCGAACGCAAACGTCCATTTGTAGCCGACCAGCCCGTCTTCGGGCGTCGTGTGCTGGTCGTGATGAGCAAGCAATTTGGCGCGCTCCGCCAATTCCTCCGCCTCGCGCCTGACCATTTCCGCCGTTTCCGGCCGCATCCGCCTGGAGAAGCTGACGAACGTCGCCTCGCGCTCAAGATGGGTGATGGCCCAGCCGATGAAATTCTTGTTGGTCATCTCGAACAGCGGCCGCAATGGCCCGTCGAAATTCCACTGGATCGGCGCCTCGACCAGCAGCCTTGCCGACAGGCCGCCACCAAGCGCGACCAGGCCGAGTTCCTCGAGGTCGCGCAGATAGAGGAACATCGAAGCCTCGCTCAACCCTTGTGAGCGCATGATGCCTTCTGGCGTGAATTTCTCGGAAAGCATGACGAATACGAACAGCAGTGCCGGCCGCCCGGCGAGCCTGCGCTCGATCTCCGGCGCGATCGGGTTGGCAGGTCCCGGTCCCCTGTTCATCGAGCCGAGCACGTTCTCCAACTCCACGCCGGCGGCATCGCAGATCTCGATCAGCCGGTCGAGCTTGCAGTTGCGCTCATGGAAGATGCGCTTCACCGTCGGCTCGGAAACGCCCATCCGCTCGGCAAGGACACGGTAGGTCACGCCCTTGGCCTTAAGCGTCCGCTTCAGCGCTTCGAAGATCGGGCCGTTCATGGGATGCACCTCTTTTACGCGATTTGGTATCAGCCTTCGGTACTAGTCCCGATACATCTTCCCGAAAAGTATCGAAAGGCCTAGCTCTCCGCCATTCCATTACAGGAGACTAGCCATGAAGAGCCTCTTCACCTCGATACTTCTCGCCCTGGTCGGCATCGCCGCCGCTCCGGCAGTTCAGGCGGCCGAACTCTGGCGCGCTACCGGGCTTGAGCAACCGGAATCGGCGCTGTTCGATGCCGCCGGCAAACGCATCATCATCTCCAATATCGTTGGCAATCCCGGCGACGCCGACGGCAATGGATACCTGTCGGTCCTGTCTGTGGACGGCAAGATGGTTACGCAACATTGGACCGACGGCATGGACGCGCCCAAGGGCATGGCGATTGCCGACGGCAAACTCTACGTCGCCGACCTCACCCATGTGCGCGTCGTCGATCTCGCAAGCGGCAAGCTAACATCGACGATCGACGTGCCGAACGCGGTCTTCCTCAACGACGTGACCGCCGACGCGTCCGGCAAGGTCTACGTCACTGATATGCTTGCCGATACGATCTATCGCATCGACGGCGACCGGCCCGAACTGTTCGTCAGGGATGCGGCGCTTGCTTCGCCGAATGGCATCTTCGCCGATGGCGGCCGGCTGATCGTCGCTTCGTGGGGCAAGGGCATCAAGCCCGATTTCAGCACCGCGGAGCCGGGCGGCCTGCTCTCGGTCGATCTCGCCACCAAGGCAATTGCGTCACTGCCCGGCGCAGAAAAGTTCGCTAACCTCGATGGCGTCGTCGCCATCGGCGGCAGCGTTTACGCCACCGCGTATATGACCGGCACGCTCTACAGCTACAAAGCCGGCGGCACGCCGCAAGCGGTTGCGACGTTCAAGCCGGGCAGCGCCGACATCGGCACCGACGGCAAGTCGACAATCTTCGTGCCGCTGATGAACGACGGAGAGATCGCGGCGTTAGGCCTCGACTAAGCCAGCCATCGGCTCAGGCGGCGGGCGCGGCTTTCTTCAGCTGCGCCCGCGCATCCGTGATCGAGGCGGCATAAGTCACCAGCGGCCGCTTGACGCCGTGGTTGATCAGCATGCGGCGTGTCTGCGGTGAAGCGCCTGAGATAATGAAGCGAACGCCGGCGCGCTTGGCCTTGTGGGCCGCGCCCTCAATAACATTGGCCGCCGTCGAATCGAAGAACGGCACCGCCGAACAGTCGAGGATGAAGTTCCTGCGCTGGTCGGCGATGCGGTCCAGCACCGTGCCGACGGTCGAGGCGGCGCCGAAGAAAAAGGCGCCCGATATCCGGTAGACGACGGTATCGGCATCGCTCGCCTCGCTGGAATCATAAGCGCTGGCGCGGTCGGCAACGTCTTCCTGGACCAAGGATTGATGGTCCGCCTCCACCGCGATGCTCTTGGCCATGCGGTCGATGAACAGCATCGAGCCCAGCGCAAAACCGACGACGATGCCTTCGGTCAGGTCGCGGAAGATGACGATCAGGAACGTCGCCAGCAGTACCAGCGCATCGCCGCGCGAGGCGCGCAGCAAGGTGGCGAAGGCCTGTTTCTCGAACATGTTCCAGCACACCACCGCCAGCACGCCGGCAAGTGCCGCAAGCGGGATATAGCTGGCCAGCGGTGCCGCCACCAGCATCAGGGCAAGCAGGATGGCCGAGTGCATCATGCCTGAGACCGGTCCATGCGCGCCGGCCCGTACATTGGTCGCGGTGCGGGCAATGGTGCCGGTGGTGCAGATACCGCCGAACAAGGCGGAGGCGATATTGGCGAAGCCCTGCGCCACCAACTCGCAATTGGAGCGATGCCGTCTTCCGGTCATGCCGTCAGCGACGACGGCCGACAGCAGCGATTCGATCGCCCCGAGCAGCGCAAAGGCGATGGCGTCCGGCAGCACGTCGATTATCCTGTCGAGGCTGAGCGGCGGGAAGGCCGGCCATTGCAGGCTGCGCGGGATGCCGCCGAAGCGCGTGCCGATCGTTTCGGCCGGCATGGCGAGCAATGCCACGACGAGTGATGCCAGCCCGATGGCAATCAGCATGGCCGGCCACTTCGGCCGAAACCGCTTCAACAGCGCAATGGTGATGATGGTCAGTGCCGCCACCGCGGTTGCGCCGAGGTTGATCGTTCCGGCCGCCTCGCCGATGGCCATCAGCTTGGGCACCAGCGGCCCCGGTTCCTTGCCGGCGAGCTTCAGCCCGAAGAGTTCGACGATCTGGCCGGAGAAGATGATGACGGCGATGCCGGCGGTGAAGCCGACGGTCACCGGATAGGGGATGAACTTGATGTAGGTGCCAAGCCTGAGATAGCCGATGGCAAGCAGGAACAGGCCGGCCATCATCGTCGCCAGCAGCAAGCCGTCGACGCCAACTCGCGCCACCGTCGCAGCCACCAGCACAATGAAGGCGCCGGCCGGGCCGCCGATCTGGAAACGGCTGCCGCCAAGCGCCGAGACCAGGAAGCCGCCAATGATCGAGGTGTAGAGCCCGCGCTCCGGCGTCACGCCTGAAGCAATGGCAATTGCCATCGACAGCGGCAGCGCCACGATGGCGACAGTCAGCCCGGCGATGGCATCCGCCTTGAAGTGCGCGAGCGTATAGCCCTCGCGCAGCACCGTCACCAGCTTCGGCGTGAACAGTTCGGAAAATGTCGGCCGTGCCGGTTGATGCACTGCCCGCCGGGTCTGATCCATCGAGTGCCTTCCCCATGAAACCAAGGAGGCGGCGGGATCGTCGGCAGGACTGTCGGCGGTCGCCGTCGCGACTTGGAGCGGCGTGCGTCCAAATCGACGCACAGGTACGCTCCAACACTTTTGAACCGCGCATTGGACTATCCGAAAATCGATTTCGATTTTCGGCGATGCGGCAGTACCGTCAGCCTTGCGGGTTCTGCGGCGTGACAGGCTTGAGGCGAACGCCCCTGCCGCCACGCTCGCTCGCCTGGTTGTCGCCGATCAGCTCGACCCCGGCCTCTTCAAGGGCCTGGATGACCTTCATCAGCGTATCGACCACGCCCCGGACCACGCCGTCGCTCGCTTCCATGCGCTGAATGGTTGGAAGCGAAACCCCGGCGCGCTCGGCGAGCGTCTTCTGATCGATGCCGGCCAGCGCCCTCGCGGCACGCATCTGCGCGGCAGTGATCATCGGCCATAACCCCCGTCTGAGTCTGCGATATCACGTGTAATACCTTCATTATGATGGTTCAAGCATCATCTTGCATATGTGAAACATGCAGCACTCTTTGCCAGCCGATGCGCTAGCATGCTACAATTTCGGCATCGTTTGGCGGGACATCCATTGCGATCCCGATTTCACAGGCAACGACTCAAAAAGGATGAGCAGGTGAAGATATTCAATGCGTTGGCGACCTCGACAGCCTTGCTGTCGATGGTTTTCCTGCTGGCAGGCTGCGGTCATGGCCTGATCAACAGGCTGATTTGACCGCAAATCGACTGACATGAGTCAGGTGCCGCCGGCCCGCCCGAGCCATCGCTGCAGGAACCGGGCCGCAAGCCAGCACAGCATCGCCCAGGCAAAGCCGGCGCACCAGCCGGCCAATACGTCGGAGGGCCAGTGGACGCCGAGATAGATGCGGCTGATGCCGACCACCACCGTCGTCAGCACCGCCAGACCGAGCACATAGATCTTCGTTGTCCGCCCGGGCAAAAACCGCGCCGCCATGCTGCCCAGCGTCAAATATGTCACCGCCGACAGCATGGCGTGGCCGCTCGGAAACGAAAGTGATGCCACGTCGGCGAGATGCGAGACCAGATCGGGGCGCGGCCGATCTATATCGAACTTGAGCACGCTTGACAGGACCTGGCCGCCCGCTACCGCGATGAACATGAGAAGCGCCGCGCCTGGCCTGCGGATGAGGAGCAGATAGACGATCATTGCTGCCGTGATCAGCACCAACACGCTGGCGCTGCCGAGGCTGGTGATGTCGCGCATCGCTCCTTCCAGCCACGCCGGTCCGATCGGATTGTCGGGTTGGCCGGCCTTGCGGAAGGCAAGCAGGATTTCGGTATCGAAGGCATGCGGCGTAGTGGCCCGCGCCATCTCCATTAGCTCCTCGAACCCCCACAGCCCGCCGGCAATGATCAGCCCGGCCAGCAGAACCGGGAACTCCAGCCAGTTGCGCAGTCTGCTTGCGGTCTTCTTCATCGGCCCGATCGCAGTTACAGCCTTTGCAGATAGGGTCCGAGCGTGATCAGCGCCACAGCTGCGATGGCAAGCACGATGCCGGTCGCCTGCAAGGCATTGACGCGCTCGCCGAAGAAGACCAGCGCCACCACATTCACCGACACCAGCTGGATCACCGCTGACAGGCTGAACGACACCGACATGCCGAATTCACGGATCAGCCTCAGCATGATCAGATTGCCGAGCGAATAGAGCGCCAACGTCAGCACGATCTTGCCAAAGCTCGGCGCCAGTCCCCATTGCTTCGCCGCCGTCGCCGCAAGCAGGAAGATCACTGTCGAAATGCAGAGCTGCCCAAGTCCCCAGAAACTCACTTTTTGCTCCTCCCGATGCGGTCCTTGCGCGCCTGCCGCAGCTCTTGTTTCCGAAGCGCCGGTCGCGGTCAAGCGGGGCTGATGTTGGGCACGAAATCGCAGATGGCAATTAGCCGGCATGTCATCAAACTGTGACCTGCCGGCGATACCGGATTGGCCAGGCAACACGCTCCAGCAATCCATCCAGCCAGAGGCAGGCCCCTATGACCGAACATCGCACCCCTGACGCCCATTTCCGCACCAGCCTGCTCGAGGAAAACGATGGGCCAGGAGCCAATCCCAGCGACAACCGCACCATGGGTGAGATCATCGCCGCGCGGTTCTCGCGCCGCGGCTTCCTCAAGGGCTCGCTTGCCGTCTCGGCCATAGCCGCTACCGTCAGCCCGCTGGCGCTGATCACCGCCGACAACGCCCGCGCCGCCGAAGGCTCCGCCTTCGCTTTCGACGAGCTCGAGGCCGGCATCGACGACAAGCATCACGTTGCACCCGGTTATGACGCCGACGTGCTGCTGCGCTGGGGCGATCCGCTGTTCGCCGATTCGCCGGAATTCGATCCGACAAAACAGTCGGCGGAAGCCCAGGCCAGACAATTCGGCTACAACAATGACTATGTCGGTTATATCCCGATCGACGGCTCGGCCGAGCACGGCCTGCTGGTGGTCAACCACGAATACACCAATCCGCACCTGATGTTTCCGGGCCTCGTCACCATCGTCGATGGCAAAGCCAAGCAGGCGCCTCTCAGCAAGGAACAAGTCGACGTCGAGATGGCCGCGCATGGCGGCACCATTGTCGAGATCCGCAAGGAAGCCGGCAAATGGCAGGTCGTTCGCGACGGCAAGCTCAACCGCCGCATCACCTCCAACACCGAGATCGCGCTGTCCGGCCCCGTCGCCGGCCACGACCGCGTCAAGACCAGCGCCGACCCGACCGGCACGAAAGTTGTCGGCACCGTCAACAATTGTGCCGGCGGCGTCACGCCGTGGGGCACCTATGTCATGGCCGAGGAGAACATCCACGGCTATTTCTCGGGCGAGCTGCCGCAAGGCCACAAGGAAGCGGCCAATTACAAGCGGCTCGGCATTCCCGAAGGTGCTTATGAATGGGCAGCGCATTACGACCGTTTCGACATCGGCAAAGAGCCGAACGAGCCGAACCGCTTTGGCTGGATCGTCGAGGTCGACGTCCAGGATCCGACTTCGGTGCCGAAGAAGCGCACCGCAATGGGCCGCTTCAAGCATGAGGGCGCCGAATCGATCGTCGCCAAGGATGGCCGTGTCGTCTTCTACCTCGGCGACGACGAGCGCTTCGACTATGTCTATAAGTTCGTCACCACAGGCAAGTTCAATCCGGACGACCGCGCCGCCAATATGGATTTGCTCGACGACGGCACCTTGCATGTCGCCAAGTTTGCCGACGACGGTTCGGTCGAATGGCTGCCGATCGTCTTCGGCCAAGGGCCGCTGACGGCGGAGAACGGCTTTGCCAGCCAGGCCGACGTGCTGATCGAGACGCGCCGCGCCGCCGACCTGCTCGGCGCCACCAAGATGGACCGCCCTGAAGACATCCAGCCCAATGCCGCCAACGGCAAGGTCTATGTCATGCTGACCAACAATTCGAAGCGCAAGGCCGATCAGGTCGACGCCGCCAACCCGCGTGCCGAAAATGCCTTTGGCCACATCATCGAGATCGTCGAGGACGGTGGCGATTTTGCCGCCACCAAGGGCAAGTGGGAGGTGCTCTTGAAATGCGGTGATCCCTCGGTTGCGGCAGTCGGCGCCACCTTCTCGACCGCAACCACGGCCAATGGCTGGTTCGGCATGCCGGACAATTGCGCGGTTGATTCGACCGGCCGCCTCTGGGTCGCCACCGACGGTCAGGGTCCGAAGGCCACTGGCCGCACCGACGGTCTGTGGGCGGTCGATACGGAAGGGCCGGCGCGGGCGACCTCAAAACTGTTCTTCCGCGTGCCGATCGGCGCCGAAATGTGTGGTCCCCTGTTTGCGCCGGACGACCAGACCGCTTTCGTTGCCGTCCAGCATCCAGGCGACGGTGGCGAGGACTGGGAGGCTTTCGGCCGTCCGTCCTACTATGAGGATTTGTCGACCCGCTGGCCCGACTTCAAGCCGGACATGCCGGTGCGGCCGGCGGTCGTTGCCATCACCAGGCAAGGTGGTGGCAAGATCGCGGTCTGACACGCAGCAAGGTCTTGCAGTCTCAAGGAAGGATTTCGGCGATACGAAATCCTTCCTTTCCGATACGGGATGCATCCATGCTGCGCATCATGCGCCGACTATCATTCGGTGCGCTGAACCACGGCCACATTCATTGTATTTCGCAACCTGAAGCCAATGGACTCGTACAATCTAATGGCCGTGGCGTTGCTGGCATAGGCGTGGAGATAGGGAACTTCGCCGCGTGCCACTATCCGGTTTGCCACGAATATTGACAACAGCTTGCCCAGGCCACCGCCGCGAAATTCCGGATGTGAGCACACCCCGCTGAGTTCGGTATAGCCAGGTTGCTTCATGCGCTCGCCGGCCATCGCCGCAAGTCTGCCCTCGATTTTCACACCCCAAAAATCGCCCAGGCTCAAGGCTTCGAGCGTGAATGGGCCAGGCTTGGTGACCAACGCCAGAGCCAGCATCTCAGCGGCGTCGTCTCGCGTCAGACGTTGCACGCGCTGGTCGGAGACGATCTGCAACGGCTGCTCGGCAATCATCTGAACCCCGGCTGCGGTCGACGTCGCGGAAAGCCCCGTGGGCAGAGCAATGGCGTCCGCTTGAAGCAGGATCACACTCTCGCCTGGGGAGACAAGCTTTTCAAGCGCCCGCAGGCTTTCCGCGTCGTCCGCGCCAGTGGCGGCGAAAGGAACAATCAACGGCCGATATCGCCTGGCGAGGTTTCCACCTTGCGCGAAGGCCTGATGTCGCGTCTGAAGCGCGCTCCAGATCGGGCGGTCAAGCAGGTGTTTCATTGCACGGCATCTCTCGGTTTTGGTGCACGACGGTCGAGAGGAGCCGCGGCGAGGCCGTCCTCGATGGCGGCCAACTGATCGAGAAGCGGCCCCGAAAGATCCGCGCACAGATCCGCGACGGCGTTCTCGATGCGCGACCAGACCTCGCGCTTTGCGACATCGACCAGCCGCCGGCCGTCCCTGGTGAGGGAGACGATCCTGCGCCGCTGGTCATCGATCGACGGACTGACCTCGAGCAATCCCAACTCGGCGAGAAGCGAGACGCTTCGCGTTACGCCTGGCTGCGCGATGCCAAGGGATTGCGCCAGTTCCCCGACAGGCAGGGGGCCGAGCCTGTCGAGCGCGGCCAGCAGTGGGTACTGGCTCGCCTGAACCGGAACATCCAGCCGGTCGAGAAGGCGCTGCGCCTCCGCTTGCAGTTGCTCGCCTATACGCTTCATCCTGCTGCCCAGGCACAGGAAGCCAAGCGATCGTACGACGTCTTCCATAGGCCAATCCGCCTCGCGATAAATCATAACATGATATATAACCAAACATGAAGGTCAAGGGGCTATCGTCGCAGGGGCTGCACTCAGTGCTGTTTCCGTTGATCGATAAGGCTGCTTTGCCTGGCAAGGCCAATCGATCAGTTGCGCAGCCGGTAGCCGGTTCTGAAGATCCAGGCGACGATCGCTATGCAGACAAGCAGGAAGACCACCGTCATGCCGAGGCTGACGCCGACCGAAACGTCGGATTTGCCGTAGAAGCTCCAGCGGAAGCCGCTAACCAGGTAGACCACCGGGTTGAACAGCGTCACCGTGCGCCAGATGCCGGGCAGCATGTTGATCGAATAGAAGCTGCCGCCGAGGAAGGTCAGCGGTGTGATGATCAGCAGCGGCACCAGCTGCAGCTGCTCGAAGCTTCTTGCCCAGATGCCGATGATGAAGCCGAACAGGCTGAAGGTCACGGCCGTCAGCACCAGGAAAGCGAGCATCCAGAACGGATGCTCGATCGTCAGCGGCACGAACAGCGAGGCCGTCGCCAAAATGATCAGGCCAAGCACGATCGACTTTGTCGCCGCACCTCCGACATAGGCGATGACGATCTCCAGATAGGACACCGGCGCCGACAGCAATTCGTAGATCGAGCCGACGAATTTCGGAAAGTAGATGGCGAAGGAGGCGTTGGAGATCGACTGCGTCAGCAGCGACAGCATGATCAGCCCCGGCACGATGAAGGCGCCGTAGCTGATGCCGTCGATCTCGGTGATGCGCGAGCCGATGGCCGAGCCGAAGACGACGAAATAGAGCGACGTCGAAATGACCGGCGAAACGATGCTCTGCAGCACAGTGCGAAGGGCGCGCGCCATCTCCACCCGATAAATCGCCCATACCGCATGAAGGTTCATGGCCGCGCGCGGGTTCATGCCTGTTTCCTCACCAGATTGACGAAGATCTCCTCGAGCGAGCTGTTTTCCGTATCGATGTCGCGGAACTGGATGCCGGCCGCCTCGAGCTCGCGGATCAGCGAGGCGACGCCCGGCCGTTCGCTCTGGTTGTCATAGGTATAGGTCAGCTGCCCGCCATCGGGCGAAAGCTCCAGCGCGTAGTGCGAAAAAGCATCGGGAACGGTGGCCAACGGGCTGCGCAGTTCCAGCACAAGCCGTTTGCGGCCAAGCTTGCGCATCAGCTCGGCCTTGTCCTCGACCAGCACGATCTCGCCGCGGTTGATGACGCCGACGCGATCGGCCATCGCCTCGGCTTCTTCGATGTAGTGCGTGGTCAGGATGATGGTGACGCCGTCTTCGCGCAGCCGGCGCACCATCGCCCACATGTCCTGGCGCAGCTCGACATCGACGCCGGCGGTCGGTTCGTCGAGGAACAGGATTCGCGGCTCGTGCGACAACGCCTTGGCGATCATCAGCCGGCGTTTCATGCCGCCGGACAGCGTGATCGCTTTGGCGTCCTTCTTGTCCCAGAGCGACAGGTCGCGCAGCACTTTTTCGACGAACGCCTTGTCCGCCGGCTTGCCGAACAGGCCGCGGCTGTAATTGACCGTCGCCCACACGCTCTCGAAGGCATCGATGGTCAGTTCCTGCGGCACCAGCCCGATCAGGCCGCGCGCAGCGCGGTAGTCGCGGTTGATGTCATGGCCGTCGACCGTGACGGTGCCCGACGAGCGGTTGACGATGCCGCAGACGATCGAGATCAGCGTCGTCTTGCCGGCGCCGTTCGGCCCCAGCAGCGCAAATATCTCGCCGCGCACGATATCGAGATTGATCTCCTTCAACGCCTTGAAGCCGGTGGCGTAGGTCTTCGTGACCCCGGAAATCGAGATGATCGGCTGCATGGCTGAAAACGGCTGCTTGAAACAGAGTTGTTGATTTAATCCGCTGAATGTCGGTGCGCAAATCCGGATGTCAATGGCGCTCCTGACAGTTCTGGACATCGAGGTTCGCCGGAATAGGCAACACCCGCCTGGTCGTCCAGCAAAATTCCACGCAAAAGCAGATTAACCGGCACTGCGGCGTTCCGCCTCGCGGCGGGACGCCGCTTTGACCGCCCGGCGCATGAAGCCTATCCTTGTACAAACAAGCAGCAGCTGGAGCCGCCATGGACCCGCTCATCCTGTCGCGCATACAGTTCGGCGCGAACATCTCGTTCCACATCCTGTTCCCGGCGATCACCATCGCGCTCGGCTGGGTGCTGCTGTTCTTCAAGCTCCGCTACAACGCGACAGGCGACTCCGCCTGGATGCGCGCTTATTTCACCTGGGTTAAGGTATTCGCGCTGTCCTTCGCCATGGGCGTGGTTTCCGGCGTCACCATGAGTTTTCAGTTCGGCACCAACTGGCCGGGCTATATGGAGACGGTCGGCAACATCGCCGGCCCGCTGCTGGCTTACGAGATCCTGACGGCCTTTTTCCTCGAGGCGGCGTTCCTCGGCATCATGCTGTTCGGCTTCCGCCGCGTCTCAAACCGCGTCCACACGCTGGCGACGGTGCTGGTAGCCGGCGGCACCACTCTGTCCGCCTTCTGGATCATCGCCCTCAATTCGTGGATGCAGACGCCGGCCGGCTTCGAAATTCGCGATGGTGTTGCGCACGCCACCGACTGGTGGGCCGTTGTCTTCAATCCGTCCATGCCCTACCGGCTCGTTCATATGCTGCTTGCTTCGGGGCTGACCGTCTCGTTCCTGATCGCTGGCCTGTCGGCGCTGCGCTATCTCTACGGCGATCGCTCGGAATCGATGTGGAAGGCGCTGCGCACCGGTGTCTTCGCCGCCGCGATCCTGATCCCGATCCAGATCTTTGCCGGCGACCAGCACGGCCTCAACACGCTTGAACATCAGCCGCAGAAGATCGCCGCCATGGAGGCCAACTGGAACACCGGTCCCAACGTGCCGCTGGTGCTGTTTGCGCTTCCCGACGAAGCGGCCAAGGAGAACAGGTTCGAGCTCACCATTCCCGACGGCGCCAGCCTCATCCTCAGGCACAGCGCCGGCGGCATCGTACCGGGGCTGAACGATTATGCCGGCAACCATCCTCCGGTGTTTCCGGTGTTCTGGGGCTTCCGCATCATGGTCGGCACCGGCCTGTTGATGCTCGCCGTCTCCTGGTCGGCGGCCTTCTTCCTCAAGCGCTGCCACAGCCTGCCTAAGCCGCTGGCGCTGGTCATGGTGCCGATGGCGCTGTCCGGCTGGCTGGCGACGCTGGCCGGCTGGTACACCACCGAGATCGGCCGCCAGCCCTGGCTGGTCACCGGCGTGCTGCGTACCGCCGATGCTGTCGGCCCGGTCGCCGGCAGCCATGTCGCGCTGTCGCTCGCGGTCTATCTCATCCTCTACGTGCTGCTGCTGATCGCCTATCTCGGCGTGTTGGTGCATCTGGCATTGAAGGCGGCGAAGGATGGTGACACCTCGCCGCTGCCGGGCGTCATGAACAGGCCGCTGTCGCAGCCGGTTGCGCAACCGGGAGAAACATCATGAGCTTCGACTGGCCGACCCTGTTGCCTCTGATCTTCGCCGGCCTGATGGGCCTAGCCATCCTGATCTACGTCATCCTCGACGGCTTCGATCTCGGCATCGGCATCCTGTTCGCCGCAGCCGAAGACACCGAACAGGATACGATGATCGCCGCCATCGGCCCGTTCTGGGACGCCAACGAGACCTGGCTGGTGCTGGCGGTCGGCCTGCTGCTGGTCGCCTTCCCATTGGCGCACGGCACCATCCTGACCGCGCTCTACATTCCGGTTTTCGTGCTGCTGGTCGGCTTGATCCTGCGCGGCGTCGCCTTCGATTTCCGCGCCAAAGTGCCGGCCGGCAGGAAGCACCGCTGGAACCGCATCTTCTTCCTCGGTTCGGTCATCGCGTCGCTGGCGCAGGGCTATATGCTCGGCGTCTATGTGCTCGGCCTCGACGTCGGCCCTGGCGGCATGGCTTTCGGGGCGCTGGTGGCGCTCTGCCTTGCCGCCGCCTACGCGGCGATGGGCGCGGCCTGGGTCATCTACAAGACGGAAGGCGACTTGCAGAAGAAAGCGGTGCTGTGGCTGCGCACGGCACTGGTGCTGACCGCGCTCGGCATGGTTGCAGTATCGCTGGCCACGCCCTTTGCCAGCGCGCGCATCTTCGACAAATGGTTCGTCTGGCCGGCCATGGTCTATTTGTCGCCGTTGCCGATCCTGTCGGCAGTGCTGTTCCTGTGGCTGTGGCGCCAGACCTTTCATCTGCCGAAGCCCGACGATCGCCACGCGCTGCTCCCGTTCCTGACATTGGCCGCGATCTTCACGCTTGGCTTTGCCGGGCTCGCCTGGTCGTTCTACCCCTTCGTCGTGCCCGACCGGCTGACCATCTGGCAGGCTGCTTCGGCACCCGAAAGCCTGGCCGTCATCCTGGTCGGGACAGTCGTCGTGCTGCCGATCATCATCTTCTATTCGTTCTTTGCCTACCGCGTGTTCGGCGGCAAGGCGACGGATCTGACCTATGACTGACCGGCTTCGCCGGCGCCGCCCGAAACAGAATATTCATCTTCAAGCGGAATAACCTTCTCTGGCCGGCCCAGCAGAATCGCCGGCAGAAGAAGGGCAACAGAATGACCCCCTTTTTTGCGGCGAGACAGGATCGGCTGTTGCTGATGCTGATCCGGACGGTCGCGCTGGTCGGCGCACTCGCGCTTGCAGGCCTGCTGCCGGCCATGTCGCAGGCGCATGCGCAGGACGCGGCCAGCTGGACCGGCGTGTGGGACACGAAATGGCGCGGCGGCGGCGCCCAGATCAAGTTCGAGCAGACCGGCGCCGACGTAAAGGGCGTCTACCCGCTTTACAGCGGCCGTATCGAGGCGAAGGCCGAAGGCGACAAGCTTGTCGGCCACTGGTTCGAAGGCGACCGCCAGGGCGCCTTCACCTTCGTCCAGTCGCCTGACGGCGAAAGCTTCATGGGCCGTTTCGATGTCGCCACCGCCGAATGGTGGACAGGCGTGCGCGTCAGCGCCGTCGAGGACGTCCGTGTCGACCAGTCGAGCCCGATGAGCACCATGCGCTCGTTCCTGCAGACGATGAACGAGAGCGGCGCCGACAACGTGCCGCGCGCGACCGGCGGCGGGGTCTTGCCGGTCTGGCAGCGGGCCTCGTCGACGTCACCGAGGCCGACCGCGGCGGCCTCAACATGCCCGATTACACCAAGCTCCTGTTCACCGTCATCGACAACGCGACGTTCCGCCTGTGGAGCCTGCCGCATGATACGATTGCCGGCGACGAGGTGACGGCGACGCTCCCGCAATATGGCACCAGGGTTTCCTTCGATCTCACCTTTCGCCGCAAGAATGGCGAGTGGTCTATCGTCGGGCCGCCACTTGGCCAGCTTCAGGCCAAGCTCGCCGAATTCCAGGAAGCGCGTGGCGAAGCCGTCGACATGGTCGACGATCCGAGCAGGCTCGCCTCGCCACGCGATACGTTCAAGGTACTGTTGAGCGGCCTCACCGAGGCCGGCGATCCGGCACAGGCGGCGCTCGACCTGCGCAACTACAGTCAGGCGGTGCGCGGCGACGAGGCGTTCCTGCTCGAGCGCTATCTCAAAAAGGTCATCGACCGCATCGGCTATGTCTACTGGCAGGAGATCCCCGACGACCCGAAGAGCAACACCCCCTTCATCTATTTCGAGCATCCCGCCGGCAACATCGTCATCGGCCCGGTCGAGACCGAGAAGGGCAAGATCTGGCAGTTCACGCCCGAGACGCTCGTCCACATCCGCGCGCTCTACGCCGACGTGGAAGACGTGCCGGTGGCGCCGGAGTTCGCTGCCTTCGCCAGCACCGACCCGTTCTTCATCGCCCGTGGCCTCGCCCGCGAGATCAGCCCCGGCCTGCTCACCCGCGCCGGACCGATGGAGCACTGGCAGTGGTGGATGCTCGGCCTTGCCGCAGTGGCCGGCATCGTTTTCGGCTTCATCGCCAATGCGCTGATTTCCTTGATTGTGCGAAGGACGGACAGCTCGGCCTTCTTCCGCATCGTCGAATGGGCGGTGCGTTCGATCGTGCTTGGGTTCTTCCTGCTGTTGACGCTGCGCCCGCTCGGTCTGCCGCAAGTGGTCGCCGCCCCGGTCAAGGCAATCGCCTGGAGCCTGATCGTGATCGGTGCCGTGCCGGTGGTCTGGCACCTGATCGGCAAGGTCGCCGAACACTATCGTGGACTGTGGCAAGTGCCCGGCTACCACGACACGCTGATTTCGCTGTCCACCGGCGTCGCGCGCGTCGCCGTGCTGGTCGTCGCCTTCCTGCTGTTGGCCGAAGTGCTCGCCATTCCCTACGAAGGCGTCATTGCTGGTCTCGGCATCGGCGGTCTGGCGGTGGCGCTGGCGGCGCAGCCGACGCTGCAGAACTTCCTCTCCGGCCTGACGCTCTATGCCGATCGGCCGGTCAGCGTCGGCGACTTCTGCAAGTTCGGCGACCAGTCCGGCACGATCGAGCATATCGGCATGCGCTCGACACGCATCCGGTCGCTCGACCGCACGATCATCTCGGTGCCGAATTCGGATTTCGCCGGCATGCAGATCGAGAACTACGCGCATCGCGACCGCACCCGGTTCGCGACGACGCTGCAGCTGCGCTACGAGACGACGCCCGATCAGCTGCGTTACGTCCTGGCCGAGCTGCGCAAGCTGCTGATCGCCCATCCGCGCGTCATCGACGAGCCATGCCGCGTGCGCTTTGCCGGCTTCGGCGCCTATTCGCTCGACATCGACGTGTTCACCTACGTCAAAACCGCCGACGTGGCCGAATTCCAAGCCATCCGCGAGGACATCCTGTTGTCCATGATCAACATCATGGATGATGCCGGCGCGCAGTTCGCCTTCCCTTCGTCACTGGAATACAGAGCCACCGATCTTGCGGTCGACGACGAAAAACGCATCGCCGCGGAGAAAAGGGTCAGCGATTGGCGCGAGGCGGAAAACCTGCCTTTCCCCGAGTTCAGCCAGATCGACAAATTTGCCCTCAACAACACGCTTGCCTACCCGCCTCGGGGCTCGGCGCATTATCGTGAGACAGAGCCCGACCCGGACTCGGCCGAGGCAAAGGCGACACTGGAGAAAGTGCGTTGGAGCCTGCCCTGGAAAAAGGGGAGGTAGTTTCGAGACGTTGGCGGGACAGCACCCCCCTCTGGCCTGCCGGCCATCTCCCCCGCAAGGGGGGAGATTAGCAGTTTCAGCGCTCCGCTCGTCCTGAACGTTGGAGATTTGGCGAAGGTCGAGGTGATAGCCGATCTCCCCCCTTGCGGGGGAGATGTCCGGCAGGACAGAGGGGGGTGCGAAGGATCGCCGACGCTTATTCTCCGTCGCGCCCGCCGGCGCAAAAAATCAGCTCTTGTTGGCGGCCAGCACCAGCACCGGCTTTTCGCTGTAGAGATTGGGGAACAGCCGCTTCAGATTCTCGACCTTGGGCAGATCATTGTAGACGATATAGGGATAGGTCGGGTTGAGCGTCAGGAAGTCCTGGTGATAGTCCTCGGCCGGATAGAAGGTCTTGCCGGTCTCCAGCGTCGTCACGATCGGCTTTGCAAACACCTTGGCCCTGTCGAGCTGGGCGATGTAGCTTTCGGCGATCTTTTTCTGCGTGTCGTTTTCGGCAAAAATCGTCGAGCGGTACTGGGTGCCGCTGTCCGGCCCCTGGTAGTTCAGCTGCGTCGGATTGTGCGCCACCGAGAAATACACCTGCAGCAACTGGCCATAGCTGACTTTGGATGGCTCGTAGGTGATCTCGACGGATTCGGCGTGGCCTGTCCGGCTGGTGCCGACCATTTCATAGACGGCCGTGTCCTTGTCGCCGCCCGCATAGCCGGAGACCGCGCTGGTTACGCCGTTGACGTGCTGGAACACGCCTTGGACGCCCCAGAAGCAGCCGCCGGCGAAGACCGCCTTTTCGGTCCCGGCGGTGGCCTTCTCGTCCATTGCCGGCGGCGGGATCACCACCGCGTCTTCGGCCGAGACTGCCGGTGTCTGCCAGAACACGGCAGCAGCAGCCGTGAGGATGAGCGCGGCAAGTGCTGCTTTTGCGAAAATCGACGATCGTTTCAGGGCTCCGGTCATGTCTGATCTCCCATGATGCTGGTGTGGATTATACGACGGATAGATCCGCCGGGCTCTCACATTGCTGTGCGCATCGCCTATTTGGCCGGAGCCATGGCATCGCAGGCCTTGGTCGCCTCTGCCTTCTTCATGGCGTCCGTCTCGGCGGCGGCCTTGTCCATGCAGTCGGCCTTCATCGGATCGCCCGCCTTCATCGCAGTTGTGGCCATTGCATCAGGCGCCATGGCGCCGGCCGGCTTCATGGCATCGGTTGCCGGCTTCATGGCGTTTATCGCCATCGCCGGCTTCATCGCATCTTCGGCCCGCGCCGCGCCTCCGGCGAACAGCGCCGTCGAGCAAAGTGCGAGGGCGAGTGCCGCCAGGGTCAGGTGATTGGTCATGGTGGTCTCCTTGGGTTATGGCAGGGTTGATCGCATGCGGCGGCGCCGCTGCGGCGTTGCGCAAATTCGGAACGGGTTCTAATTCGCAGCGGCACCGAGGATCGGCCCGCCGCCCGGCACCTGGACCAGCACCGCGGTGCTGAGGCCGCTTGCAGCGGCCGGCAACGGCAGCGCGGTGGCGTCGCCGGTCCAACTGCCCAGCCTGGTCAGCGAATGCACGACATTGGCGTGCGGCAGCGTGCGGCCGGTGTTTTCGCCGCGCGCCACCGGCACCTCGATGACGCCCTTGCCGTAACGCACCAGCCAGACATCGGCCTTGCCGCCGGGCACCGGACCGGCGCCGATGCTGACCTTTCCACCGGCGAGCGACAGCGAAGGTCCATCGGCGTGGCCGCCGCTCGAAATCAGCTGCTCGATCTCGCCCGGCCTGGCGCCGACCGCATCGGCCTTGCCGTTGACCACCACTTGCGGCGTGAACGGGCCGGAACGGCCGAGCGACGGTTCATAGCGGACCTGGCGCTGCGTGAATTCTTCTTTGCCGAATGTGTCCTTCCAACCGAGATAATCCCAGTAGGTGACGTTGAAGGACAGCGCCAGCACGCCGGGCCGGTCCTTGACCTTGATCAGATTGGCGTTGGCCGGCGGGCAGGACGAGCAGCCCTGGCTGGTGAACAGCTCGACGACGGTCAGCGTCTGGCCGGCAGCCGCGCTGGTTGCCGACAGCCCGATTGCCGAAAACAAAGCCGCCGAAAGCAGAGCTGGGGCAAGCCCGACAAGGGCCGTGCCGCGTTTCGATCCGGTCATCGCTGTTCTCCTGTGCGGTTCCATGCCCACACTTCGCCGCCGACACACGGTTCGTTACAGCATCACCGCTTCGTGATTGAGGAGAAGTCCAAGTTTTTCGTCTCAGGGATTGGCGAGAGCCGAGGCGACATCCGATCTCCCCCCTAGTGGGGGAGATGCCAAGTGGTGGCAAAGAGGGCAGGACAGAGGGGGGCGCCATAGAGCATCAGCTTAGGTGCAACTCTTGGACGCCGAGCGACGCCAACTCGATGCAAGGATGGGCCAAGCGGATTGGAGATTGCCAGATTTGCAAATTACGAGAGCCGCGGGACAGCGCCCCCCTCTGGCCTGCCGGCCATCTCCCCCACACGGGGGGAGATCGGCACGCGGCCCGGCTATTGTGTAAGCACAGTTTCCGAAGGCCGCTTGTTGAAGGCGCACTTGCCGGTCACCGTGTAGAAGAAGTCGGCATTCGAAATGGCTGCCGGTACGGGATTGCCGCCATCTTCCCAAGCCTGTTTGCTGCTCTGGCCGCATGGCACAAGCGTGAAGATATCGACGGTTTCTCCGTTCGCAATTTCGACGCCGTCGGCGTAAAGCCGGTTCGATGTCGCCGGATCGTTCGATTTGAGCACGGATGGATTGCCGGACGGCACATCCATCCGCAGGTACAGCTGGTCCATCTGGCTGACGTCGATCACCGCACCGGCACTCGTCGCGGGATACATCGTGCTGACGCAGGTGGTTGCGTATTTCCTGCCGTATGAGTCGGTCTGAGTGATCGTGGTTCTGGGTAAGCCGTAGAAGCTGAGCACTGTGGTGGTCGCGCATACTTGCTGCTGGACGAGCGTGGTCGTCGTTCCGTTGACCGTATACACGCTGGCCGTGCCGTAGCCCTTAGGATCGCCATAACCGTTGTATGTGTAGTCGATCTTCATCAGCTTGTTGGCAGTCGTCTCAGCGAATTTGGTGCCATAGAGCGTCATCGTCTTGTTCCAATAGCCCGAGATATTGTCGACCTTGAACGTGGCCTCCACCAATGCCGGCCGCTTTGTTACGGCCGACGCGACGCCGACCTGCACCGTGTTGATCTTGGCGATCTGCATGAAACTCGTCGGCATGGCGAAGCCAGCCGAAGCCTTGATGCTGGCAGTGCCGTCGGTGGCGACGACGAAGCTGTCGAGCTTGGCCGTGCCTTGCCCGCCATTGGCCAGGTATGACTCCTGCAGCTTCACCTGGCGGTCCGCCAGTGAGGTGTCCGTCGCAAGCGTCGTGATCGACAGCGACGCTGCATCGAGGGCGTTCTGCATCGATGCCCTGGTTGAAACCGCCGAGGTATAGTCGATGGAAAAACCCAATGCGGCAACCATCGGGATAAGCAAGATGGCGAGCATCGGCGCGAACGAGCCGCTCACCGATGTGAGAAATTTGCGTGCTGACAGCGGCATTCCGATCCCCCGAAACGGCGATAGGCCAGTGGGGCTATCACGCCGGGTGCGAACTATGCTCTAATCTCATGGATCAAAGTTTAACGACTTTGCCGCGCCGCCGCCGCACCCGCGCCCCGCCGCTTGCCGATGTACCGTGCCCCTGCTAAAGCGCGCCGCATGACCACGCCGATCAAGAACATCCGCAATTTCTCCATCGTTGCCCATATCGACCATGGCAAATCCACGCTTGCCGACCGGCTGATCCAGTCGACCGGCGGCCTGGAGCTGCGCGACATGAAGGAGCAGGTGCTGGACTCGATGGACATCGAGCGCGAGCGCGGCATCACCATCAAGGCGCAGACGGTGCGGCTGAAGTACCGCGCCAACAATGGGCAGGACTATATCCTTAACCTCATCGACACGCCCGGCCATGTCGACTTCGCCTATGAAGTGTCGCGCTCGCTCGCCGCCTGCGAAGGTTCGCTGCTGGTCGTCGATGCCTCGCAGGGCGTCGAAGCGCAGACGCTGGCCAATGTCTACCAGGCGATCGACAACAACCACGAGATCGTCGTGGTGCTGAACAAGGTCGACCTGCCCGCCGCCGAGCCCGAGCGCATCCGCGAACAGGTCGAGGAGGTGATCGGCATCGACGCCTCCAACGCCGTGCTGATCTCGGCCAAGACCGGGCTAGGCATTCCCGATGTGCTCGAAGCCATCGTCAACGATCTGCCGCCGCCGCGCGAGGGCGACATCGCGGCACCCCTGAAGGCGATGCTGGTCGACTCTTGGTACGACGCCTATCTCGGCGTCATCGTGCTGGTGCGCATCATCGACGGCGTGCTGAAAAAGGGCCAGACCATCCGCATGATGGGCACCGGCGCCAGATACCTGGTCGAGCGCACCGGGGTCTTCACGCCCGCCCGCATCAATGTCGACGAGCTCGGTCCCGGCGAGTTCGGCTTCTTCACCGGCTCGATCAAGGAAGTCGCCGACACCCGCGTCGGCGACACCATCACCGAGGACAAGCGCCCGACGGCACAAGCCCTGCCCGGCTTCAAGCCGGCGCAGCCGGTGGTGTTCTGCGGCCTGTTCCCGGTCGATGCCGCCGATTTCGAAGACCTGCGCGCCGCCGTCGGCAAACTGCGCCTCAACGACGCGTCCTTCTCGTTCGAAATGGAAACCAGTGCCGCACTCGGCTTTGGCTATCGCTGCGGCTTCCTCGGCCTGTTGCATCTCGAAATCATCCAGGAGCGGCTGGAGCGCGAGTTCAACCTCGACCTCATCGCCACCGCGCCGAGCGTCGTCTACCGCCTGCTGTTGAACGACGGCACGGTCAAGGAACTCCACAACCCGGCCGACATGCCCGACGTGGTCAAGATCTCCGCCATCGAGGAGCCATGGATCCGCGCCACGATCCTCACCCCCGACGACTATCTCGGCGGCATCCTGAAGCTATGCCAGGACCGGCGCGGCATCCAGGCCGACCTGTCCTATGTCGGCAAGCGCGCCATGCTGATATACGATTTGCCGCTCAACGAGGTGGTCTTCGACTTCTACGATCGGCTGAAGTCGATCTCCAAGGGCTACGCCTCCTTCGACTATCATTTGACCGACTACAAGGAAGGCGACTTGGTCAAGATGTCGATCCTGGTCAATGAGGAGCCGGTCGACGCGCTGTCGATGCTGGTCCACCGCACGGCGGCGGAAAAGCGCGGCCGCCAGATGTGCGAGAAGCTGAAGGAGCTGATCCCGCACCATCTGTTCAAGATCCCGATCCAGGCCGCGATCGGCGGCAAGGTCATCGCCCGCGAGACCATCTCGGCGCTGCGCAAGGATGTCACCGCCAAATGCTACGGCGGCGACGTCTCACGCAAACGCAAGCTGCTCGACAAGCAGAAAGAGGGCAAGAAGCGGATGCGGCAGTTCGGCAAGGTCGATATCCCGCAGGAGGCGTTTATCCAGGCGCTGAAGATGGGGGATTAAACCTGAAACTTGTTTCTGTCAGCATATTGGTCGAGATTCGCCTGAACTAGCTTTGGGACTTTCTTGTAAGCGTTGGCGAGTAAGTTATTTCTATCGGTCAGGCCGAACGGTATCATAGGCGTCTCCAGTATATCCATCCAGCGATCCGCCAACAGGCTCCTATTTTCACGGCTTGTAGGCGGCTTCAAGTCAACTTCCATTAGTATCATTGCTTGCCCAGACTCCGCAGTCCACAACTTTTCAGCCACCGCGTAAGCGATTGTTGCGCCTTGGACGTCTTTGATACTCTCCCCCCAGGCTTGTATAGTAGGGTCAAAATACTTCAACGCCTTCAAAGCCTTCAGGACATCTTTGCCGGGAGAAAGAGACTCTACCTTCTTACGAACATAGGGCGGAACCAAGACACGGCTGAAAACACTAGTGCAGCCCGGAACCGTGTGCATGTAGATCACTGCGTCCTTCAATAAGCTTTTTGTCCGGTTTCCCTGCCGAACTGCATCTGTTTCGTACTGGCCAAGCAATGTATGTTCATCAATGATATCAAGGCATATTCCACCCCAGTCCTCAAAACCTCGATCTGAGCCGAGTGCCAAAATAGCCTTTCCTGGGTTGAATTCTGCGATAACTGTAGAATCTTTTGGGACGAAGCCTTTATTCGTCAAAAACCAAAGCGCGCCCGCTCCCGTATGACCATACGGAGACGCCCGAGCGCCGCCATGAAATCGGCCAAACCACTCAAGGCTTCCGTCAGTAGGCGCGTTTATCAGAGTGTAAATGATAAAATCGTCTACTCGACAGCTTTTCAGCTTGATAATAAAGGGAGCCTTTTCGACTTTTACCTCAGATCTCTGAAGGTTTATGGGCAAAAGACCATCCCGATCATAGATGGACAAGTGGGGCATATCTAGAAAGAAATTAGCTGATGCTTGGATGGCGGGCCCCTCATATCGAGACTGAACCAGTATGCCGTTGCATAAAAATCTCCGTGGCGACGTCTCATAGGGCTTCCAAAAAACTGTAAAGTTCTCATCAGAGAATTTTCGCCATCCGTGGGCAAAATCATCGCCCTCAGACGGTACCATCTCGTTGATATTTACAGGTATCTCCTTGCCGCCATACATCCGAAGCAGCTTTGGATAGCGAGAAAAGTAGTGGCCCATAGGCTCGCCGTATAACGACAGGGGGTTGGGACGCCCCTCAGAAATCCCTCTCTTCAAAGAGGTTTTAGCAGCATCGCTCAGTTTAATTCGAATCCTTGTCCCAACCGGGGAGTTAATACGAGTAACATTGATAGAATCGGCATCAATAGACGCAATAAAGTGCAATCCCTGATTCTTGCCCAAGGAAATGTGCCTTGTCTCTACTTCGATCTCCTCGCCTAACAAGAAGGTGGCAAGTGCGCCGACTCCGAATCGACCACTCCGTATTACTTTCGAATGCCCTTTGTCATCTTCATGTAAAGCCTTCCATTGATCGCTACGGCGGAAGGATGCGCCGGCCTTAAGAAAATAGTTTACAACAACGTCGGCCGTCATCCCTACGCCTCGATCGGTTATCTCGAAAAAAGTCGGTTGAGACTTATCGTCTAGCTCGATCGAAATCTGCACGTCACTGGAGATTTCAAAGCGCTTGGTATCGTCGCCATTCTTTACGGCTTCCGGAAGGTCGTCAAACTCTCGTACCGCATCAACGGCATTTTGAATCAGTTCTCGAATGCCTACTCCGATATCGCCGCCATAAAGGGGGCCGATAAGCAAGTTCAAGAGATCGTTGTTAGCAGATGTGAAAGAAACATCGATTGGTAGGTAGTTTACTGCTGACGCAAAGTCGACGATGTTATCAATGTTAGACCGAACGCGGCGAATTCGTAAATTCAAGTTGCACAGTAGGTTGTGTTTTTGAAGCCCGTAAACCTCACCGAGTATTGCCCAAGATCTGTCCAACTCCGACTGAAGGTCGGAAAACCAAGAACGAAGTCGTATAAAGGAAGATACGTCTGGAGGGTTGGCGTTTACGACGATTGCTTCGGGGTCGCTGCCGCTGTTATTTATTTCGGTGACAGACTGATGAACTTTCCATTCCAAGTCTGACAGAGGGCTTTTAAATGAGACCACATCGGTGCGCTCTTTTGGAGCCCGCTGCGGTTGGATCTGAAAGAAGTCGGCAATACGCAGTAGAACCATCAGATAGGGAGCGCGCACGCGTCGAGGATCGACGCGATTGTGAAATTTTTTCTCCAGATAGGTTAAACACGGCCGTAGCTCCATGCCGTGACTGCGTGCGACTAATCCGGCCAACTCTGCAAGAAATCGCTGATGATCTGTATCGGCCTGACAAATGCGTATAAATTTGCCGGCTTTTGCGGGCATTCCAGTCAAAGCGATGTCATATGCCAGTCGTGGATGATGACGACGAAGGAACTCTCCCACCAGCAAATAGTCAAAGTCTTCCCAAGGTTGTTCCGCTGGGGGAGGGTGACGAACGGGGCGAAAATTTTCGCCAAAAATTGCGCGAAGCTTTCGTCCGTCGAATCGTGCCGCTTCACCCATAAAGTCTTGCCAAAGAGAATGCCACGATGCGTCCGAAAACTCGCCCGTAGGCACCATCGGATTTGCCTCGGATATCAGTGTCTGGAAGCCTTCTTTTGAAATGTGCATCCCGAAGTCGTGAAGTGCAGTGGCCACGCATAGGACGGCCGCATCTTCTGGAGTTAGAAGAGCTTTTGCTTCCTCTGTCATTAAACTCGTCGTCGTACTAAGTACGCTTTCTAAATGTGTTACATTGTGATCGGTGTATTCAGGAAAGAACTCCATTCGGCTAGAATTTATGTGAGACGAAATTGTGCCGACCGCCGTGGTAACGAAAGCCGAGAGCGAGTGGTCATTCTGATAGAGCGATGTCAAAGCAGCTGGAATTTTCATTATCGAATCGCCTTCGCTTTTGTTCTTCGCACGTTAGCAGCAGCGAGCAGTAAGCTCCATTCTGTCTCTATCAAGAAGAGACGGCATGCCATCTAATTATTTCTCACAGCTAGACTGAAACAGATATCCTGCTCGAAGTGGCCGGCTGTTCGGCTTCTTCATGTTGAAGAGGTTTTCTTACGGCAGAAGCAGCAGGGTGATGCTCCTGATGGCGGTGCTGGCAATTTGCTGTGTTGGGACCGGCCTTCATGGCGTACGGCGCGGCCGCGAAGCGGCCGGAGAGGGGGTCTTTTAGGAGCGCCGCGCCTTTAGCGACGCGCAAATGCCGCCACCCTCTTCCACCCATCCCGCCGCCATGCCATGCTCCCCACGCGGCCGGGCAGGCCGTTTCATTCCGGGGGGAATCATCATGTTGTCTTACGCTTCCGCGCGGCGCTTCGCCGTCGCGCTCTGTCTTGCCGCATCGTTTGCGCCGGCGGCTTATGCCGGCGACGTCACGTTCGAGATCAAGAACAGCCATGCCAACGCCATGCGCGTCGAACTGTACAGCCAGGACCGCGACCATGTCTGGCCGGGCAACAATCAGGATTATTATCTCAACGACGGCGAGACCAAGTCGATCCCGCTGTCCTGCAATGACGGCGAATCGATCTGCTACGGCGCCTGGGTCGATGGTGACGAGAATACCTATTGGGGTGTCGGCCCCGCCAACACCGAAAAATGCGACGATTGCTGCTACACCTGCAGCGGCGGCGAGACCGAGGAAATCGATCTGGTTCCGTGAGTTGCCTGTCTCCCTCTTGTTGGGGGCAATCGCGTATGGGCAAGTGCCCCCTCACCCGGATTGCCGACCGAATTGCGAAGGGCGGGGCAATCCGACCTCTCCCCGAAGGGAGAGGAGGTCGCCTGCGCCGGCGCCAGCCTCTTCTCCCCACCGGGGAGCAAGGTGGCCCGAAGGGCCGGGGGACCCCGTATGCGATTGCCTTACCCTTGTGGGCCAGGTGGTCGTACAGAGGCCATAGCAGCGGAGCGCCGTCCCGCCAACATCGGCCGGCAACACCGGAATTCAAAGCTGAAACAAAAAACCCGCCTCGGCGGGCGGGTCGTTGGAGCCAATTAGCGCCATACCCAGATTAGTAGCATAGCTGCCGGCACAAAGCAAGAACAAAATGTGGTGCGGCGGCAAAGAAATGCGGATTCCCTTCCCCTGCCGCCCGAGGTAGGTGCTCAAAGAGTTCGTGAGCTGGAGTTCCTTCGCGCCCCCCTCTGTCCTGCCGGACATCTCCCCCACGAGGGGGGAGATCGGCCGCCCTTGACGCCGTCCGGGCCGCCGCCATAGCGTGACGCCTTCACAAGGAGATACACCCATGGCCGGTATGGTCGAAGGCGAGAAGATCGACATCGGCTTTTCGGGAAAACGCTGCATCCATTCGCGCAACTGCGTGCTTGGCGACCCGCATGTCTTCGTGCCCAACGCGCCCGGCCAGTGGATCCACCCCGAGGCGGCCAGCGTCGAGAAAATCGTGGCGCTCGCCGAAAGCTGCCCGTCCGGCGCCATCACCTATGTCCGCAAGGATGGCGGACCGCAGGAAAAGCCGCCGGTGGTCAACACCGTGCGCATCCGGGAAAACGGCCCGCTGGCGCTGCATGCCGAAATCGTGCTGGGCGGCGAGACGTTTTTCCGCACCACGCTCTGCCGCTGCGGCGCTTCGGAAAACAAGCCGTTCTGCGACGGCAGCCACGCCAAGGCAGGTTTTGCCGCCACCGGCGAGCCGGCGCTGAAGGACACGCCGGCGCTGGACGCGCGGGACGGCCCGCTGACGGTTACCCCGACGACCAACGGCCCGCTCAAGCTCGAGGGCAATCTCGAAATCGTCACCGGCACCGGCCATACGGTCGACCGCACGCAGCGCGCCTTGCTCTGCCGCTGCGGCCATTCCGCCAACAAGCCGTTTTGTGACGGATCGCACAAGCGCGTGGGGTTTGTCGGGTAATTGCCAAGGTTGCGATCCGTCACACCCCCCTCTGTCCTGCCGGACATCTCCCCCTCAAGGGGGGAGATTGGCAGCTTCGCCGGCGGCCACCCTGTTTGCAGCGTTGAAAATTTGCGAGAGCGTGGGTGACACCCAATCTCCCCCCTTGAGAGGGAGATGTCCGGCAGGACAGAGGGGGGTGCTGTCCCGCCGGCATTGGGCGAGCCTGCAGCGTGTTCGCCCGTGGCCCAGCCATCGCGGCTTTATCGATCGGCCGGTATCCGCTAAGGGGCGGAGACGAATTCTCCGGACCCAAAATATGACTGCCAAGACCAAACCCTCCCCCCTGTTCCTCGGAATAGACACCGGCGGCACCTACACCGACGCCGTGTTGTGGTCTGAAGCCGGCGGCCCCGGCGGAAAAGTGCTGGCCAAGGCCAAGGCGCTGACCACCCGTCACGACCTGGCGGTCGGCATATCGGGCGCGGTCGATGCGGTGCTGCAAAAAGCCGGCACCGACCCGGCGGCGATCAAGCTGGTGTCGATGTCGACGACGCTTGCCACCAATGCGCTGGTCGAGGGCCAGGGCGGGCGCGTCGCGTTGGTGATGATCGGCTTTGCCGAAGGCGATCTGGCCCGCGACGGGCTGAAGGCGGCGCTTGGCACTGACCCGGTGGTGTTCTGCCCCGGCGGCCACGATGTCCATGGCAATGCGGCAAAACTCGATCTGTCCGGGCTGGAGGCAGCTTTGCCGGAATTGGAAAAGTCGGTGTCCGGCTTTGCCGTCTGCGCCTATTTTGCTACCCGCAACCCGGCGCACGAGCTTGCCGCCCGCGACCTGATCCGCGACATAACAGGCCTGCCGGTCACCGCCAGCCACGAGCTGTCGGCCAAGCTCGGCGGCCCGCGCCGGGCACTGACGACCTTGCTCAACGCCCGGCTGATCTCGATGATCGACCGGCTGGTCGCGGCAACCGAAGGTTTTTTGGCCGCGCGCAAGATCGCCGCCCCGCTGATGGTGGTGCGCGGCGACGGCGCGCTGGTCTCGGCCGCCTTTGCCCGCCAGCGGCCGATCGAGACGATCCTGTCCGGCCCGGCCGCCAGCCTTGTCGGCGCCCGCCACATGACCGGCCTCGACAATGCCGTGGTCTCCGATATCGGCGGCACCACCACCGACGTCGCGGTGTTGGACAAGGGCCGGCCGCGGCTCGATCCGGAAGGCGCCACCGTCGGCGGCTTCCGCACCATGGTCGAGGCCGTCGCCATGCGCACTTTTGGCCTCGGCGGCGATTCCGAAGTGGCGCTGGAGGACGGCGCGCTCAACCCGAAGATCCTGCTCGGGCCGCGCCGCCTGGTGCCGCTGGCGCTGGCCGGCATGATGTATGGCGACGCCGTCACATCAGAACTGGAACGCCAGCTGCGCGCACCCAATCCCGGCCGCATGGATGGCCGGCTGGCGGTCAGGACCGGGGTGCCGGAGCGGCTCGCCGCGGGGCTGACCGGTGCTGAAGCCAAGCTTTACGAGCTGATCGGCGCCGTGCCGCAGGCTCTCGACAGATTGCTGACCTCGAATGCCCAGAACGCCACCTTGAACCGGCTGGTGTCGCGCGGGCTGGTGCATGTCGCCGGCTTCACGCCGTCGGATGCCGCCCATGTGCTGGGCAGGCAGTCCAATTGGGATCCGGCCGCGGCGCGTCTGGGTGCCGAGCTGTTCGCGCGCAGGCGTGACGGCCGCGGCCAGTTCATTGCCGCCTCGCCGGAGGCGATCTCGGAACGGGTGCTGACCACGCTGACCCGCCTGTCGGCGGAAGTCATCCTCGAAACCGCCTTTGCGGAGGATGGGCTGGATGGCGCGGCGACCGTCGCCCACGCCCTGGTCCAGCGCGCCGTCGACGCGCATCCCGGCATCGCCCGGCTCAGCGTCGCGCTCGACCGTCCGGTCATCGGCCTCGGCGCCTCGGCGCCGCTGCATTATGCCGGCCTGGCCGAGCTGGTCGGCAATCGATGCGTGGTGCCGGAGGATACCGACGTGGCCAATGCGCTCGGCGCCGTCGTCGGCCAGGTCCGGGTTTCGGCAGAGGCGCGGGTCAGCCAGCCCAAGGAAGGGCTGTTCCGCGTCGCCTCGGGCGAAAGCGTGCGTGATTTCAACGACGAGGCGGCGGCGATCGCCGCGGCGGAGAAAGATGTGCGCGCTATCGCCGCCGGGCGGGCGAAGGACGCCGGCACCGACAGCGCCGAGATCGAAATCGCCAGCGAGTTCCGCGTCTCCACCGTCGAGGGCCAGCGCATGTTCATCGAGGCACATGTCGTGGCGGTCGCGTCGGGCAGGCCAAGGATTGCGGTGTGATTAGCCATCTCCCCCCTCGAGGGGGAGATGTCCGGCAGGACAGAGGGGGGCGCTGTCCCGCCAACGTCTCAGTCTTTCGCGGTAACACCTCAGACTTGCGGCTGGTCGTAAATGGCAAGGTCGGCGATCCTTCACGCCCCCCTCTGCCCTGCCGGGCATCTCCCCCACAAGTGGGGAGATTGGCAGCTCCTGCAACGGCGAAAACGCCCTACCTTCACCTATGCCGAATTGACCCTGCAACCGCGACATGCCAAAGGCCCGGCCTAGCCTTTCGTCTGGAGAAGCCCTGATGACCGATCGCGTCGAGATCGCCGGATTGCGGATTGCCCGCGAGCTTCATGATTTTGTCGTGAACGAGGTGTTGCCGGGCACCGGCATTGAAGCGGAGGCATTCTGGAGCGGTTTTTCGGCGATCGTCCATGATCTCTCGCCCAAAAACCGGACGCTGCTCGAAAAACGCGATGCCATGCAGGACAAGCTCGACCGCTGGTATCGTGACAATGGCGCGCCCGTCGACATGGAGGCCTACAAGAGCTTCCTCCGCGAGATCGGCTATCTCCTGCCCGAGGGCCCGGCCTTCAGCGTGACGACCGAAAATGTCGACCCGGAAATCGCGCTGGTCGCCGGGCCGCAGTTGGTGGTGCCGGTGATGAATGCGCGTTATGCGCTGAATGCCGCCAATGCGCGCTGGGGCTCGCTGTATGATGCGCTCTACGGCACCGACGCCATCCCCGAGACGGACGGCGCCGAGCGAGGCAACAAATTCAATCCGGCGCGCGGCGCCAAGGTCGTCGCCTGGGCGAAAAGCTTCTTCGACGAGGCGGTGCCGCTCACGACAGGCAAATGGGCTGGCGTCAACGGGCTTTCGGTCGCCAACGGCATGCTGCGGCTGGGCGAGGGCGGCGGCGCCACCACGCTTGCCGACCCCAAGCAGTTTGCCGGCTATCGCGGCGATGCCGCCGACCCCGAAGCCGTCCTGCTGACCAGGAATGGCTTGCACATCGAAATCGTCATCGACCGCAACAACCAGATCGGCCGCACCGATCCGGCCGGCATTGCCGATGTCGTGCTGGAATCGGCGCTGACCACCATCCAGGACTGCGAGGATTCGGTGGCCGCCGTCGATGCCGAGGACAAGATGCTGGTCTACCGCAACTGGCTCGGCCTGATGAAGGGCGACCTGGCGGAAGAGATCACCAAGGCCGGCAAGAGCTTTGTCCGGAGGCTCAATCCCGACCGCATCTATACCGCGCCCGATGGCGGCACGCTGACCGTGCCCGGCCGCTCGCTGATGCTGGTCAGGAACGTCGGCCACCTCATGACCAATCCGGCGATATCGGACCGCGACGGCAACGAGGTGCCGGAAGGCATCATGGATGCGGCGCTGACGGCGCTGATCGCGCTGCACGATGTTGGCCCGAGCGGGCGCCGCGCCAATTCTCGCGCCGGCTCGATGTACATCGTAAAACCCAAGATGCATGGGCCGGAAGAGGTTGCCTTCGCCGTCGAGATTTTCGACCGCGTCGAAGCGCTGCTCGGCATGGCGAAAAACACCATCAAGATGGGCATCATGGACGAGGAGCGGCGCACCACCGTCAACCTCAAGGAGGCGATCCGCGCGGCCAAGGACCGCGTCGTCTTCATCAACACCGGCTTCCTCGACCGCACCGGCGACGAGATACATACCTCGATGGAAGCTGGCCCGATGATCCGCAAGGGCGACATGAAGCAGGCCGCCTGGATTGCCGCCTATGAAGCCTGGAACGTCGATACCGGGCTCGAATGCGGGCTGGCCGGCCACGCCCAGATCGGCAAGGGCATGTGGGCGATGCCCGACCTGATGGCGGCGATGCTGGCCGAGAAAATCGCGCACCCTAAGGCCGGCGCCAACACCGCCTGGGTGCCGTCGCCGACGGCGGCAACCCTGCACGCCACGCACTACCACAAGGTCGATGTCCACGCCGTGCAGCAGGCGCTGAAAAGCCGGCCCAGGGCGAAGCTGGATGACATATTGTCGGTGCCGGTCGCAGTGCGGCCGAACTGGTCGCCTGAAGACATCCAGAAGGAACTCGACAACAACGCACAAGGCATTCTGGGCTACGTCGTGCGCTGGATCGACCAGGGCGTCGGCTGCTCCAAGGTGCCCGACATCCACGATGTCGGCCTGATGGAGGACCGCGCCACGCTGCGCATCTCTTCGCAGCACATCGCCAACTGGCTGCACCACGGCGTCTGCACGCCCGAGCAGGTCATGGAAACGATGAAGCGCATGGCGGCGATTGTCGACCGCCAGAACCAAGGCGATCCGCTCTACCGGTCGATGGCACCGGATTTCGACAAGTCCATCGCCTTCCTCGCCGCCTGCGACCTCGTCTTCAAAGGCCGCATCCAGCCCAACGGCTACACCGAGCCGGTCCTTCACGCGCGGCGGCTGGAACTGAAGGCGAAGCAAGGCGCCTGAAGCGAAGGCGCGGGAGCCGGCGTCCCCCTCCCCTTGAGGGCAGGGTGACCCGAAGGGCCGGGAGGGGTCCTGCATGAAGTGCGCCAACGCCCATTCTGACGATGCGCCTCAGGAAGAGGATCATCGGGGCCTAGGTTCGATTTCCAAAAATAGGGCAAGTCGAGGGACGCCGCGTCCTCCACACCGCGGCTGCCTCTAACCTCACGCGGGCGAGATCGAGCACGACATGAAAATATCGGTATGTCTGACCGGCTCCGGGGTTTCACGGAAGGGCGGGCAGGGCCTGAAGCCGAACGACTCATACACGGCAATGGCGTTTTTCATGTAGAACGTCGTGTGGATCAATACCGTCCGGATTCGGCCTTTCCGGATCTCCGCCAGCGCGGCCCCCATCAGCGCACGGCCGATTCCTTTTCCGCGAAACGACGCGTCGACAAAAAACTTGTGAATCTCCGCCGTATGGTCGTCGAACTGGTCAAAGGCGAGGCAGCCCGCCGGTAGGTTCTCCGATCGCGCGATAAACGCCATGGCATCTTCGCCGCCATCGAGGCCGAATGGTGCGGCGCGCGGAACGGCCGCCGGTCGGTCAGCTTGCCTTCGCCGAGTTCGCCGGCCACCGAGGCGATCATCGAGACTTCGAGCAACTCCCTCGGCGCCAGCGGCGGCAGGATCGACGGCAGCCGCTGGGCCAGCATCGATTTTCCCGACCCCGGCGGCCCGACCATCAAGAGGTTGTGACCGCCGGCCGCCGCCACTTCCAGCGCCCGCTTGGCGGTCTCCTGGCCCTTGATGTCGGCAAGGTCGGGCAAGTCGCGCGCCGAGGCGTGGATGCCGGCTTCCGGCCGCGACAGAACCTGCGTGCCGCGAAAATGATTGGCGATGGCGATCAGGCTGCGCGGCGCCAATATGTCGAAATCCTTGCCGGCCCACGCCGCTTCCGGCCCGCAGGCAAACGGGCAGATTAGGCCTTTGCCTTCGGCATTGGCGCCGATCGCCGCCGGCAGCGCTCCGGCCACCGCGGCAATGGTGCCGTCGAGCGACAATTCGCCAAGCACGACATAGCCGGCCAGCATGTCGCCCGGAATGGCGCCGAGCGCCGCCATCAAACCGAGCGCGATCGGCAGATCGTAATGGCTGCCCTCCTTGGGCAGGTCGGCCGGCGCCAGATTGACGGTGACCTTCTTCGATGGCATCGACAGGCCGGATGCATGCAGCGCCGCCTGCACCCGCTCGCGGCTTTCGGCCACCGCCTTGTCGGCCAGGCCGACGATGTGCATGTTGACCTTGCCCGGCGCGATCATCACCTGCACGTCGACCGGCACGGCCTCGATGCCCTGGAAAGCAACCGTGCGAACCCGCGCCACCATGTCTTCACCCCGGCTGCAGGCTTGCCCCAAGCCCTTGCGATCATGCCGCGAACGGCGTCACCGGAGACAACCACAGATTTCCGGCGAAGGCAAGAACATTTGGGGAACGGCTGAACGCAGCGGCTCCAATGGGTTGCAACGCGGCCGCTCCGAAGCGAGACTAGTTACGCTTGCCCTCCACCGCATCCCAGAACAGGCTGGCGATGTCGGCGCCGCCGAAGCGCTGCACCTCGCGTATGCCGGTTGGCGACGTCACGTTGATCTCGGTCATGTAGTCGCCGATGACGTCGATTCCGACGAGGATGAAACCGCGCTCCTTCAGCGAGGGGCCGATGCGGGCACAGATCTCGCGTTCGCGCTCCGTCAGCTCGGTCTTTTCGGCACGGCCGCCGACATGCATGTTGGAGCGCGAATCGTGCTCGGCCGGCACGCGGTTGATGGCGCCGACCGGCTCGCCGTCAATCAGGATGATGCGTTTGTCGCCGGCGCGCACCTCCTTCAGGTAGCGCTGCACGATGTACGGTTCGCGGAACATCTGGCCGAACATTTCGAGCAGCGAGGCTAGGTTGCGGTCGGCCTCATGCAGATGGAAGATGCCGGCGCCGCCATTGCCGTAGAGCGGCTTGACGATGATATCGCCGAACTCCTTGCGGAAGGCTGCGACCTCGAGCGGGTCCTTGGTGATCAGCGTGTCCGGCATCAGGTCGGGAAATTCGGTGACGAAGATCTTTTCCGGGCTGTTGCGCACCCAGGCCGGATCGTTGACCACCAGCGTCTTCGGATGGATGCACTCGAGGATATGCGTGGTGGTGATGTAGTTCATGTCGAACGGCGGATCCTGCCGCAAAAGGATGACGTCCATTTCCGAAAGGTCGGTGCGCACCTTCTCGCCCAGCGAATAATGATTGCCCTTCTCGTCGCGGACCTGCATCGCCTCGATGCGGGCAAACACCTTGCCGTCGCGCAGCGACAGCCGGTCGGGCGTGTAGTGGAACAGTTGGTGGCCGCGCCGCTGCGCTTCCAGCGACAGCGCAAACGACGTGTCGCCGGCAATCGACACGGTGGAGATGTGGTCCATCTGGACGGCGACTTTCAGGGGCATTGCGGCTCTCCGGCGCACTTGGAGCGATCCACTTGGATGCACAAAGTACGCTCCAACACTTTTGAATCCATGCATCGTGCTGTCCGAAAATCGATTCCGATTTTCGCGCCGATGCATCGACGACAGCGATATAAGGAAATCGGCGGCTTCTGCCAATCGGCCAAGGTCATGATGAGGCTGCGCTTCGTTTGGCGCAGATCCCAATGCGATGCGCCGTCAGCGATCGAAGACCAGCTTGGAATAGCCGAGGAAGGACAGCGCCATGGCAATCAGCGAGGCGACCGCAAGGGCGATGAGCGGCGACACCATCGGCAGCGCGAACAGCGTGGCGCAATAGACGAGATAATTGACGACGCTGGTGGCAATGCCGACGCCGCCATAGCGTGCGCCCTCCTGCGCGATGCCGCGGCTGGAAGGCGAAAACGTCAGATGGCGGTTGATCAACCAGGTGACGGACAGGGCAAAACCGATCGAAATGATGCGAGCCGCGAATGGTCCGAGCGGTGTTATCGCCAGCACCAGCCAAAGCGCCGCCGCGTCGGCGACGAAGCCGATGCCGCCGGCGAAAATGAAGCGGGCGAGGCGTCCCATTCAGGCTCTAGGCCGCGCGCGGGGTCTTGCCCGGTCCGGCCTTCAAAGTCGCGAGGGCGCTTGCACGTTCACGTTCGACGCGACCGGAAGGCATCGACAGATAGAAGATGCGCTTCTGCTCGGCCCGGCCGCGCGACACCGAATCGAGGATTACCCCGGTCACCGCCGCCAGCATCGACAGCAGCAGCAGCCCGACCGACAGCACCCAGGTCGGCATGCGCGGCACAAGCCCGGTTTCGGCGAACTCGATCAGCACCGGCGCCATCAGGAACAGGCTCGATGCCAGGAAGAACACCGAAAAAGCGCCGAAGAAACGCAGCGGCTGTGTCTCCTTCATCAGCATGGCGAACATCCACAGGATCTTCGCGCCGTCGCGAAAGGTCGACAGCTTCGACGAGGAGCCTTCCGGCCGGCGGCCATAGTCGAGCCCGATCTCGCTGACCGGCAATTTGAGCTGCGAGGCGTGCACCGACATTTCGGTCTCGATCTCGAAACCGCCGGAAACGGCGGGAAAGCTCTTGACGAAGCGCCTGGTGAAGGCGCGGTACCCCGAGAAGATATCGGTAAAGTCCGAGCCGAACAGCCGCTTGTAGAGGCTGTTGAAGATGCGGTTGCCGAAGGCATGGCCAGTCCTGCCGGCATCGTCGGCGACGCCGCGCCTGGTGCCCACCACCATGTCGGAGCGCTCGGTCAGCAGCGTGTTGATCAGTTGCGGCGCGTCCTCCGGCGCATAGGTGCCGTCGCCGTCGGCCATCAGGTAGATGTCGGCCTCGATGTCGGCGAACATGCGGCGCACGACATTGCCTTTGCCCTGGCGCGGCTCGCGCACCACGATGGCGCCGGCGGCGCGGGCTCGGAGCGCCGTCAGGTCGCGCGAATTGTTGTCGTAGACATAGATCGCGGCGGAAGGCAGCGTCTCGCGAAAGCGCCGCACCACTTCGCCGATCGTCAGCTCCTCATTGTAGCAAGGCAGGAGCACGGCGATGCTCGGCTCATGGCGCACTTCTTGTGGCATTTTCGTCTCCGGATGCCCTGAGAGATCGCTGACCGCTCAAACGCCGGCCTCGCTCGGGGCGGCTTTACTATTTATTGAAGCTGTTAAGGCTAGGTTTAAACCGCCCCGTATTCCTTCCAAAGGTCCTGATATGAGCACAGCCGACGATGGCGCCTCCATTTGGAGGTCCGATATCGCGCTGGCGCTGCTTGCCACGCTGCTGGCGCTTGCCGTCAATGCCTTTGCCGGTTTCCCGGAACTGACCAATGCCGGCGGCGACAACGACAATCTGCTGCGCCTTGTCGAAGTTCGCGACATGCTGGCCGGCCAAAGCTGGTTCGATCTGCACCAGTACAGGATGGGCCTGGAAGGCGGCTTCGTCATGCACTGGTCGCGGCTGGTCGATGCGCCGATCGCCGCCATCACGGCCGTGTCGGCCCTGACCGGGAGCACGGTCTTTGCCGAGAATTTTGCGCAAGTGCTGTGGCCGGCGCTGCTCTTTTGCCTGACCGTGTTTTTCACCGCTCGCACCGCGCGCAGCTTTGCTGGTGACGGCGCCGTGCTGCCCGCTGTCGTCGTCGGCGCCGCCGCACTGCACTTCCTCGGCATTTTTTCGCCTGGCGCGCTCGATCACCACAATGTCCAACTGATGCTGAGCATGGCCAGCCTGAGCCTTCTGCTTGAAGCGCCGTTGCGCAGGCCGGCGGCACTACTCTCCGGCCTGTGCGCCGGATTGATGCTGGCCGTCGGCATGGAAACCGCGCCTTATGTCGCCACCATCGGCGCCTCTGTCGCCACGCTGTTTGCCCTCGACGCCGATGGCGAGAGGCCGATTGCCAGGGATTTCGGCCTCGGCTTTGCCGGCGTGTCCGCTCTCGTCTTTGTCGCCACCATCGCACCGTCCGCCTGGGGTCAGGCGCAATGCGACGCCTTCTCGACCGTGCAGTTCGTCGTCGCAGCGATTGCCGGAACCGGCCTTGCGGCGATAGCGTCGGTCGAGCCCGCTGGCCGCACGCGCCAACGGCGCATCGCCTCGCTTGGCCTGCTTGCCCTGATATTGGCCGCAGTCGTCGTCTTTTTGTTCCCGCAATGCCTGGCAGCGCCCTATGCCAACCTCGATCCGCGCCTCAAGGAGCTATGGCTTGATCACATCGACGAGGCGCAATCGCTGTTCAAGCTTCTCGCTGAAGATCCGGCCGGGGTGGTGGCGCGCTATGCTACGCCGCTCATCGCGCTCGTGCTGATGGCGCTTCGCCTTGGCCGTGGCGGCTGGCGGCGGCAGGACAGCCTTGTCGGCACGCTGCTTGTCGTGGCCTTCATCGTCAGTGCCTGGCAGGTGCGCGGTTCGACATTCTCGATCGCCTTCGCCGTCATCCCGCTTGCTGCCTGGATTGCCAAATGGCGTCAACGGGCCGAGGCCAGCCCGTCGCGCGGCGTGGCGCTGCGCATGGCCGCCGTCTGGCTGGTTTCGGTGAATGCCGTCTGGACTGGGGCTGCCGCGGCGACCTCGGTCGCCTTCGAGGACAGCAATACCGCCGCCGATAATGGCGACGGCGCCGATGTCGCTTGCCAGCGCATGGCCTCCTTTGCGGCGCTTGGCCGCCTGCCCGGCACCACGGTGCTGGCAATTTCCAATCTCGGATCGCCGATCCTGGCCTATTCCGGACACCGCGTCTTCGCCGGGCCTTATCATCGCAACGTCGCCGGCAACCTGCTGGCGCTCGATGCCTTCCTTGGGTCCGATGCCGATGCCAGGACAATCCTGGCGGATCATCACGTCGGCCTCGTCGCATTGTGCCCCGGCAGCCCCGAAAGCAAGCTCCTCGCCGCCAAGGCGCCGGCAGGTTTTCTCGCCGGGTTGATGCGCGGCAGCGTACCGGAATGGCTTGAGCCGGTTGCCGGGACCAGCGGAGCCGCCGTCGAATTGTACCACGTCCGGCTGGGCGGCTGATCGATCGGGGGCGCGTGCGGCCTTTTGTCGGACATAAGTCCCGACTATCCACTCTTTCGCCCTTGCCCGCCCGACATGGCTGGATAGGATGCGCGCCGGTCAGACCGAGATCGTTGGACCGGGAGAGAATTCATGATGCCATCGGCACGCTTTGCCGACCTCGAAGGCGCTTCGGTGCTGATCACCGGTGGCGGCTCCGGCATTGGAGCCGCCTTGACCGAGGGATTTATCCGCCAGGGGGCAAAGGTCGCCTTTATCGATATCGCCGACCGTCCGAGCCTGGCGCTGGCCGATCGGTTAGACAAGGAGCTCGGCCGGCGGCCGCTCTATCTCAAGACCGATATACGCGATATCGAGGCATTGCGGTTATCAGTTGCCAAAGCCGCCGAGGCGCATGGCGACGTGACCGTGCTGGTCAACAATGCCGCGCAGGATGACCGTCATGCCGTCGAAGACGTCACGGTCGAGTTCTGGGACAACAATCATGCCATCAACCTGCGCCCGCATTTCTTCAGCGCACAGGCGGTGGCGCCGGGCATGAAGCGGGCCGGTGGCGGCTCGATCATCAATTTCACCTCGACCTCGTTTCTCATCAACCATCCCGATATGCCGGCCTATACCGCCGCCAAGGCCGGCATCGTCGGCCTCACCAAGGGTCTTGCCGGCAAGCTCGGCGTCGACGGCATTCGCGTCAACGCAATCGCGCCCGGCTGGGTGATCACCGAGCGGCAGAGAAAGCTCTGGGTCACCGAACAGGCGCTCGCCGCCCACGTCGCCAAGCAGTGCATCAAAGAGGTGATGCAGCCGGAAGACGTTGTCGGCACCGTGCTGTTCCTGGCGTCGGATGCTTCACGCATGCTGACCGCGCAGATGCTGATCGTCGACGGGGGGTTCCTGTGATCTCATCGAGCAAGGCCCCTTCTGTCGCGGCCGTCGACTGGGGCACCACCCGGATGAGGGTGTGGCTGCTCGACGGCGCCGGCAAGGTTCTCGCCGAGCGGCGCGGCGATGACGGGCTGATCACCGCCCAGGCTAAAGGATTTTCGTCCGTTCTCGAAGGGCATCTGGCTGCCATGGGTGCCCCCGAGGCGCTGCCGGTCATCATTTGCGGGATGGCCGGTTCGCGCCAGGGCTGGCTGGAGGCGCCCTATGTCAGCGTGCCGGCGCCGATCGGCGCTATCCTCGCCGGCGCTGCCCGCATCCCCGGCCAGCGCCGCGACATCCGCATCGTGCCCGGCCTTGCCCAACGCCTTGCCGATGCACCTGACGTCATGCGCGGCGAGGAAACGCAGCTTGCCGGCGCCGGTTTGCCGGCACAGGGACGCCACCTCGTCTGCATGCCCGGCACCCATTCGAAATGGGTGCTGGTCGAGGACGGTTCCATTGCCGGCTTCGGCACCTGGCCGACCGGCGAGCTGTTTTCGGTGCTGGCTGCGCACTCGATCCTGCGCCATTCGCTGGGCGAGCCGCCGCAGCCGGTTGCCGCCGAAAGTCCGTTTTTCCGGGACTGGTGCCTGAAGGCGTTGGCCGAGGGCGGTGACATCGTTTCAAGACTGTTCTCGATCCGCGCCGCCAGCCTGTTGCAGGACCTGAAGCCCGAAGATGCCGCAGCCTCTCTGTCCGGCCTGCTGATCGGCGGCGAGATCGCTTCGGCAAATAGCCGCTATGGGGCAAGCGCCGTGCCCGTCGTGCTGATCGCATCGGGCGCACTCGGCAGGCTCTATGCCGAGGCGCTCGGCCTTGCCGGGCTCGCTTTCAGGGCGGTCGACGCCGATGAGGCGGTGCGTGCCGGCCTTGCCGAAGCCGCGCGCGAAAATGGCATGATCGCCAAAAATGGAGTTGCCGCATGACCGAAACCGCACCTTTTCCAAAGCTCAAGCGGGGTCTGGTCGCGATCCTGCGTGGCCTCAAGCCAAGCGAGGCGGTGGCGATCGGCCAGGCGATCTTCGGCGCCGGCATCGAAGCAATCGAGGTGCCGCTCAACTCGCCCGAGCCTTTTGTTTCCATCGCCAGTATTGTCGAAGCGCTTCCTCCGACGGCGCTGGTCGGCGCCGGCACGGTGCTCACCGCCGCCGATGTCGACGGTCTGCACAAGGCCGGCGGGCGGCTGCTGGTCAGCCCCAATATCGATGCCGAGGTCATGGGCCGTGCCATGCAGTACGGCATGGTGACGATGCCCGGCGTGTTCACGCCGACCGAGGCATTTCAAGCAATCCGGCTCGGCGCCTCGGCATTGAAATTCTTCCCGGCGAGCGTGCTTGGCGCGGCGGGCATTTCGGCGATGCGCGCGGTGCTGCCAGCCAGTGTGCTGGTCGGCGCCGTCGGCGGCGTTTCGGACAAGGACTTTGCCGGCTACAAAGCGGCCGGCGTCACCGTCTTCGGTCTTGGCTCCAGCCTGTTCAAGCCGGGCATGAGCATCGACGAAGTGGCAGCACGGGCGAAGGCTGCGGTCGTGGCCTGGGACGCGGCGTTTGGAGCGGCATGATGAGCGAGACCATCGTTTCGGTTTTTTCCGACCATGTCTGCCAACTCGGCGAGGGGCCAAGCTATGACCCTGCCACGGACACGCTCTATTGGTTCGACATCGTCAACGGCCAGCTCCTGGAACAGCGCTTGTCCGGCGGTGCGGTCAAAATCCACGAGCTCGGTCAGATGGCCAGCGCCATCGCCATCGTCGACGACCAACGCCAGCTGATCGCCACCGAGACCGGCCTGCATGTCCGCGATGTCGCGACCGGCAAGCTGACGCTGCACACGCCGATCGAGGCCGATAATACGGTCACCCGCTCGAACGATTCCCGCGTTCACCCTTGCGGCGCCCTCTGGGTCGGCACCATGGGTAAGGGCGAGGAGAAGGCCGCCGGTTCTATCTACTGGTTCTTCAAGGGCGAGCTGCGCCGGCTCTATGCGGATCTCACGGTGCCCAATTCGATCTGCTTTTCCGAAGATGGGACCATCGCCCATTATACCGACACCAGCACCGGGCTGTTGATGCGCGTCGGCTGCGATCCTGCGACCGGCCTGCCGGTTGGCGAACCGAAGGTCTTCGTCGATCACCGTTCGGCCAAGGGCTATATCGATGGTTCGGTGCTCGACCGCGACGGCATATTGTGGAACGCTTGCTGGGGCGGCAGCGTCGTCGAAGCCTATGGACCCGACGGCAAGCTTGTCCGTTCGGTGGCGATGCCGGCGACGCAGCCGTCCTGTCCGGCTTTTGTCGGCAGGAATGCCGACCGGATCGCGGTCACCTCCGCCTGGTCCGGCAAGAGCGAGAAGCAGCGCCTGCTCGACCCGCAAGCCGGCATGACGTTTATGCTCGACATTCCAGTCAATGGTCGCTTCGAGCCGCGCGTGCTGATTGGCTAGACCATGGTCCCGAACCTTTGGTTCGGAAAAGATCATGGTCAAACAAGAAGATGGTGCGCTTGCTGTCGTGCAGGCGTCCGATCAACGTCGGTTCCGCGCAAGCCGAATGCGTTCCCCGTGCGATGGTAGGCAATCGTGCTGCCAGGAGCCGTTCCACCCATGTCAAGCCGCAAGCCGAAGCTGATCCTTGTCTACGAGCCGGAAAAGGCCTGCTTCGATCGGCTGGTCGCCGATAACCACGTGCCGGAGCGTGCCGTCGAAATCGCCTCCTATCTGGCGCAATCGACCGACATCGCTGCTGAATTCGACGCACTTGCCGCCGCTTGCCAGAAGCGCGGCTTGTCGTTTGCGCCGGTGACACTCGACGCCGCCGCAAGCGTTCTCGCCGGCGAGGACCCGAAGACCACGCTCGTCTGGACACTGACCGACGGCATCGCCTATTTCCGCGGCGGCGCGGCACCAGCTCTGGCACGGCTGAACGGCCTGAAGGCGATCGGCGCCGACGATGCGCTTTTTGCGCTCTGTCAGGATAAGTTCCGTTCCGGCGCCGTGCTCGGCGCGCTTGGCTTGCCGGTGCCGCGGGCGGGCCTTGCCCGTGACGGAGCCTGGCTGGTCGCGCCGCCGGACTCGCCCGCCGGCTGGTTCGTCAAGCCGAACCGGCTCGGCGCCAAGATCGGCATCTGGCCGGATTCGCGCTGCCACGATCTCGGCCACGCGCTGGAGCTTAGCCGGCGCGTCTTCGCCGCCTATCGCGACGATGTCGTGGTCCAGCCCTATGTCGCCGGCCGCAACGCGCGCGCCAGTTTTCTCGGATTGAAGCCGGATACCGGCGCCGAGGCGATCGGCATCGCCCTTGTCGATTCGGGCAGCGATTTCCAGACCATGCAGGACAGCCTGGCGCTTTACGGCGATACCGGTGTAGCGGCGAAAGCCGCGGGAAATTACGCTGAGCCGTTGCTGCTTCCCGTTGGCGCCAGCCAGCCTCGAGCCGATGCAAGAATTCGTCGCATCGCCGAAAGCCTGATGGTCGGGCTTGGCCTGCGGGATGTGTTTTCCATCGACTTCCGGGTCGAAGCCGACGACAGCGTGCACCTCATCGAGTTCGAGGTCTGCCCCGGCCTGCCCTGCTTCGATTTCCGCGATTACTGTCGCCAGCAATGGGGCCTGAGCCTCGCCAATGCGATGGCCGAGACCGCGATGAACCGACTTCGCGCCTAAATCCCCTCGACCAGCACGATTTCACCATCAGCCACCTTCTGGCGGATCGCGACCGCGCGCTGGTATTCGGGCGAGTGGTAGCAGTCATGCGCCGCCGCAAGTGACGGAAACTCGATGATCACATTGCGGTCGCGGCCCGGCCCCTCGGCCTTCTCATGCGCGCCGCCGCGCGCCAGGAACTTGGCGCCGAAGCGGTCGAAGGCCAGCTTGGCGGCTGCGACATAGTCCTTGTAGCCTTCCGCATCGCGCACGTCGACGCGAGCGATCCAGTATCCCTTGGGCATCGGTTTCTCCTGGTTTTTGGTCCTTATGCCGAGCGCATTTCATCGAGGATGGCTTCAGCTGCCGCCCGCCGGTCGGCCGCGCCGACGATCGGCCGGCCGACCACGAGGTGGCTGGAGCCGTTGCGGATCGCCTGCGCCGGCGTCACCACCCGCTTCTGGTCGCCATGGTCGCTGCCCGTGGGCCGGATCCCCGGCGTCACGACGGCCAGGTTGGGGCCGACGATGCGGCGCACCGCCTCCGCTTCCTCGGCCGAGCAGACGATGCCGCCCATGCCGGCATGTAGCGCCTGCTCGGAGCGCCTCAGCACCAGCGTATGCGGATCATATTCATAGCCGGCGTCGATCACGTCCTGCTCGTCCATCGAGGTCAGCACGGTGACCCCGAGCAGGCAAAGGTCGCTGCCCTTCGCAGCCTCGACCGCCGCCTTCATCGTCTTCGGATAGGCATGGATGGTCAGCATGCTCATGCCCATCCTGACGATGTTGTCGACCCCCTTGGCCACCGTGTTATCGATGTCGAGCAGCTTCATGTCGAGAAAGATCCTGGTGCCGCCGCTGGCCAGCTCGCGGGCGAAGTCGAGCCCGCCGGCAAAGGCGAGCTGGTAACCGATCTTGTAGAAGGAGACGATCCCGTCGAGCTCGCGCACCGCTTTCTCGGCTTCCTTCAGCGTCGGCAGGTCGAGGCCGACGATCAGCCTTTCCTGCATCGTGTCGGCATGCGCGGCGTCCGGGATCATGCCTCGATCCGCGTCGACAGCATGCGCGAGGTTTCGATCAGCGTTCGGCATAGGTGCTCCATCGATTGGCGTAGTCTCTCGTCCCTGAAGTTGCCCTCGTCGTCGAAGGCGTTGCCGCCCTCCGGCACCGAGCATTCCGGTGTCACCACCTCCATCCGGCAGCGCACCAGAACGGCGCGCAGATGGTTGATGCAGCGTATCCCGCCGAAGGGTCCGTTGGAAGACGAGCAGAGGCCGGCAACCTTGCCGGCAAGCGGCCTGAACGTCTGGCCGCCATCCTTGCGCAGCTGGCTTACCCAGTCGATGGTGTTCTTGAGCAGCGGTGGAATGGAGCCGTTATATTCGGGCGTCGCGATCAGCAGCCCGTCATGGGCGGCGATCATCCGGCCGAGCTTGACGGCGTTTTCGGGAATGCCTTCTTCCTTTTCCAGATCCTGGTCGAGGATCGGCAACGGATAGTCGGCGAGCGAGATGCGGGTCACCTCCGCGCCCTGCATGGCAAGTTCCTTCTGCGCAACGTCGGCGGTCCTGGCGCTATAGGCGCCGCTGCGCACCGAACCGGCGACGACGAGAATTTTCGGGATCACAGCCATGGGGTCTGCCTTGTCACCCGATGGGTATAAGACAAGTGCTATTCAAACCCAACGCTGCAATTCAGGCGGCCCCGCGTCGGTAGATCCAAAGCTGCGTCGGCGGAATGTTGCGGATGACGAAATGGAAATGCTCGACCGTATAGTCGCCGCGGCCCGGCGGGATCGGCGACAGCGGCCCGTAAGTCAGCTGCACGATCGGCCGGCCCGCCGGGATGCGGTCGAGCAGGCTCTCGACATAGGCGATGCGCTGGGCGACCGGGAAGTTGAGCAGCGGCACGCCCGATATCACCGAATCGAAGACCAGATCGCGCTTGTCACCGAGCGTCGCGTCGAGATTGAAGGCGTCGCCCTCGATGACGTTGACGCCTGGATAAAGCTGGCGCAGATGGCGCACGAAATCAGTGGAATATTCGACCGCGTAGAGATTTTCAGGCTTTATGCCCTGAGCGAGGATGGCGCGCGTGATGACGCCTGTGCCAGGCCCGACCTCGAGCACCGGCAGGCCGGATTTCGGATTGACGATCGAGGCCATCTTGCGCGCGGTGATGGAACTGGTCGGGACGATCGAACCGACCGCCTTCGGCTTGTCGATCCAGCCCTTGAAGAACTTCAGTTCGTCGTCGAACTTTTCCGCCAGCGTCTTTCGCAGTCCGGGACTACGCGTCATCGAAAGTCCTCCTCAACGCTCCCTCGCATGCTACTTAGCAGCTACGAGGTGCAAGACAAGGCGAATCCCCGGATAAGGTGTTGATGACGCTCGGGAAGCGTTTCCAGGGATCAGCTTCAATGCTCGCCGAACGTTTCGAAAAAGTCCTTCATGCGGGCGAAAAATCCGCTCGACTGGGGCGAATTGTCCTTTGAGGAAAGCTGCTCGAATTCCTCCAGCAATTCGCGCTGGCGGCGCGAAAGGTTCTGCGGCGTCTCGACCACGGTCTGGATGTAGAGGTCGCCGATATTGGGCTGGCGCAGCACCGGCATGCCCTTGCCCTTGAGGCGGAACTGGCGGCCGTTCTGGGTGCCTTCCGGCACCTTCACCTTCGTCTGGGTGCCGTCCAATGTCGTCACCTCGAACGAGCCGCCAAGTGCTGCCGTCGTCATCGAGATCGGCACCTTGCAATAAAGATCGGCGCCGTCGCGCTGGAAGAACTCGTGCGGCTTGACCGCGAGGAAGATGTAGAGATCGCCCGATGGGCCGCCGCGCAGGCCGGCCTCGCCCTCATTGGCAAGCCGGATGCGGGTGCCGTCCTCGATCCCGGCAGGGATGTTGACCGACAGCGAGCGCTCCTCGGTGACGCGGCCCTGGCCGGCGCATTTCGGACATGGATCCTTGATGGTCTGGCCGCGCCCCTGGCATTGCGGGCAGGTGCGCTCGATCGAGAAGAACCCTTGCGTGGCGCGCACCTTGCCGTGGCCGTTGCACATCGAGCAGGTGACGGGCTGGGTGCCGGGCTTGGCGCCGCTGCCCGAGCATTCCGAGCAGGAGATCGATGCCGGCACGCGGATCTGCGCGGTCTTGCCGGAAAATGCCTCTTCCAGCGTGATTTCCATATTATAGCGCAGGTCGGCGCCGCGCTCGCGACCGCCGGACGAGCGACGCTGGCGCCCGCCCATCATGTCGCCGAAAATGTCCTCGAAAATGTCGGCGAAGCCGCCGGCGCCAAAGCCTTGCGCCCCGCCATTCATGCCGCCGTGCTCGAAGGCGGCGTGGCCGAAGCGATCGTAGGCGGCGCGCTTCTGCGGGTCCTTCAGCGTTTCGTAGGCTTCGTTGATTTCCTTGAATTTGTGCTCGCAGGCATGGTCGCCTGGGTTGCGGTCGGGATGGAACTGCATGGCCAGCTTGCGGAAAGCGCTCTTGAGCTCCTTCTCGTCGGCGCCTTTTTGCACGCCCAGCGTTTCGTAAAAATCAGCTTTCATGTTTTCCCGCAGTCCGGATAGTCAACGTCTTGAAGTATCGTTGCGTCGTTTGCCGGCACGCTGTTCCGATTTAGGTGTGATGGAGCCGGGATGCCAGTGTCTACGAGGCTTTGTCCGCATTTTTTCGGGTAGCTCGGCGTTTTTCCGGCAAAGGGTTGCAAAAAAGCCCGGCTGTGCGCCGGGCTTTTTGCTTACCTGTACCGTCAGGCGGTTCAGGCCGACTTCTTCTTCTCGTCGTCTTCGTCGATTTCCTCGAAATCGGCATCGACCACATCGCTGTCCTTGGCGGCATCAGCCTTGGCGTCGGCCTCGGCGGCTTCCTTCTGCGAAGCCTCGTACATCGCCTGGCCGAGCTTCATCGAGACTTCGGCGAGCGTCTGCGTCTTGGCCTCGATCTCGGTCACATCATCGCCTTCGGCAGCGGTCTTCAACGCCGCGATCGCATCGGCAATCGCCGTGCGGTCGGTCTCCGAGACCTTATCGCCATAGTCCTTCAGCGACTTCTCCGAGGAATGCACCAGAGCCTCGGCCTGGTTGCGGGCCTCGACCAGTGCGCGACGTTTCTTGTCGACTTCGGCATTGGCCTCGGCATCCTTGACCATCTTCTCGATGTCAGCGTCCGAAAGGCCGCCAGACGCCTGGATGCGGATCTGGTGCTCCTTGCCGGTGCCCTTATCCTTGGCCGAAACGTTGACGATGCCGTTCGCGTCGATGTCGAACGTGACCTCGATCTGCGGCACGCCACGCGGCGCAGGCGGGATGCCGACCAGGTCGAACTGGCCGAGCGCCTTGTTGTCGGCGGCCATTTCACGCTCACCCTGGAAGACGCGGATGGTCACCGCCGACTGCGAATCCTCAGCCGTCGAGAACACCTGGCTCTTCTTCGTCGGAATCGTCGTGTTGCGCTCGATCAGCCGCGTGAATACGCCGCCCAGCGTCTCGATGCCGAGCGACAGCGGCGTCACGTCGAGCAACAGCACGTCCTTGACGTCGCCCTGCAGCACGCCGGCCTGGATGGCAGCGCCAAGTGCGACGACCTCATCCGGGTTGACGCCCTTGTGCGGTTCCTTGCCGAAGAACTGCTTCACGATCTCCTGTATCTTGGGCATACGGGTCATGCCGCCGACCAGAACGACCTCGTCGATCTCAGCGGCCTTGAGGCCGGCATCCTTGAGCGCCGCCTTGCAGGGCTCGATGGTGCGCTGGACGAGATCTTCGACAAGGCTCTCGAACTTCGCACGCGTCAGCTTTAGCGTCAGGTGCTTAGGGCCGCTGGCATCGGCGGTGATGAAGGGCAGGTTGATCTCGGTCTGCGTGGTGGACGACAGCTCGATCTTGGCCTTTTCAGCCGCTTCCTTGAGGCGCTGCAGGGCGAGCTTGTCGTTCCGCAGGTCGATACCCTGTTCCTTCTTGAACTCGGCCGCCAGATATTCGACCAAACGCATGTCGAAATCCTCGCCGCCGAGGAAGGTGTCGCCATTGGTCGACTTCACTTCGAACACGCCGTCGCCGATTTCGAGCACCGAAATGTCGAACGTGCCGCCGCCAAGGTCATAGACGGCAATCGTCTTGCCTTCCTTCTTGTCCAAGCCATAGGCAAGTGCTGCCGCCGTCGGCTCGTTGATGATGCGCAGCACTTCCAGGCCGGCGATCTTGCCTGCATCCTTGGTGGCTTGGCGCTGGGCGTCGTTGAAATAGGCCGGAACGGTAATGACCGCCTTCTCGACCTTTTCGCCGAGATAGGCTTCCGCCGTTTCCTTCATCTTCTGCAGGATCATCGCCGAGATCTGGCTGGGCGACTGGTTCTTGCCGCCGGCCTCGACCCAGGCATCGCCATTGTCGCCCTTGACGATCTTGTAGGGGACAAGCTTCTTGTCCTTCTCCGTCACCGGATCGTCATAGCGGCGGCCGATCAGGCGCTTGACCGCGAAAATGGTGTTTTCAGGATTGGTGACCGCCTGGCGCTTGGCCGGCTGGCCGACGAGGCGCTCGCCGTCGCTGTTGATGGCGACGATCGAAGGGGTCGTGCGCGCGCCTTCCGCATTCTCGATGACCTTGGATTCCTTGCCGTCCATGATGGCGACACAGGAGTTGGTTGTTCCCAGATCGATACCGATTACTTTTGCCATTTCTCTAATCTCTCCGCTAAGCAGGCTCTCAGGACCCGTACAGGCGTTCCGACGAAAGCCCCTGTTCACAAGAAATTCCGCTCCGGCAACCGGCATTCGGCGCTGGACGGCTTGGCGCGTATATAAGAACAGGCTGCGTGGCGCGCAAGCATTCTGCGCAAGGCGTTCACCATTCATCGCGGTTGATCGGATTCGGGACCGGCAGGCCCGTATTTTCCGGCCGTGATCCAGCCGGCCCGGCCCCGGTCCATGAACCTTTCCGCCTCACCTCGCGACTGACGCTCAGGTGCCGCGTGGTGCGGCCCCGGAAAGGAAAGCCCCATGACCACAGATCCAGAGGCTCGATGGTCTCCGGGAACAGCAGGAACTCAGCGCGACAGTCGCCTTCGGGACCGGGTCGATGCGCTGGGCTTTCCGCTGGTTCCGTTGACCCTGCGCGGACGCCGGCGTATCATGACGGTGAGGAAAGCAGACAATTCGATCAGGGATGAACGTGCCGGAACGCCGCGCCTTGCCCTGATTTGCGCGCCGAGACCGGATGTTTCTCCCATGACCTGTGGGGGGAGATCCATGTCTTGCGACCATGGCGCGTCCGTGCGCTCTCGTGCCGGCCATTTGCGCCGCGCAATCCAGGCTGCCAGCGGATTATCGGCCTTGGCACTCGCCGCTGGGCTCTGGCTCGGCGGCTCGGCACAGGCCCAGGAAACCCAGATCATCTATCCCGGCTCGATGGCAGTGACCGGATTCTCTGGCACCATCATCCCCAATTTCGAGGAAGGCCTGCCGCCGGGCGTCGATCCGGTCGACGAGACCTTCATCGACACGGCGCGCGCAACCTTGCGCGTCTTCGACGTTTCAAGGCTGGGCGGGCCGGCGTCTGGCCAATTGGTCTTCACCCCGCCACCCTTCGAGGTCACGGCCGAGCAAATCGGCCAGGTGTTCGGCATCACTTATGACGACGGCGTGCGCGACGGCGTTCCCTCGGCCATTCCAAACCTCTATGCCGGCGCCACCTCGCTGCACGGCATCCGCATCGTCACACCAGACGGCGATGCCGACGGCCGGCCGGAGCGGCAGCGCCGCGGCACGGCTGACGCGGTCTTCATGGACGGCCAGTTCGGCACCGAAAACGGCGGCGGCCCCGGAACGATCTGGAAGATCGATGGCATCACCGGCGCCGTCTCGAAATTCGCCGATATCGACGCCAATAGCGGTCCCGGCATCGGCGACGTCACTTTCGACAATATCCACCGCCAGTTCTTCGCCAGCGATCTCGACACCGGCCTTATCCACCGCATCGACGCCAATGGCGCGCTAGTCGACACGTTCGACCACGGCGTCGCCGGCCGCCCGGCGCACGGGCTGCCCCCAGTCGCCGACGACGGCTCGGTGATGGACATCCAGGGTGCTGCCTTCGACAGCGAGGACCCCGATAGCTGGGGCTACACACAGGACGAGCGCCGCGTCTGGTCGGTCGCCTATCGTGGCGGCCGGCTCTATTACTCGGTCGGGGAAAAGGCGGAGATCTGGTCGGTGGGCATTGCCGGCGACGGCAGCTTCGGCGACCCGCGCTGGGAGCTGACCGTCAAGGCCGACAAGGATTACGCGGTCACCGACATCGCCTTTGACAACAAGGGCTTCATGTATCTGGCTCAGCGCGGCCCGGTGGAAAACCGCTACGACTACAGCCAGTTCGCCGATTCCGGCAAGGGTGAGGTCATCCGCTACTGGCGCGAAAATCCGGACGATCCGGCAACGGAATCGGTTTGGGTGGAAGTGCCGCAGGAATATGCGGTCGGCTTCCCGCAAGACAACCGGCAGTCGGCCGGCGGCCTCGACCTGCAATATGGCTACGATTCCGAAGGCAATCTCGATACCGGCATCTGCACCGACACGCTGGTCGATACCGGCGACAAGTTGCGCGACAACCCGGCGCTCGCCGAACAGCTCGCAGCCGGGGGGCCGCTTGCCGTGCACGGCGTGCAGATCACGCCGACGGCGCTGGTCAGGCCGGCCAACGTGCCGCCTTTCGGCTCGTGGTTCGTCGATTTCGACACTTATTTCGAAGACCCGGAAGTGGAAGGCCATGTCGGCGACGTCGAGGTCTGGCGCCCCTGCGAAGGCCGTGCCGGCTATTACGAGCAGGTGCCGGGCGGCTATCTGCCACCGTTCTATCCGCCGGACTTCCCGCCCCCCGGCAATCTGCCTCCTTGCCTTGATGTCGAGGATGTCGAGTATTTCTGCACGCCCTCCGGCCTCGAGGCCGATCTCTATCTTCATGACCATACCGGCTTCGGCGGCGATTCGATCAAGGCTCTGTCCAGGACGCCTGGCGTCGGGGTGACTTCGCCCCTGTCGCATGCGCCCGGCGCGCCATTCACGATCGGTATCACCGGCCATTATCCTGGCGACAGGGTCGATGTCGGGCTCTGCTTCTACAGGCAGTCCGACCGCGACAAGGGTGGCTACTACCCTTGCTGCAAGATGACCTTGCCGCTCAGAACCCCAGCCGTCAGCTGCGAACCGTGAGAAGGGGAAGATGAGCAATTTTGCACAGTCCCCGCTTGCGACGAGCAGCCAATCAACCGGCAAACAATCATTCGTCATGGAGACCATCATGAAACCCCTGTCACTCGCCAGGCGCGGCGCGCGCTGGCTGATGGCGGCCGGTATCGCGGTCGCCATGCTGAGCCCGCTGCAAGGCTTCGCTGAAGACCTTGCTCCGGCCAAGGCCAAGCCTGCCGATGCAGGCACTGTCATTCCAGATCCCAAGCTCGATTTCGACAATCCTCGCATCGTCAACCCGGAGCCGGGCCGGATCGTGCCCTTCTTCACCAAGAAAGGCGGCCAGAGAGGCTGCGACTATGTCGTATACTCGCTGAGCTTTGGCTTGCGCGGCAATCCGCAGGGTTTTGCCGGCCCGGGCCTCGCGGCCATGCTGAAAAAGGTCAGGCTCGACTTCAGGGACCAACTCCCGCACGGCCTGCGGATTGTCGGCGTGCATGTGACCGGCGACGGCACCGACGCATCCGGCGGACCGCTGCCCGGCGCTGCGATCAGCAGTTCGGCTGGCCCGGACGATACGGCGACGGTGTCCGATTTCCGGATTTCCGCCAGCGACCTCGACGGCATCGGCGCTGCGAACGAGCGCGCCATCACCTTCCAGATCACCGCCAAGATCGACCATGCGGCGTTTCCGTCGCCGGCAATCGTTAACAACCAGGGCGTGGTCAAGGTGAGCCGCGAACGCGGCGCCGGCATCGAAATCCTGTCGCAGGATCCGGGCAAGCCGGACGACGGCAATTACCTCACGGGTGCAAAGACGTCGATCAAGATCGACGTCACCGAGTGCAACCCACCGCCTCCACCTCCTGGCAATCGTGAATGCTTCAAGGTGGAGCGAGGCACGGTCGATTGCGTGCCCGGCGGCGGCGCCTTCATCTACCATATGCCGGTCGGCCCAGAGATGGCTGGCAAATGGGTGCAGCTTTCGACGACGACACCCGGCATCACAATCATTCCCGACACCCAATTGGTGCCGGCCGGCGGCGGTGTGCTCAACTGGAAGATCGTCGGCGCCTCACCGGGCGACGTCATCCACATCATCGTCACCGGTATCGAAACCTATGCCGGCCCGAAGGAGGGCTGGGGCCTGTGCTGTACGCAGACCATCGACATCGTCATCCCGCGTGACCAGAGGTGCCCGCCGAAGGACAAGGAACCGGATCTGAAAGTCGAAAAGCGTGCCGACGTGCAACGTTGCACGATGGCGGGCGGCTGCGACTTCACCATCAGGGTCACCAATGTCGGCGATGCGCCCTACTACGGCAAGATCGTGCTCGACGAAGTCACCCTGCCGGCCGGCTCCACCCTCGATTCAGGGCCGAACCCGCCTTGGGTCTGCGCGCCTGGAATCACCCCGATGATTTGCACCCATCCGGTGACCACGCTCAATCCGGGTGCCTCTGTCGACCTCAAGCTCGGCTTCAAGCCGGCCGCAGGCTGGCAAGGCAGCGTTTTGCGCAACTGCGCCACCTACAATTACGGCGCCAGCGGCAAGCCGCTTTTCGGCAGCCAGCTAAACGACCGCGGCTGTGCGTCGATCCCGGTCTGCCGCCGTGGCGATCGTGACCGCGACTGCCGGCCACCGGTGGAGAAGAAGGTCGACCTGATCCTGAAGAAGCGCGCCCGCACCGAATTCTGTTCGGCCGATGGCGTCTGCACCTTCGTGATCGACATCATCAACAATGGCAGCGTCCCCTACAATGGGCCGCTGACGGTCGTCGATAGCTATCCGGGCGGCGCGCCGGCATCCTCGACCTTCGGCCCGACGCCGCCATGGACGTGCGGACCGAACGGTTCCGGCAAGTTCCGCTGCGACAATCCCGGCATCGCGCTTATGCCGGGCGCCTCGACGCCGATCTTCGTCAGGGCGGTGATGCCGGCCAACTTCCGGCCCGATAGTGTCGAGAACTGCGCCGAGGTGAAGGCCATTCCCGGTGAGAACGACATCACCAACAACAGGGCCTGCGCCAAGGAACGCATCCGTCATCCGAATGGCGGGCAGCCGGCCATGCGCATCACCAAGGTGTGCAATGGCTCGCTGGCCGGTGCTGCGGTCGTTTCCTGCCGCATTACCGTCATCAGCCTCGGCGCCACAGCCCCGACCGGTCCGGTGCGGGTCAACGATGCCGCGACGCTGATAGCCGGCGGAGCGCCGGTCCAGATCCAGAGCGTCACCCCAGACGGCGCGGAATGGGCTTGCGGACCGGTTCCGGCCAATGCGCTGTCGTGCCAGATTCCCGGCGCCGTTATGACGCCTGGAACCAGCCGCCATTTCGACGTGACGGTTGCCGCGAACGGCGAATTCGAGAACTGCGCACGCGGCTCCTACGGCCCGGCTCCGGGAGACGATATCGTCTATCCGATCGGCCAGGCCTGCGCCAAGGGCGGCGGCGCCTCGACCATCCGCGTCGAGAAGACTGGCGACGCCGAGTGCAAGCCCGGCCAGCCCTGCTCGTTCAAGATCACCATCACGAACGATGGGACGAGCGCCTTCTCCGGTCCGGTTCGCATCGGCGATGCGATCGGCGTCGAAGGCCTCGGCCGGCTGGAAGGCGTTGCGATCACCTCGATCGATCCGCCCTTCGGCTGCTCGCAGGAGCCGGCAACCTTGCCTCTGTCCTGCATCGCCCAACTGACGCTCGGCGCCGGGGAAAGCCATGTGCACAATGTGACCGTGATCATTCCCGACGATGGCCGTCTGACCAATCTGCAGGGCACTGTCAACGGCCAGAACTGCGTCGGCGTGCTGTCTCCGAAGACGCCGGTGCAAGGCGGTGGCGACGTGTTGTCTCGTGGTGCCGCCAATGTGCAGGGCGATCGCGGCAAGGCCTATGCCTGCCATCCCTTCATCATCACGCATGAGGTGAAGAAGGAATGCTCGCAAGGCTTCGTCATGAACGACGCCGGCAACTGCGTCTGCCCGCCAGGCACGACCTTCCGTAACGGCCAATGCTTGTCCGGCGGAGGCACGGTCATCGTGCCGAAGCCAAAACCTTGCGTCCTGCTCAAAGGCCAGATCCGTACCGATGACGGACGCTGCGTCTGCCCGCGCGGGACCGAGCTGGAGAACGGCGCTTGCGTGGGCAACAAGCCGCAGCCCGAGCAATGCATCATTCGGGGTCAGATCCACAACGCCGCTGGCGATTGCGTCTGCCCGAGAGGTACGGAAGTCAGGGGCAATGCCTGCCGGCCAATCCAGCCAAAGCCCGAACAGTGCACCATTCGGGGCCAGATCCATAACGCCGCTGGCGATTGCATCTGCCCGAGGGGCACGGAAGTCAGGGGCAATGCCTGCCGGCCAATTCGGCCGCAGCCCAAGCAGTGCACGATCCGTGGTCAGATCCACGACGCCAACGGCGATTGCGTCTGCCCCCGGGGCACGGAACTGCAGGGCAATGCCTGCAGGCGCAAGAAGCCGGTTGTGGTGGAGTGCCCGATACCTGGCCAGATCCACAACAAGCGCGGCGCCTGCGTCTGTCCGCGTGGGACAGAGCTGCGCGACGGCGCCTGCCGCAAACCACGGCTGGAATGCGCACCGGGCGCGCGGCCGATCAATGGCCAGTGCCAGCCGATCATCAAGCGGCGCTGCCCTATCGGAACGGTCGGACGATATCCGGACTGCGTCCCGGTCCGCAGGAAATCGACGCTTGAGCCGAACCTGCTGCTGAATCCGAATGTTCCTCAGCAGGTCGTGCCAAGGCGCAAGCCGCAGCCGGAGCAATAGGATACGGCGCGGGAAATCCAGAACTTCAAACAGTGACCGTACTCGTCACCCAATACCCGCCGGAGCGATCCGGCGGGGTTTTTCTTCAGCGGGCAGATGAGAAGGCAGCGCAAACCTGAAGCCGCTGCATCGGCGGAAGGACAAACCGGCTTCCACTTTCCGGACTCATGGTCTAGGCAGTCGATACAGACAGAGGGTCCGCAAACCGGGGCGTACGGGAAGGCCGCATCATGAGCAAAAAAACCCTGATCGCGCCATCGGTGCTTGCTTCCGATTTCTCGAAGCTCGGCGACGAGGTCGAGGCGGTGACGGCCGCCGGCGCCGACTGGATCCACCTCGACGTCATGGACGGGCATTTCGTCCCGAACATCACGTTTGGGCCACCGGTGATCAAGGCGATCCGCAACCGCACCGAGGCGTTTTTCGACTGCCATCTGATGATCGCGCCGGCCGACCCCTATCTGGCCGCCTTCGCCGAGGCCGGCTGCGACGGCATCACGGTGCACGCCGAAGCCGGGCCACATCTCGACCGCTCGCTGCAGACGATCAAAAACCTTGGCAAGAAGGCCGGCGTGTCACTCAACCCGGCGACACCGGAAACGATGATCGAATACGTGCTCGACCGGCTTGATCTGGTCCTGATCATGACGGTCAATCCGGGGTTCGGCGGCCAGGCTTTCATTCCAGCGATCGTCGACAAGGTGAAGCGGGTGAAGGCGCTGATCGGCAACCGGCCGATCCGGATCGAGATCGACGGCGGCATTTCGCCTGAAACTGCGCCCCTTGTCACCGCGGCCGGCGCCAGCGTGCTGGTCGCCGGCGCGGCTATCTTCAAGGGCGGCAGCGTCGACGCCTACCGGGCAAACATCGAGGCAATCAGGGCAGCGGCGGACAAGGCGGCCGGCTGACCGCTGCCGTCCGGCCGGACCAGCCGCTCGGGGGGAAATATGAGCAACCATCTGTTCGATGCTTTCCGTGCCCGGATGCCCGCGCCCGAACGCCTTTTGATGGAGACAGAGGATGGGCGCTCGATCAGCTATGGCGAGACGCTGGCGCGCTCCGCTCAACTGGCGCATGCGCTGTCGCAGCTGGGCGTCGAAGCCGGCGACCGCGTCGCCGTTCAGGTCGAGAAGAGCCCGGAGGCCATTTTCCTTTATCTCGCCTGCCTGCGTGCCGGCGCGATCTTCCTGCCGCTCAATACCGCCTATACGCTGACCGAGCTCGACTATTTCTTCAGGGATGCCGAGCCGCGACTGGTCGTCTGCGACCCGGCGCGAGCGGGCGAGATCGGCGCTTTGGCGCAGACCTCGGGCGCTGCGGTCGCGACACTCGGCAGCAAGGGCGAGGGTTCGTTGACTGATCGAGCCTCTGAGGCGGCCGTGGACTTCCACGATGTGGCGCGCGGACCGGACGACCTTGCCGCGATCCTCTACACGTCCGGCACCACCGGCCGTTCGAAAGGCGCCATGCTCAGCCACGAAAACCTCGCCTCGAATGCGCGGGTGCTGGTCGACCTCTGGCGCTTCACTGCCGCAGACGTGCTGATTCACGCGCTGCCGGTTTTCCACACGCATGGCCTTTTCGTCGCCACCAATGTCGTCCTGATGGCCGGCGCCTCGATGCTGTTCGAAACCAAATTCGACCCGACCCGCATCGTCTCGCTACTGCCGCGCGCCACCGCGCTGATGGGCGTGCCGACCTTCTACGTCCGCCTGCTGCAGCAGGACGGTTTGAACCGGCAAGCGGCGAAAAACATCCGGGTGTTCATTTCCGGCTCGGCACCGCTTTTGGCCGAGACGCACAGAGCGTGGCGCGAGCGCACCGGCCACGCCATCCTCGAGCGCTACGGCATGACCGAGACCAACATGAACACGTCGAACCCGTACGAGGGCGAGCGGCGTGCCGGCACGGTCGGCTTCCCTTTGCCCGGCGTCTGCCTGCGCATCTCCGATCCCGATGGCGGCGAAACACTTGCCCCGGGCGAGGTCGGCATGATCGAGGTCAAGGGCCCGAACGTCTTTTGCGGCTACTGGCGCATGCCGGAAAAGACCAGGGCGGAATTCCGCGACGACGGCTACTTCATCACCGGCGATCTCGGGCTGATCGATGCCGACGGCTATGTCCACATCGTCGGCCGCGGCAAGGACCTGATCATTTCCGGCGGCTACAATATCTACCCGAAGGAAGTGGAGAGCGAGATCGACGCTCTTGCCGGTGTTGCCGAAAGCGCTGTCATCGGCGTTGTCCATCCGGATTTCGGCGAGGGTGTCACGGCGATCGTGGTGAGGGCGCCGGGCTCGACGATCAGCGCCGCCGCGATCATCGAGGCCATCGCTGGGCACCTCGCCAGGTACAAGCATCCGAAACAGGTGATCTTCGTCGACGAACTGCCGCGCAACACGATGGGCAAGGTGCAGAAGAACCTGCTGCGCGAAGCCTACAAAGACCTCTATACGTCCAAAGCCGGCTAACCCTAACAAGCAGGGCTGGCTGCAAAAACCCTGGCGCCGTCGATCCAGACGCTTTTCATGTCCAGATCGTCCGACAACGAAACGATGTTGGCGGCGGTTCCCCTGGCGAAGCGCCCGAGCCGGTGCGACTGGCCGATCGCCTGCGCCGGATAGAGCGAGGCCATGCGCAAGGCTTCGTCGAGGTCGAGACCGACCACGCGATGCACGAAGCGCACCGCGGAAATCATGTCGAGATCCGCGCCCGCCAGCGTGCCGTCGGCAAGTGTCAGCCTGCCATCCTTGCGGTGGATGGTGCGACCGTTCAGCGTGAACGAGGTCATGTCGGTGCCGATCGTCGCCATGGCGTCGGTGACGAGCAGGATCTTGCCCGGCCCCTGCTTGGCGCGCAAGGCGATGGCCATGGTGGCCGGATCGACATGGATACCGTCGGCGATGATGCCGGCATAGAATGTGCCGGTATCGATTGCCGCGCCCGCCAGCCCCGGCTCGCGATTGCCGATCTGGCTCATCGCGTTGAAAAGATGGGTGACCACCTTTGCGCCGGCCTCGGAAAAGGTGCGGGCCGTGGCATAGTCGGTATCGGAATGGCCGATGCTGACGATGACGCCGGCATTGCTGAGCGCCGATACCTGGTCGGGCTCGACGGATTCGGGCGCCACCGTAGTCAGCAGCACCGGCAGGTTTTTCCGCGTCGCGATCAGCATCGCCTGGTCGGGATCTAGCATCGGCCGGATCAAGGCCGGGTCATGTGCGCCCTTGCGGGCGATCGACAGATGCGGGCCTTCGAGATGCAGGCCTAGGAAGCCCGGCACCTTCCGTTGTGCGGCCTCTGCTCCGGCGGCAACCGCCGCGGCGGTGATCTCGGACGTGTCGGTGATCAGCGTCGGCAATAGCGCCGTCGTGCCGAAGGGCGCGTGCGCCCGGCAGATGGTCTCGATCGAGGGGACGTCGGGATGGTCGTTGAGCATGACGCCGCCACCGCCATTGACCTGCAAATCCACGAAACCCGGAACCAGCATACCGCCGCCGGTCTCGATAGGCGCAACACCGGATGGAACGGCGCCGGCGGCAACGATGGCCTCGACGAGGCTGTCGCGCACGACAAGCGCCGCATTGTCGTGCCAGTCATCGCCATCGAATATCCGGGCGCCGGTCAGCGCAAAGCGATCGCTCATAGCGTTTCCGTCACCTTGCGCAGATTGGGCGGCGTGTCTGGGTCGAGGCCGCGATGGCGGGCAAAAGCCTCGACGAAACCATAGAACGACACGATCAGTGTCAGCGGGTCGGTCAGCGGATGACCGGTGGCGACATGCGGCAGAGGCTGCGCCTTCTTTGCCTTGTCCGAAGTCACAAAGACAGCGGCGCCCTTGCCGGCCAGGCTGTCGGCGGCCTCGGCGACGGATGGTTCGGACGCATCGCGGGCAGCCAGCGCCAGCACTGGGAAGCCGGGACCGACTAGCGCCAGCGGGCCGTGCATGACTTCGGCGGCACTATAGGCTTCCGCATGCATGGCGCAGGTTTCCTTGAATTTCAGCGCCGCCTCGTTGGCGATCGCCGCCGACGGGCCCCGGCCAAGGATGAACAGCGATTTCGGCGTCTCGAGTGCCCCGGCCAGCGCCATCCAGTCGCAAGCGATCGCCTTCCGAAAATGCTCCGGCAAGCGGGCAAGTGCTGCCAGAAGTTTGTCGTCGCCGGTGCAATGCGCCATCAGAGCGAGCCCTGCGACCGCCGAATTGACGAAGGTCTTCGTCGCTGCGACGCTGCGCTCCGGTCCGGCAAGGATGTCGATCGCGTAGTCCGAAGCCCGCGCGAGCGGCGAATCGGCGGTGTTGGTGATGGCGACGGTCAGCGAACCGCCGGCCCGCGCCGCTCGCGCCATCGCAACGATGTCCGGGCTCTTGCCCGACTGCGAGATCGCCAGGCAGGCCGAGCCGCCCAGCTTGAGCTTTGCGCCATAGATCGAGGCGATCGACGGGCCGACCGATGCAACCGCCAGGCCCGCGGTCAGCTCCACGGCATATTTCATGAAGGTCGCGGCATGGTCGGACGAGCCGCGCGCCACTGTGACGATGAAATTCGGGTCGCGCTCGCGAATGCCGCGCCCGGCTACCGTCAGCACGGCGGCCGAGCCGTCGAGCAGGCGGGCGGTGGCCTCCGGGATCTCCTCGATCTCGCGCCGCATATGGGTCATTGTTGCGGTCATGGCCTGCCCTCTTCGCCCGGCCCGCTCAGCCGGAGTTCGGCGACAAAATCATAAGCGTCGCCCCTGTAGATGGAGCGGGTGAACTCGATCACCTTGCCGCTCGCCAGATAGGAGATACGCTCGATGTGCAGGCCGGCAATGCCCGGCGGCACTTCCAGCAGATGCGCGTCGCCATCGCCGAGATTGGTGGCGGAAATGCGCTGCACCGCCCGCACCGGCCTGTTGCCGGTCTTTTCCAGCGCCGCGTAGAGCGACGAACCGATCGCCGCCGGATCGGGCAGCACGCTTGTCGATAGTGAGGCGCGCTCGATCGCCAGCGGCGTGTCGTTGGCAATGCGCAGGCGCGCGACGCGCGCCACCAATTCGTTCGACGCCAGGCCGAGCACCATCATCTCGTCGGGCGATGGCGGATAGAGGCCGCGGTCGAGCCAGGCCGAACGCACCGCCATGCCGCGCCGTGCCATGTCCTCGGTAAACGAGGTCAGCATCGACAGGGACTGCTCGACGCGCTCCATGCGCGGCGCAACGAAGGTGCCGGAACCATGACGCTGGACGAGGATGCCGCCCTTGACCAGGTCCTGCACCGCCTTGCGCACGGTGACGCGCGAAATATCGGCCTTGCTGGCGATGTCGCGCTCGGAAGGCAGCGCATCGCCCGGTCCGATCAGCCCGCGTTTGACGGCGTCCTCGATGCTTTTCCTCAGCTGCAGATAGAGTGGCGCGCCACTCTGCGACGATTGTCTCAGCGCCGCGAAAATCTGGTCGGCGGCGTCGCTCATCGCGCCGCCTCCGCCGCCTTCGTAAAAATCCGAACCGCCATCTGAACCGCGCCGCCCAGCGCGTCGTCGAGCGGCGGCTTCAGCAGCGCCCGGTAGCGCGCCGACAGGCGCGGCGCGTAAAGCGGCGCCAGGCCGCCGAGCAGGCAAAGCGGATCGTCGCCACCAAGGTCGAGCACGCCAAGTGCTGCCTCGACATCGGCCACCGCCTTGTCGAGGATCCAGATAGCGACGACGTCGCCTTTTTCGGCATGTTCGAACACCTTGGGTGCGAAGCCGCCGAAATCGCCGGGCTTGGCATTGGTGGTGAATTCGACCACATCCTCGGGATTGTTGCGGAAGATGGCGAGCATGGCCTGCGTCAGTGGCGATCCTTCGCGGATGCCGTCATAGGCGAGCAGCGTCTGCTCGAGCAGGTCGCGGCCGATGCGGGCGCCGCTGCCCTGGTCGCCGACCTGGAACCCCCAGCCGCCGATGGCACGCGATCGGCCGTTCTTGCGCGCCATATAGGCGGTGCCGGTGCCGAGTATGGCCATGGCGCCGTCACCAGAGCCGACCGCGCCTTCCAGCGCGATCTCGGCGTCGGTCTCGACACGGCTGATGCGGAACGGCAAGATCGCTTCGAGCTGCTGCCTGTAGGTGCCGACATTGGCGCCGGCTAGGCCGAGAATGGCCGGAGTTTGCGGGATCAGTCCAGGATCTCTGCCCGCGGCGACAAAGGCCTGCTGCGCCGCGTCGACGATGTTGGCCCTGGCGCCGGTGAGATCGGTTCGGATGTTGGCGGCGCCGCTTTTGGCGCGGCCGAGGACGCTGCCATCGGCCGTCGCAAGGGCCGCCCTGCAGCTGGTGCCGCCGCCATCGATGCCGAGCACGAATTTCACGCGATTTCTCCTCCAGACGGATAATACCAATAAAATACCAATAGCCAAGGATTAATTTCCGTTTCAAAAAAGTTAAGGCGTAGTTTGTTGGAAAATCAGCTGATTTCGTCCGCAAGCCTGCGCCACCGCAAGGATTTGATTAATGCGTGTGGACAAGTGGTATTTTTTTGGTATGGTTTTCTCGATTGGAGGAAAGCGGATGGCCGAAACGCGCACCGAAGCGCTTCACCACAATGCCGAGGGACTGGATATCCAGGCCCCGGAAGCCGTCCTTTCCTCTTTGGCCAACGCGCAGATCGAGGCCGCCAAGGCCGTTCACGGCGCCATTCCTGCCATTGCCGCGGCAGCCGAAATCATCGCAAGCAGACTGAAAAGCGGCGGCAAGCTCGCCTATGCGGCCGCCGGCAGCTCGGGCCTGATGGCATTGGCCGATGCGCTGGAGCTGCCGGGCACTTTCGGCATCCAGCGCGACCGTATCGCCATCCTGATCGCTGGCGGCGACGAAGCTTTCAAGACACTGGCCGGCGGGCCGGAGGATGACACTGACGAAGCTTCGGCAGCGGTCGCCGCCGCCGGCGTTGGCAAGGGCGACTGCCTGATCGCCGTCTCGGCCAGCGGCTCGACGCCTTATGCTGTCAGGGCGATCGAGGATGCCAGGCGCCGCGGCGCGGCGACCATTGCTGTCGCCAACAACGGGGATGCGCTGCTGCTGCGGCTGGCCGACATCGCCATCCTGCTCGAAACGCCGCCCGAGCTGATTGCCGGCTCGACGCGCATGGGTGCCGGTACCGCCCAGAAGATCGCACTCAACATGCTGTCGACGCTGGCAGCCATCCATCTCGGCCATGTCCATGATGGCTACATGGTCAACCTCACGGCCGACAACATCAAGCTGCGCGACCGCGCCGCACGCATCGTTGCCGCCGTCAGCGGGCGCGACAAGGACGAGGCGGCGCGCCTGCTCGATAAGAGCGGCGGCGTCGTCAAGACCGCTATTCTGCTCGCCGCCGGCGCCGCCAGCGCCGATGCGGCCGAGAAGATACTGGAAGGGACCGGCCACAAGCTGCGGCCAGCCCTTTCCGCGATCGAGGGGAGCAAGGGGCGCAATGCCTCCGTTCTCATCAAAACCGAACCTGAAAAAGGTCAACAGGGAGACTGAGCATGACAACGAAGCTACTGACGGCACTTCTTCTCGGCACCAGCATTCTCGGCACCGCCGGGGTGGCTTATGCCGACGACGTAACGCTCAACATCGAAAGCTGGCGCGGCGACGACCTTGCCATCTGGAAGGACAAGCTGATCCCGGCTTTCGAGGCCAAGAACCCCGGCATCAAGGTGGTGTTCGCACCGTCGGCGCCGACCGAATATGACGCCGCCCTCGGCGCCAAGCTCGCCGCCGGCTCGGCCGGCGACCTGATCACCTGCCGCCCGTTCGACAAATCGCTGGAACTCTTCAAGAAGGGCAATCTCGCCGATATCTCGACGCTGCCCGGCATGGAGAACTTCTCCGATGTTGCCAAGGCCGCCTGGCAGACCGACGACGGCAAGTCGAGCTTCTGCGTGCCGATGGCCTCGGTCATCCATGGCTTCATCTACAACAAGGACGCCTTCGACAAGCTCGGCATCAAGGTGCCGACGACCAATGAGGAGTTCTACGCCGCGCTCGACAAGATCAAGGCCGACGGCACCTACATCCCGATGGCGATGGGCACCAAGGATCTCTGGGAAGCCGCGACCATGGGCTACCAGAACATCGGCCCGAATTACTGGAAGGGCGAGGAAGGCCGCCTGGCGCTGATCAAGGGCGAGCAGAAGCTGACCGATCCGCAGTGGGTCGAGCCCTACAAGGAACTGGCCAAGTGGAAGGACTATCTCGGCGACGGCTTCGAGGCGCAGACCTATCCGGACAGCCAGAACCTGTTCACGCTCGGCCGCGCCGCCATCTACCCGGCCGGCTCGTGGGAAATTGGCCTGTTCAACACGCAGGCGCAATTCAAGATGGGCGCCTTCCCGCCGCCGGTGCAGAAGGCCGGCGACACCTGCTACATCTCCGACCACACCGATATCGGCATGGGCCTCAATGCGGCCTCGAAGAACGCGGATGCGGCCAAGACCTTCCTGTCCTGGGTGGCCTCGCCGGATTTCGCTACCATCTACGCCAACGCGCTGCCCGGCTTCTTCAGCCTGAACAACACGCCGGTGAAGATGGAAGACCCGCTGGCCCAGGAATTCGTCTCTTGGCGCGGCAAGTGCAAGTCGACGATCCGCTCGACCTACCAGATCCTGTCGCGCGGCACGCCGAACCTCGAAAACGAGACGTGGGTTGAATCGGCCAACGTCATCAACGGCACCGACACGCCGGAAGCTGCCGCCAAGAAGCTGCAGGACGGCCTCGACAGCTGGTACAAGCCGGCGAAGTAAGGCGCGGCGAAGCGATATCTCCCCCCTTGAAGGGGAGATGTCGCCAAAGGCGACAGAGGGGGTCGGTCGAGGCAGGCGGCAGCTTGATCGTTGCTGGAAAGCACGGTCGAACGACGATGGCGCGCTGCCTCGGCCGACCCCACCCGCCTCGCTTCGCGAGGCACCCTCCCCTCGAGGGGGAGGGAGGCGCCGTGGCTTTTGACGGCAATAGCAAGACCTGATCGGCGGGGACCGAACGCATGGCCGCAGCACCGAAAAGACCGTTCCGCTGGCATATCGGCGTTTTCCTGGCACCGGCGTTGCTGGTCTACACGGCGATCATGATCTTGCCGCTGGCCGGCACGCTGCAGCTGTCGCTGTTCCGCAACATCAACCAGTCGCAGGTGTTCGTCGGACTGGAAAATTTCCGCATGCTGTTCGGTGATCCCAACTGGTCGGTCAATTTCTGGAACGCGCTGCGGAACAATGTCTGGTTCTTCATCATCCACATGCTGGTGCAGAACCCGATCGGCGTCCTTTTGGCAGCACTTCTGTCCAGCCCCCGATTGCGGTTTTCCGCCTTCTACCGCACGGCAATCTTCGTGCCGACGATCCTGTCCTTCGTTATCGTCGGCTTCGCCTGGAAGCTGATACTGTCGCCGCTATGGGGCGTGGCGCCGCATATGATGGACCTTGTCGGCCTGAAAAGCCTGTTCACGCCCTGGCTCGGCAAGGCGCAATATGCACTGACCGCGCTCAGCCTGATCTCAGTGTGGCAGTTCGTCGGCATCCCGATGATGCTGATCTATGCGGCACTGCTGTCCATCCCCGAAGAGGTGATCGAGGCCGCCGAATGCGACGGCATCACCGGCATGGCGCAATTCTGGAAGATCAAGCTGCCGCTCATCCTGCCGTCGATCGGCATTATCTCGATCCTGACCTTTGTCGGCAATTTCAACGCTTTCGACCTGATCTACACGGCGCAAGGCGCCTTGGCCGGGCCGAACTATTCGACCGATATCCTCGGCACCTTCCTCTACCGCGCCTTCTTCGGTTTCCAGCTGCAGGTCGGCGACCCCAATATGGGCGCGGCGATCGCCACGATGATGTTCCTGATCATCCTCGGCGGCGTCTGCGTCTACCTATTCCTCGTGCAGACGCGCTTGCGTCGCTACCAGTTTTAGGGGAGCGTGACCATGAGCACCGCAACCCGTTCGCTGCCCCGCACCATCGGCGCGCATGCGATCCTTCTGACCTACACCGCGATCGCGCTGTTTCCGGTGATCCTCGTGATCATGAATTCGTTCAAATCACGTGCCGGTATCTTCGGCGCGCCGCTGACGCCGCCGACGCCAGGGACCTTCGACTTGATCGGCTACACCACGGTGATCGGCCAGGGCGACTTCATCCACTATTTCCAGAATAGCCTTGTCGTCACCGTCGCCTCGCTGTTCTTCGTGCTTCTGTTCGGCGCCATGGCGGCTTTCGCGCTGTCGGAATACCGCTTCCGCGGCAATTCGCTGATGGGGCTTTACCTGGCGCTCGGCATCATGATCCCGATCCGCCTCGGCACCGTCGCCATCCTGCAGCTGATGGTGGCGAGCGGGCTGGTCAACACGCTGACGGCGCTGATCCTGGTCTACACGGCGCAAGGCCTGCCGCTCGCCGTCTTCATCCTGTCGGAATTCATGAAGCAAGTCTCCGACGATCTGAAGAATGCCGGCAGGATCGACGGCCTGTCCGAATACACCATCTTCTTCCGGCTGGTGCTGCCGCTTGTGCGGCCATCGATGGCGACGGTCGCGGTCTTCACCATGATCCCGATCTGGAACGACCTGTGGTTCCCGCTGATCCTGGCGCCGTCGGAGGAGACCAAGACGGTGACGCTCGGCGCGCAGCTGTTCCTCGGCCAGTTTGTCACCAACTGGAACGCCATTCTGGCCGCACTGTCGCTGGCGATCATGCCGGTGCTGATCCTCTACGTCATCTTCTCGCGGCAGCTGATCCGCGGCATCACTTCGGGAGCGGTCAAGTGAGTTCGCAAACACCCCTTCGCGTCGTCGTCGCCGGGCTCGGCAATATGGGGCGCAGCCATGCGCTGGCCTATCACACCAACCCGGGCTTCCAGATTACCGCACTGGTCAACCGCTCGGATGTGCCGCTGCCGGAAGGGCTTTCGAGCTATGGCATCCGGCGTTCATTCGACGAGGCGCTGCGTGACGAACGGCCTGACGTCGCCTGCATCGCCACCTATTCCGACAGCCATGCCGATTATGCGGTCAAGGCATTCGAGGCTGGCTGCCACGTCTTTGTCGAAAAGCCGCTGGCAACGACGGTCGCGGACGCAGAACGCGTCGTAGCCGCGGCCAAGGCCAACGGCAAGAAACTGGTGATCGGCTACATCCTGCGCCACCACCCGTCCTGGATCAGGCTGATCGCCGAGGCGCGGAAGCTCGGCGGCCCGTACGTGTTCCGCATGAATCTCAACCAGCAATCCTCCGGACACAGCTGGGAGACGCACAAGCAGCTGATGCAAACGACGTCGCCGATCGTCGACTGCGGCGTGCATTATCTCGACGTGATGCTGCAGATCACCGACGCCAGGCCGGTCGAGGTGCGCGGTATGGGGCTGCGGCTGAGCGACGAGATTGCGCCCACGATGTACAATTACGGCCACCTGCAGGTGCTGTTCGACGACGGTTCGGTCGGCTGGTACGAGGCCGGCTGGGGGCCGATGATTTCGGAGACGGCTTTCTTCGTCAAAGACGTGATCTCGCCCAACGGCTGCGTGTCGATCGTCATGAAGGAGGGCGTCAGGTCCGACGACATCGACACCCACACCAAGACCTCGACCATCCGCCTGCACAGTGCTGCAACCGGCGCGGACGGCAAGTTCGCCAAACCGGACGAGATGCTGTCGATGGAAGGCGAGCCCGGCCATCAGGACCTCTGTGACCTCGAACAGGCGTTTGTGCTGAAGGCGATCCGCGAGGACCTCGATCTTGGCCGCCACATGGACGACGCGGTGAAGTCGCTCGCCGTCTGCCTTGCCGCCGACGAGAGCGTGCGCAGCGGCCTCGCCGTGAAACTCTAGAACAGGGACGAAGCCGTGGGCTCGCTGAACATCGAGAACGTGAAAAAGGCCTTCGGGCCGGTCGAGGTGCTGAAGGGCATCAACCTCGAGGTGACGGATGGCGAGTTCGTCGTCTTCGTCGGTCCATCCGGCTGCGGAAAGTCGACGCTGCTCAGGGTCATTGCCGGGCTGGAGGACTCGACCTCGGGCCGCGTGGTCATCGACGGGGCGGACGTTTCCGCCACGCCGCCGGCCAAGCGCGGCATCGCCATGGTGTTCCAGACCTATGCGCTCTACCCGCATCTGACGGTGAAGAACAATATGGGCCTCGGCCTCAAGCAGGCGGGCACGCCGGCGGCCGAGATCGACCGCCGCATCGGCATCGCCTCGTCGATGCTGTCGCTGGAGCCCTACCTCGAAAGGCGCCCGGCCGAATTGTCCGGCGGCCAGCGTCAACGCGTCGCCATTGGCCGCGCCGTGGTGCGCGAACCCAAGCTTTTTCTGTTCGACGAGCCGCTGTCGAACCTCGATGCCGCACTGCGCGTCAACACCAGGCTGGAGATCGCCCAGCTGCACCGTCGGCTGAAGGCGACGATGATCTATGTCACCCACGACCAGGTCGAGGCGATGACGCTGGCCGACAAGATTGTGGTCCTCAACGCAGGCAAGATCGAGCAGATCGGCGGCCCGATGGAGCTTTACAATTCGCCGGCAAATGAATTCGTCGCCGGCTTCATCGGCTCACCGAAGATGAATTTCGTCGACGGCACCAGGCTTGGCGAAACGGCAAAGACCATCGGCGTCCGGCCCGAACATTTGACCGTCGATCCCAAATCCGGCGCCTGGAAAGGCACGGTCGTGCATGCCGAGCACCTCGGCGCCGACACCAACCTCTATCTCGACTGCGAGAAGGCCGGCTTGATCACCGTGCGCATTTTTGGCGTCTACAATGCCGAACCTGGTGCCACGCTCTACGCGACGCCGGATCCGGCGAAGACGTACCGGTTTGGAACTGATGGGAGGGTGATGAAGTAGCGCCTCCTTTCCTTCTCCCACATGGCGAGAAGGAAGAGCGCCTACGCGTCCGCTTTGAACGTCTGCTTCTGTACCCCCAACCCTTCGATGCCGAGTTCCACGACGTCGCCGGGCTTCAGGAACACCGGCGGCTTCATGCCGAGGCCGACGCCGGGCGGCGTGCCGGTCGAGATGATGTCGCCGGGGTGCAGCGACATGAACTGGCTGAGATAGGACACGAGATAAGCGACGCCGAAGACCATGGTGTTGGTCGAGCCGTTTTGCATCGTCTTGCCGTTGACCGTCAGCCACATCGGAATGTTCTGCGGGTCTTTGACCTCGTCCTTGGTCACCAGCCACGGACCGATCGGCCCGAACGTGTCGCAGCTCTTGCCCTTGGTCCACTGGCCCTGGCGCTCAGCCTGGAAGGCGCGCTCGGAGACGTCATGCGCGACGCAATAGCCGGCGATATAATCCAGCGCCTCGGCCTCGGTGACATACTTCGCTTTTCTGCCGATGACCACGCCGAGCTCGACCTCCCAGTCGGTCTTGACCGAGCCGCGCGGGATCAGCACGTCGTCATTCGGCCCGACAATAGCCGAGCTTGCCTTCATGAAGATGATCGGCTCCGGCGGCACGGTAGCGCCGGTCTCGGCGGCGTGGTCGGAATAGTTGAGACCGATGCAGATGAATTTGCCGGTGCCGGCGACGCAGGCGCCGATCCGCGGCTTGCCGGAAACCGCCGGCAGCGATTTCGGATCGAGCTTCGACAATGTTTCGAGCGATGCCGGGTCGATCGCCTTGCCGGCAATGTCGGTGACATGGGCGGAGAGGTCGCGGATCGTTCCATCCGCATCAAGGAGGCCAGGGCGTTCGCTCCCCGCCTCGCCATAGCGCAGCAGTTTCATGCAGTTTTTTCTCCCAGTTGCGACCAGAGGCCGTTTGCAAACTCGCTCCGCTGCGGCGAATGGCGTGGGTTTCGAGGACCGGAGCGGAGCGTACTTAAAGTACGTGAGCCTAGGCAAGCGCGGACGCCGCGCCAGGCGCCCGGCAGAATTGGATTTTCAGACTCCTAGATCGACCAGCCACCGTCGATATTATAGGCCTGCCCCGACGTATAGGTGGCACCGGCGAGATAGACGGCGAGGTCGGCGATTTCCTCGGGCGTGCCGAGCCGGCCCATCGGCTGACGGGCGATGAAGGCGGCGCGGGCTGCTTCGTAGTCGCCCTGCGCGTGCATGCGGTCGTGCAGCGACGGGCTTTCGACCGTGCCCGGGCAGATCGCATTGCAGCGTATGCCCTTGCCGACATAGTCGGCGGCAACCGATTTGGTCAGGCCGATAACGGCCGCCTTGGTCAGGCCGTAGACGAAACGGTTGGGCACGCCCTTGGTCGAGCTGGCCAGCGACGCCATGTTGATGATCGAGCCGTCGCCGCGCTCCAGCATGCCGGGCAGCACGGCGCGGATGGTGCGGATCATCGAGCGGACATTGAGATCATAGGCAAAGTCGAGATCGCCGTCCTTCATCTCGAGGATCGAGCCGGAATGGACGAAGCCGGCGCAGTTGAACAGCACGTCGACGACGCCGATCTCGGCAAAAGCGGCGTTCACCGCCTCGTCGTTTAGCACATCCAGCTTGCGGGTCTTGATACCGGGGGTCTTGCCGAGGTCGGCGAGCACCACTTCGTTGATGTCGGTGGCATGGACGACGGCGCCGGCCTTGGCGAAAGCCAGCGCACTTGCCCGGCCGATGCCTTGCGCCGCCGCCGTGACGACAACGACCTTGCCTGTCAGATCCGCCATGCTTTTCTCCTCGCCTGTCTGTGGTCGTTCGGCTTTTTACCGGCACAAGGCCGGGGCGCAATGTGCCAGAAGGGCGCTACCATCCCGCCTGTTTCGATATTCGCCCTGCCGGCCAAATGTTTTTTCTCGGTAAAGAACATCTTTTGGCCCGTCAAGCCCGGACGTCCCTCCGGGACACTCAGTCGCCGTAGGGCACCCAGACGTTCTTGACTTCGATCGCACGGCGCAGCAAGGCATCGCCGGCTGCTTCGCTCGACGCCCAGTCGAGGCTGTGGCCGTTGCCGGTCCAGACACGCTTGAGATTGCCGATGGACTCGGCCTCCGCCTTGGCACAGGTCTCGGCATCGGCGAACATCCAGAGCCCGTCGACATCGTCGTGCTTGGCGAGCACGCCGGCCAGCTCGGCGCTACGGCCCGTAACGATATTGATGGCGCCCGCCGGAACGTCGGAATATTCGATGACCTGGTAAAGGTCGGTGGCAAGCAGTGGATATCGTTCGGCCGGCACGGCGACCACGGTGTTGCCCATGGCGAGCGCCGGCGCAACCAGCGAGATCAGGCCGAGCAAAGGTGCGTTGTCCCACGCGACGATGCCGACGACGCCGACCGGTTCGTGCAGCGCCAATGTGACGGCGCGGGCCGGCGGCTGGTGGACGCGGCCCTCGAACTTGTCCGCAAGCCCGGCATAGAGGAACAGCCGCTCGATCGACAGCTCGACCTCTTCACCCGCCGCCTTGGCCGTCGCGCCGGTGAGCTGGGTCAGACGGGCGGCAAACTCGTCGGCGCGGCCGGACAGGTTTTCGGCCAGATAGTAAAGCACCTGGCTGCGATTGTAGGCGGTCGCTTCCGGCCAGGCCTTGCAGGCGCGCGCGGCCGCGACGGCGTCGCGGATATCCTTGCGGTTGCCGAGACCGACCTCGCCGGCGAGCTTGCCCTTGGCGCTGGCGACGGCAAGGGAATAATTGCCGTCCGGCCGGACCTGCTTACCGCCGATGAACAGCTTTGCCGTGCGGTCGATGGCATCGCCTTCCGGGCGCTCGATGGGCTGGGCAGTGGCCACAGCCGGTTTGATGATCGGGCCGAGCGGCAGTTTTGCCGAGAGATACTCGAACATGCCCTCGCGCCCGCCTTCGCGGCCGAAGCCGCTCTCGCGATAGCCGCCGAAGCCGCAGGCGGCGTCGAACATGTTGGTGCCGTTGACCCAGACGACGCCGGCCTTCAATTGCGGCGCGACGTGCAGCGCAAGATTGATGTTCTCGCTCCACACCGAGGCGGCCAGGCCATAGCGTGTGTTGTTGGCGAGCTCGACCGCTTCCTCGGTATTGCGGAAGGTCATGGTCGCCAGCACCGGCCCGAACACCTCTTCCTGGGCCAGAATGTTAGCCGGCGAAACACCTGTCGCCAGCGTTGGCAGATGGTAATAGCCCGAGGCGGGCAGTGCCGAGTCCGGCTGCCAGCATATCGCGCCCTGCTTGGCGCCTTCGGCAATCAGGCCCTTGACGCGGTCGAGTTGGGTCAAATCGACCAGCGGGCCGATATCGGTGTTCTTGTCGAGCGGGCTGCCGACGCGCAGCCGGCTCATCCGCGTCTTGACCTTGGCGATGAAGGCGTCGGCGATGCCTTCCTGCACCAGAAGGCGCGAGCCGGCACAGCAGACCTGGCCCTGGTTGAACCAGATGCCGTCGACCAGACCCTCGACGGCGCTGTCGAGATCGGCATCCTCGAAAACGACGAAGGCCGACTTGCCGCCAAGCTCCAGCGAAAGTTTCTTGCCCGAACCGGCGGTGGCCTTGCGGATGATCTTGCCGACCTCGGACGAACCGGTGAAGGCGATCTTCTGGATGCCGGGATGGTTGACGATTGCCCCACCCGCCTCCGGCCCGCCCTGGACGATGTTGACGACGCCCTTCGGCACGCCGGCGCGCTCGCAGATTTCGGCGAACAGGATCGCGGTGAGCGGCGTGAATTCCGCGGGTTTGAGCACCACAGTGCAGCCCGCAGCGAGCGCCGGCGCGATCTTCCAGGCCAGCATCAAAAGTGGGAAATTCCAGGGGATGATCTGGCCGACGACGCCGACGCCCTTATGGGCTGGAAAGTCCCTGTCCAGCGCCTGCGCCCAGCCGGCATGATGGATGAAATGACGGATCGCCAGCGGCACGTCGACGTCGCGGCTTTCGCGGATCGGCTTGCCGTTGTCGATCGATTCCAGCACCGCGAACAGCCGTTGGTGGCGCTGCATGGCGCGGCCGATGGCATAGAGCACTTTGGCGCGTTGATAACCGGTGCTGGCGCTCCATTTCGGCAGCGCTTTTGTGGCGGCCGAAACCGCCGCATCGATATCGGCAGCACCGGCATCCGAGACCTTGGCCAGCAGTTTGCCGGAGGCGGGATCGCTGGTGTCGAAGGTCTTTCCATTTGCAGCTGCTTTCCAGTCGCCGCCAATGAACAGGGCTTTCGAGAAATCACGGGTCGTCAGCCAGGCATCGGCCTCGTTGCGGGCCTCCGGCGCCGGGCCGTAATCCATGGCGTGATAGCGTTCGAGAATGTTCATGAAGCGCTCCGAATCACGCCATTGCGTGGCGATGATTGGCCGAGTAGTGGCCGGTCAGGTGATGCTCGAGCTGGCGCTCGATGTCGGTCAAAAGGCTCGATGCTCCGAAGCGGAACAGCTCCGGCTCCAACCAGGGCCGGCCCAGTTCTTCTTTCATCAGCACCAGCCAATCGAGCGAGGCTTTTGTCGTGGAAATGCCACCGGCCGGCTTGAAGCCGATGAGATAGCCGGTTTCCTCGAAATAGGCGCGGATGGCGCGCACCATTGCAAGGCCAACCGGCAGCGTCGCGTTGACGCTTTCCTTGCCGGTCGAGGTCTTGATGAAATCGGCACCCGCCATCATCGCCACCATCGAGGCGAGCATGACATTGCGCAGCGTGGCGAGGTCGCCTGTGCCGAGGATCACCTTCAAATGCGCCTCGCCGCAGGCGGCCCGCATCGAGACGATCTCGTTATAGAGCTCCTGCCATTTCGCCCCGAATACCAGACCGCGCGGAATGACGACGTCGATCTCGTCGGCGCCGTCCCGGACCGATGCTTCGATCTCCTGCAGACGTGTCGAAAGCGGGGCAAGGCCATGCGGGAAAGCCGTGGAAACGGCGGCGACACGGATGCCGCTGCCGCGCAGTGCTTCGACGGCAGTGGCGACGAAGGGATGATAGACGCAGACCGCCGCCGGGCGGATATTTTCGCCGGTAATGCCGAGCCCCTCGGCAATGTCGCGGCGGAATGGGTTGACCGCCTTGGCACAGAGCCGGCGCACGCGCTCTTCTGTGTCGTTCGAGTTCAGCGTCGTCAGGTCCATGCAGGCGACGGCACGCAGCAGCCAGGCAGCCTGGTTATCGGCCTTGATCGAGCGTCTTTTGGTCAGGCTGGCGACGCGGCGTTCCAGCGCCGAGCGGTTGACGCTGCGCATCGATTCCATGAAGCCAAGATCGAGCCTCATGCCGGGATTGCGAGCAATAGCATGGGCCTGCGGCATCGGCGCATTGGCGGCGGCGCGCGCCGGCAGCGGCGTGATCTTGGACGTGCCGAGATCGGTTTCGCGGATTGTGCTGCTCATCTCCTGCCCCTTGTTCAGCGACTTATGCCGAAGATAGACCGTGAAGCAGCGCTTCACGAGTCCTTCAGGCGGTCATAGCGGAAAAAGACAGTCAAGGCAGCCGATTTTTGACCGTCCGGTCAAAATCAGGGTCTCAAAGCAGTGGACGCTGAACTGCCGCGTCTCAGCCGACGAAGGCGCGCTCGACTACGAAGCTTGCCGGATGATGCAGCGAGCCTTCCTGGAAGTCGAGGCTTTCGGCCAGTTCCTTCACGTCTTTCAGCATATGCATCGAGCCGCAGATCATGATGCGATCGGTCTCGGGATTGAGCTTGTCGATGCCGAGATCGGTGTAGAATTTGCCCGAGCCGATCAGCGCGGTGATGCGGCCCATGCGTTCGGACGTCTCACGCGTCGTCGAATTATAGAGCGTGACGCGGCCGCCGGTCAGTTCGCCGATCAGCGGGTCGTTCTCCAGCGCGGCCACCAGCTCCTGGCCGTAGATGAGCTCGGCATTGTCGCGGCAGGTGTGGGTCAGCACGACTTCACCGAACTTCTCATAGGTGTCGGGATCGCGCAGCAGGCTGGCGAAGGGCGCAATGCCGGTGCCGGTCGAGATCATGAACAGGCGCTTGGCCGGCGTCAGCGCGTCGACCACCAGCGTGCCGGTCGACTTCTGCCGCATGATGACGGTATCGCCGATCTGGATCTTCTGCAGCTCCGAGGTAAGCGGGCCGTCCGGCACCTTGATCGAGAAGAATTCCAGCTCGTCGTCCCAGGACGGGCTGGCGATCGAATAGGCGCGGAACACCGGCTTCTCGGCATTGGGCAGGCCGATCATGACGAACTCGCCGGAGCGGAAGCGCAGCGACTGCGGCCGGGTGATGCGGAACGAAAACAGCCGGTCGGTATAGTGCTTCACCGAGACCACGGTTTCGGCATAGACATTGGCCGGTATCGGGAACTGCAACGGCCGGGCGCCGACGGTGCTGAACGCGGATGTGGTGTTCATCAAACCTAACCTTCTGGGCCAGCTCAGCGCCGGGCCAAATTATCACCTGCGCGCCCGAACCGGTCAGGTTCCTGCGTGCCCTTGCACACTCCGAAGCGGTAAGCTCTTGTGTCCGGAATTTATTAGTATACAAACGATATTTGCGTCAAGACGTCGCCGTAAAACAGCTTTCCAAACTGAGGCATGTAAGCAGTTCGGGCATTTCGGGTTTCGACAATGGAACAGAATTTTTCGGCGCAAGCTCTGGATTCGAGGGGCAGCGTCGTCGCCGGTATCGATGTCGGTGGCACCTTTACCGATCTGCTTCTGATCGACGGCCGTGATGGTGGCCGGGTGCATATCGCCAAGACCCCGACCACGGTCGACAACCAGGCTTTCGGCGTCGTTGCAGCTCTTGGTGCCACCGGCTTTCGCGTGGACGGCATCGACCTCATCGTGCACGGCACGACGACCACAACCAACGCGGTGCTGGAGCGCCGGCTGGCCAAAACCGGCATGATCACCACGCGCGGCTTTCGTGACGTCATCGAGCTTGGCCGGCGGACACGGCCGCAAGCCTATGGCATGACAGGCACCTTTGTGCCGATCATTCCGCGCAATCTGCGGCTCGAAGTGTCGGAGCGGGTCGAGGCCTCGGGCGCGGTGCGCATACCGCTCGACGAGGCCGAGATGCGGGCAGCGATTTCACAACTGATCGAAGCCGGCTGCGAATCGCTCGTCATCCATTTCCTGCATTCCTACGCCAACCCGGCGCATGAGCGGCGCGCGGCCGAGATCGGCGCCGAGCTTTGGCCGAACGGCTACATCACGACAGGCCATGCGCTGCTTTCGGAAGCGCGCGAATTCGAGCGCGGGGTGACCGCTTCGGTCAACGCCTCGGTGCAACCGATCCTCGAACGCTACGTCGAACGGCTGCGCAAGGAGCTGGCGTCAAAAGGCTACGCCCGCGACTTCCTGATCATGAACGGCAATGGCGGCATGATCTCGGCCCGCTTTGTCACACGTGAATCGGCCAAGACCGTTATGTCCGGCCCCGCCTCCGGCGTCATTGCCGCGGCCTATACCGGCAAGCGCGCCGGCTTCGAAAACCTGGTCACCTACGACATGGGCGGCACCTCGACCGACGTGGCGCTGATCCGCAATGCCGAACCGGCGGTGTCGAACGAGATCGAGATCGAATATGCGATGCCGATCCATGTGCCGATGGTGGCGGTGCATACAGTCGGCGCCGGCGGCGGCTCGATCGCCCGCGTCGATGCAGCCGGCCTGATCCAGATCGGCCCGGAAAGCGCCGGCGCCAATCCCGGGCCGATCTGCTACGGCCGCGGCGGCTTGGAGCCGACCATCACCGACGCCAATCTGGTGCTCGGCCGGCTGGCGCCGAAGAAGCTGCTGGCGGTCGAGAACCCAGTCACCGTCGAGCATGTCACGGGCATATTCGAGGACAGGATCGGGCGACCTACCGGCCTGTCCGGCGTCGAGGCGGCGGGTGCGGTGCTGCGGCTGGGCAACATGAAGATGGCGGGCGCCATCCGCATGGTCTCGGTGTCGCGCGGTCACGACCCGCGCGATTTCGCGCTGTTCGCCTTCGGCGGCGCCGGGCCGCTGCATGCGACCGCCCTGGCGCGCGAGCTCGGCCTGCCGCGGGTGCTGGTGCCGGCGCGGCCGGGCATTACCAATGCGCTCGGCTGCGTCGTCGCCGATCTGCGCCATGACTTCGTCAACACGGTCAACCAGCCGGTGGCGGGGCTCGATGAAGCCCAGCTCCAAGCTATATTGGAACGGCACCGAAACGAAGGCGAAGAGTTGATCGGCAAGGAAGCGGTGAAGCCGGAGACGATCCGCGTCACGCATTCCGCCGACATGCAGTTCGTCGGCCAGACGCATATTATTAACGTGCCGCTGCCGTCGTCTGCGGTGACGCGCGAGGTCCTGCAGCAACTGTTCGAGAAGGCCTATTTCGCCCGCTTCAAGGTCGAGCTGCCGGAAATCCGCGCCAATCTGGTCAATCTCAACACCTCGGTGACCGGCGTGCGGCCGGCGATCGATCTGTCGCGGCTGATCGATCCGGCTGGCCGCGCCAAAACGCTCGAAGAGGCGCGGCGCGAGATCCGGCCGGTCTGGTATGGCGGGCGCTGGTACGACACGCCGGTCTACAGTAGGGAAAAGTTGCCGCTCGACCCCATCATCGAAGGCCCGGCGATCCTCGAACAGATGGATGCCACAACCGTGCTCGAGCCCGGCGACCGGGCGCGCTCGGATGCCGACGGCAACATTATCATCGACATTGGTGAGGCCTGAGATGCAAAAGCTCGACGCCATCACCCTTTCGGTCCTCCAGGCGGCGCTGCAGCAGGTCTGTGACGAGATGGACCTGACGTTTTCGCGCGCCGCTTTCTCGCCCGTCATCGCCGAGGCCAATGACCGCTCCGACGGCATCTATTCGGCAGTCGATGGTTCGCTGATCGCGCAAGGCAGCCAGGGCCTGCCGGTGTTCGTCGGCGTCATGCAGTATTCGACCAAAACGGTGATCGAGATGATCGCCGACGGACGCTGCCTGCCGCCCGAGCCGGGCGATATCTACATCGTCAACGATCCCTATCTCGGCGGCACCCATCTGATGGATGTGCGCTTCGCCATGCCGGTCTATCGCGACGGCAAGATATTCTGCTGGCTGTCGAACACCGGCCATTGGCCCGACATTGGCGGTTCGGTGCCGGGCGGCTTCTCCGCCTCGGCGACTGCGGTGGAGCAGGAAGGCTTGCGGCTGCCGCCGGTGAAATTGTTCAAGAAGGGCGTGCTCGACCCTGAGATCTACGCCATCATCTGCTCGAACATCAGGGTTGCCGACCAGCGCATCGGCGACATCCGCGCGCAAGCGGCAGCACTGCTGATCGGCCAGGACCGGCTCAACGGCATTTTGGATCGTTACGGAGACGAAACGGTCGTCGAAGCAATCGCCGAATTGCGGCGCCGGGCCGCTGAACAGATGCGTGCCAACATCGCGGCAATTCCCGATGGCATCTACCGGTCGCAGGCCTTCGTCGATTCCGATGGGGTGGTGAACGAGCCGCTGACCATTGCGCTTGCCGTCGAGAAAAAAGGCGACACGCTCCGCTTCGACTTCTCAGGCTCGTCAAAACCCTGCGCCGGGCCGATGAACAGCGTGCTGGCGACGACCTTGTCCTCGGTCTACCTCGCCATGCGCCACATTTTCCCCGACGTGCCGATCAGCGCCGGCGCCTTCGAGCCGCTCATCGTCAAGCGGCCAGAAGGCACCTTCCTCGATGCCAAATATCCGCGGCCGGTATCGGGCTGCGCGGCCGAGGTTTCGCAGCGCATCGCCGAGGCGGTGTTCGCGGCCATGGTGCAGGCGCTGCCGGACAGGGTGACTGCGGCTCCCGCCGGCTCCAGCGGCAATTTCGCGCTCGGCGGCAACGATCCGCTCCGTGGCCGCGACTACGTCATGTACCAGATATCCGGCGGCGGCTATGGCGGCAATGCCGATCATGATGGCCTGACCAATGGCTGCTCGACCATCGGCATTTCCAAATCGCCGCCGGTCGAGATCATGGAACAGGCTTTCCCTGTGCTCTATCGCCACTATGCGTTGCGCGAAGGCTCGGGCGGCGCCGGCAAGCATCGCGGCGGTTTTGGGCTCGCTTATGAGGTCGAGATCCTGCGTGGCGACGCCCGCGCCTCCTTCGTCATGGACCATGGCCGTTTCGGCCCGCAAGGCGCGCTCGGCGGCAAGGACGGCGCGGTCAACACGGTGACCGTGTTCCGCGACGGTGAGGCGCATGTGCCGCCGCACCTCTCCAAGGAACAGGACATCACGCTGAGGGCCGGCGACCGCGTGCGCGTTGGCACGCCGGGCGGCGGCGGCTACGGCAATCCCTGGCAGCGTGATCCGGAATTGGTCGCTCGGGATATCGCCCTAGGCTATTACACACCCGCAGAAGCCGGCGAAAAGTTCGGCGTCGCGCTGTCGGCGAACGGGTTGGCGATTGACCAGGCAGCGACCGAAAAGAAGCGCGCCGGCTGACGATGCTGGCCAGCATCTCCGCTGTGCCACGCTCAGTTCCGATGATCCAGCCTCGCGACCAGCCGGTCGCCGGCCCACTGGATGCCGCAGACCAGGACGATCAGGACGATGACCACGGCGATCATGACTGACGTTTCGAAGCGCTGGTAGCCGTATCGGATGGCGAGGTCGCCCAGCCCGCCGGCGCCGATGGCGCCGGCCATGGCCGAGGCGCCGATAAGCGTCACCAGCGTCACCGTGAAGCCGGCGACGATGCCGGGCAGCGCTTCCGGCACCAGCACCTCGCGGATGATCGTCCAGCGGTTGCCGCCCATGGCGCGCGCCGCTTCGATCAGCCCGTGGTCGACCTCGCGCAGCGACACTTCGGCGATCCGGGCATAGTAGGGCGTGGCCGCGATCGACAGCGGCACGATGGCGGCCCATGTGCCGATCGAGGTGCCGACGATCAGCCGCGTCACCGGGATCAGCGCAACCAGCAGGATGATGAAAGGCACCGAGCGGAAACCGTTGATGACCGCGCCGAGCGCGCGGTTCACCCACAGGTTTTCGGCGATGCCGCCGCGGTCGGTGGCGACCAGGGCCAGGCCGAGCGGCAGCCCGAAAATCAGCGAGATGAGGCCGGAGGCGGCCGTCATCAGGATCGTTTCCCAGATGGATCGAAGCAGGAGTTCAAACAGAATTGGCGACATGGCCAAGCACCTCCACCCGCGCATTGCGGGCTTTCAAGAACGCGATCACCTGTGCCAGGTGGTCTTGATTGCTGCCCGCGACCGCCACGAACAATGTCCCGACAGGCTGCTGCTGGACGTGATCGATGCCGCCATGCACGAGGCGGAACGAGCCGGGAACTGCCGAGGCAAGATCGGACAACAGCGGGCTTCGCGCGGCCTCACCCGCCACGTCGATCCTGAGGATCGCCTCCACGCCGGTGTTCTGCGTTAGCCGGCTTGCGATCTCCGCCGGCAATTGCGGCCTGATGCCGCCGAGCAGGCTTTGTGTGATCGCCGACTTCGGATCGGCAAACACCGACCACACCGGCCCTTGCTCGACGATTCGTCCGGCGTCGATCACCGCGACCCGGTCGGCGATCGAACGGATCACCTCCATCTCATGGGTGATGAGCAGGATGGTCAGGCCGAGCTGCCGGTTGATGTCTCTGAGCAAGGCAAGGATGGAGCGCGTCGTCTCCGGGTCCAACGCCGAGGTCGCTTCGTCCGACAGCAGCAGCGCCGGGCGCGCCGCAAGCGCCCGGGCAATGCCGACGCGCTGTTTCTGTCCGCCCGACAGCGACGCCGGATAGGCTTTCGCCTTCTCCGACAGGCCGACGAGCTCGAGCAGCTCGGCAGCGCGCGCCAGGCGTTCGGCCCTGGGCCGGCCTTCGATCTTGAGCGGCAGCGCTACATTGTCTTCGACCGTCTTGGCGGACAGCAGGTTGAAATGCTGGAAAATCATGCCGATACGCCGGCGCAGCGGCTGCAATTCGCGCTCGCCGAGCCGGCTGATCTCGCGGCCTTCGATGAAGACCTGTCCTGTATCCGGCCGCTCAAGGCCGTTCAGGCAGCGTATCAGCGTCGACTTGCCGGCGCCGCTGCGGCCGATGATGCCGAGGATCTCGCCCTGGCGCACGCTGAGCGATACGCCGTCCAGCGCCGCTGTTGCGCCGAAGCGGCGCTTCAGCTCGATGAGGCGTACGACATCGTGCGGTCCCGCGGAACGGCTGCCGACGGGATGCATGACTTCGGTGACCGGGGCGAAATGCTGGTTCATGAAAGTTCCTGTATAGGTGTCCCGCAAAACGCGATCGCGGTCCGCGTTGGAGCGCGGACCGCTTTATCATGCCGGGCTTCAGCGCCAAGTCGAGCTCGGTATCAATAGGCGCTGATGCCGGTTCCCTTGTAGACCCGGTCGAATTCGGCCTTCACCTTTTCGTTCTGGTAGGAGGCGACCAATGTCTTTACCCAGGGCTGGTTTTCATTGCCGGCCTTGACCGCGATGAAGTTGCGGTAGGGATTGTCGGCCACCGCCTCCTGGGCGATGCGGTTCTCCGGTGTGAGGCCGCTTTTAAGCGCCCAATCCGTGTTGACCACGGCCCCGTCGAGATCTTCCACCGAGCGCCCGACAATGCCAGCGTCGAGCTCCTTGACGACCAATTTCTTCGGGTTTTCGGCAATGTCGGTCGTCGTAGCCAGAATGCCGGTTCCTTCCCTGAGCTTGATCAGACCTTCGCTCTGCAGGACACGCAGCGCGCGCCCTTCATTGGACGGATCGTTCGGCACGCCGACGACGGCGCCTTCGGGCAAGTCGCCAATCTTCGCGTACTTCTTGGAATAGAGGCCGATCGGCCAGACCCCGGTATAGCCGACCGGGACGATGTGATAGCCCTGCGTCTTGATCTGGTTGTCGAGATAGGGCTTGTGCTGGAAGGCGTTGGCGTCGATTTCGCCACGCTCGAGTGCTTCATTCGGCTGGGTGTAGTCGTTGAACACCACGGTCTCGATCGTCAGCCCCCTCTCCGCCGCCTGGGCGGTGACGACGCGCCAGACGTCCTCGTCCTCGCCGCTCATGATGCCGACCTTGATCGCCGTCTTGTCCTCGGCGAACGACGGCGCAGCCATGCCGACAATCGCAACCGCCGATGCAAACAGTACAGCGAGGCCGGCGCGCCGGTTTATAGTTGCTGCGAGGAATGGAAGCAAAGTGTTGATAGTCCCAGGCATGGTCAATCCCATCGGTTTTGAAATCATTGCGGCCAGGCGGAATGCGAAGCCTTGCGGGCATCATCGGAAATGCTGATCGCCAGATCAAAGAACGGTATTTCCCGCCAAATGCGGAGCCGGGAATATTCTCTCAAAGTTTCTGGCCTAGCGAGCACAGGACGCTGCCGCCTAGCGCGCTGACTCCGCTATGAGGCCCGCCGTGCGTCGGAACGGCGGGCCTTTCTGCGTCCGAATGCCCAGGGGCACGGGCACCAGTTTGGGATATCGACAATGCAGGACGCGCCGCATGTCCCTTCAAAAAACGACGCGCATTGCTCACTGGATGACCTTCACGATCCTGCGTGTGCCCGGATCGACCAGGACGGTCTGGTTGTCGACGACGACATAGCGGTATTTGACGTCGGGAACCTCATGAAGCTCGACGGTATCGGGCAGGGTCGAGCCGACATTGAGCTCCACGCCGGGAAGCTGGACGGACGCCAGAGGCTGCTTTTTCACATACTCGCGTACGATCGTCTCCTGCTGCGGTTCGATGACCACGTCCTGAGCGGCAGCGGCGCCAATACCCGCAAGCAGCAAGAACCCAGCCGCGGCTGCCGAAAGATGCATTCTCATGATTGTCTCCTTTCGTGGTGGGCCACCTCTGCGCTGCGCCGCGTCATGCTATTCGCAGCGGGGTCGCTATAGGCGGGTAACGTCATCAGGTGGAGCTTGTTCCGCCGCTCGGATCGCTTGCCGTTTCGCTCCATTGGTTTGGAACAAAATTTTTTAGCCGCAGTTTTACGCGGTGAAGGGACGCATTTTCCAAGGAGATCTCTCATGAAAGGCGTTCTGATCACCAGCTTGCTAGCAATCAGCGTCAGCTGCGGAGCTGCACTTGCCCAGACGCAGCAGTCGACCGACGACCAGTCCGGCGCCAATTGCGCAGCCGGCGCTGCCAATTGCCAGAATGGCGCCAAGATGGACGAGCAGGCTCAGGGCAAGGCCGGCGCTGCGACTGATCAACAGGCGCAGGGCAAACCGAAGCTGAAGACCGACGAGCAAGCCCAAGGCAAGGCCGGCGCCACGACCGACCAGCAGGCCACGGGCAACACCAAGATGAAGACCGACGAACAGGCCCAAGGCAAAACCGGAACCACCACTACCGAGCAGGCCCAAGGCAACACGAAAATGAAGACCGAGGAGCAGGCTCAGGGCAAGACTGGGACCACGACCACCGAGCAGACTCAGGGCAATGCTTCTACGCAGACGCAGGACCAGAGTTCGACCGCTTCCATCAGCAATGTGACCGTTGAACAGAAAACCCAGATCACTCAGGTCATCAAGGAGACCAACGTCCAACCCGTTTCCAGCGTCGATTTCGACATCTCTGTCGGCATCGAGGTTCCGCGGAAGAAGGTCCGGCTGCATCGTCTGCCGGCGCGCATCGTCAAGATCGTTCCGGCTTACGAAGGCTATGAGTATTTCGTGCTCGCCGATGGTCGGATCGTCATCGTCGACCCGAATACCTACAAGATCGTGATTATCCTGACCTAGTCGTGGCCAGACGGTTTGATTGAACCAAAGGGTCCGTCGCGCAGGTCGCGTGGCGGCCCTTTCCGCATCTCCTCGCTCCGCGTCTGCTGCAAATCGCAGATCACGGTCCGTCCTCGGGGCGAGGAGTGAGCACGGTGTGATCGATGGTGTCGGGCAGGCATGGACTGGGCACGCAGCTTGTTCGGACTGACGCGGTGGTCATGCCCTCGATATCCGTAACTAGCACCATTCTCGCGTAGTGCCGCGGCCACAGCGGCTCTCCAAACAGGACGAAGGCGCCGCCAATCATCAAGGCCAGCAACATGAGTGCCGTAACATTTGCAAATATCTCGCCGTAGCGCATGAAGGCAGCCTGTCCCGTTCGGAAAGCGATTTCAGCCTGTGACAGCGGCGACCAGGATGCCGCCGAAACCCAGCGCTAATGCCCTTGGCGCCTCGCGAATGCCGCCTTCCATTGGATACTCCCCGGAATAAGCCAGGTGAATAACGGCACTCTCGGTGCTTTGTTCCGGGCCGGACGACAGCCGCTTCATTCATGCCGGGGCGTTTCCGTTGGCAAGACCGCAGGCGGTCTTCGCTCTCATTGATGCGCCGCAGCGAGGTCCTTGACATGACGTTCGTGCATTTGCAGCACCGGCAGCGTCTTCTTGGCAAACTCCTTCATCGCCGGATCGTCGCCGGAATTTGCGTAGGCGGAAAACAGCGCCACCGCTTCCTTATGTGCCTGGGTTTGCATGTCGATATATTTCGATTGGAAGCTGTCACCGCTGGCCTCCTTGAGTTGGTCGAGCAACGCCTGGTGCTTGGTGTCCAGCGGCGGGCCGGCCGGCGCGGTGGCCGAAGTTGTCTGACCTTTGCTGAGCGCCGCCTTGAAGTCCTCGCCGGCCTTGGCGTGGTCCGTGACCATTTGCGCCGCGAAGGCCTTCACATCGTCGGCCGTCGCCTGCTTCTGTGCAAGTCGGCTCGACTCGATTTCAAATGTATTGGCGATGGGCACCGTCTTCACGAACGTCGCCGTGTCAACCTTGCTCATGGTGTCGGTCGTCAGAGGTGTCAGCGTCGCCGATTGGGCAAAAGCAGCCAAAGGCGCGCCGGCCGTCAGCGCTGCCGCAGTGATCGATAGAAGTGTTTTCATGGAAGTTCTCCGAGGCTGATGTCATCCCTCCGATGGCTCAACGCGGAAGCTGCGGCGAGGTTGCCTGGTGGGCGGGGGGGCCCCCCCCCCCCCCGCACGCGAAACAATGGTTTGGAAACGCAAAACAAAAAGACGCCGGCTGCGTCCTGCAAAGTGCAACGCAAGCCACGAGATCGTACGGAATCGTACAAGCTCTTTCGCTTTGCCGCAGTCTTGCTATCGTTGGCTGGGAGAGATGGGTGGAGGCTTCCGTGGGGCAGATCAAGTCGCCGCTGGGAATCGGTATTGACACCGACGCTGCCGTTCATACCATCATGGGCGACTACCATTCCGGCGACATTCTCTCGACCACCGTCGTCATAGCCGATTTGCGCAGACGCTTTCCCTGGTGCCGGCAAACCGACGAGGAGCTGGTTGGCTTCATCATTCGGGCGCTGGACGGTCGGGAGATCGCCGTCAGCTTCGACCACCGCGGCCGTTAGGCGGCTGATTTATGGCAAACTGACGAGGCTGCGGAGCGCACGCTCCGCAGCCTCGTCAGGCTATGATCACAGGGCGCTTACTTGCCGCAGTGGTTGTCGTTCACCGTCGGCGCCATCGTGCCCGGAGCCTTGCCGGTCGCATCGGGCAGAGCCCCCTGCGGGCCCGGCGGGCAATTCCGGTCGGCATTCGAATTCGTCGTTGAGAAATCGCGAATGCTGTTGGTGATGGTCGAATCTGTGCCGGTGTCAGGGCCGCCATTATCCGGGACTACGACCGTCCGCTCGCTGCCGTCGGCAGCGGCTCCGGAGGGGTCGCCGACGTTCTGGGCCATCGCTGACGTGGCCAGACCGATCGTAAGCGCCGAAGCTGCGAGAATTTTCGTGAGCATGATGCTTCTCCTTTTTTACGAGGGTCGTCGCGTTGCGACTACGAAAACAACCGTTCGGGCGGGCGAAGGTTCCGACAAATTTCCTATGAATTCAGCATGTTCTCAGGTGTTCAAGGTGGCCGGCGCGCCATTGCACAGCCCGGCGTTTTCCTCGCTACATGAGCGTGCGCCTTGCTGTCCCGCCGGAACAGGAATGCTCCTTGCGAGTTCATACCTTTGTACAATGCGAACGCGCTGATGCGAATGGCGGCAGCGCAAACAAGGAGAGCAGACATCATGGGCCTTGGAACCATTCTCATCATCATCTTGGTCCTTGCCTTGCTTGGCGGCTTCAGCGGCTTGGGCGGCGGACCGTTCTACGGCACCGGCTATTACGGTGGCGGTGGCCTCGGCCTGGTGCTGCTCATCGTCATCATCTTGGTCGTGCTTGGGCGCATTTAGCGTCACGCTCACGACAAAACGCCTGCCGCCGGTAATAAGCGGCGGGCGTTTTGTCGTGAACAGACAAAAAGTCTCTGGGACCCTGGCTAAAAATGCCGACCCGCGCCGGACCCTTCTACACCGAGGACCCCGCCATAGCAGCAGCTTTAGTGTTGGCGATCGGCGGCCAGTGCTTCTTTTAGATCGGCGCTTAGCACGCCCTCGTTGAACAGCGACATGATACGGGCGGCCAACCGCTCGCGGACCGGACTGTCGTCCGCAACACCCAACTCGCGGCAGCAGTCGTCGAGCGCTTTTCTCAGCACGCTCAGTTCGGCTGGAGTTGCTGCACCATGCATCGACATACCATCCTCCCTGAAAAGGGCGAAAGCGCGAAGCGTCTTTCAAGCATCCACTCGCCATGTCTGTGTGGACGACTCAAATTCAATTAGCGCCGCTCGCCTCCAAACTCAATGTACGGAAATTACCGAGCGGACAGATCGGGAACGACTACCTTTCACCTGCATTATTGTAGTGATCCAAGCCACCCTCATTTGGATCACTGGGCGTAGCCCACGACGCCCGAATGGAGCCCGTTGCATCCCTCGCGACGGGCTCTTTCGCGCCCGACATTTTTCATTTGTCGATTTCGTACCAAAGCACCTTTGGTACGTTTTCAACTCTAACTTTCAGTGGGATGTTTTCGTAGGCAAGCGGCAGGAGAAACTGCCGTGCATCGATTGATTTATTTATTTAGTAGGCTCCATACCTTTCAGCGCTTATATAAACCGTATCGTCCGCAGGTTATACCGGGCGCGGACGGCTGGGAGATCAAAAAGCTCTTGCCCTGTTTTGGGCCCGGCTATGTCTGATCCAGCAATTTCCAATCAAAATCTATTCAAAAACAAGCTGTTGCGCCGGATGAGCGCCGGCGATTTTGCATTCCTCGAGCCGCACATCGAGCGCTGTTCGCTGGAGTTGCGGCAATCGCTCGAAGTATCCGGATCACCGATCGAGGCCATCTATTTCGTCGAGGACGGCATTGGTTCAGTGGTTGCGAAAATGCCGAATGGCAGCGATGCGGAAGTTGGCCTCATTGGCTTGGAAGGTATGACCGGCTCGGCCCTGGTGATGGGCGACGATCGCATGGTCCATGATTGCTATGTGCAACTGGCGGGAGAAGCCGCCAGGATAGATGCCGAGCCATTCAAGGCAGCGCTGACCCAAAGCCCGACACTGCGGTTGTTTTTGTTGCGCTACGTGCAGTGTCTGCATGTCCAGACCGGCTACACCGCGCTGGTCAACGCGCGATCGAAGCTTGAAGACCGGCTGGCGCGCTGGCTGCTCATGTGTGACGATCGGGTGGCCGGCGACCGGCTGACGATCACCCACGAATTCCTGTCGATCATGCTCGGCGTAAGACGTCCGGGCGTCACGGTCGCGCTCCAGCTGCTTGAGGGCCGAGGGCTCATCCGGTCCCGCCGCGGCGAAATCATTATCCGCGACCGCGATGGTCTCGTTTCGCTAGCGGATGGCGGCTACGGCCTGGCCGAGGCCGAATATATCCGCCTGGTCGGACATACCGGCGAGCGCTGAGTGCTTTTCTCGCCTGTTGCTACCGCAGGTCGAGGCCCCTTGCGATACGACACAAGTGCCGTCGGAAAAATTTTCAAAGCTCCTGAACCGTCAGGGAACTTGTTTCCCATCGGAGGGTTATCGGACGCCTCTACTTTGCGAGGCTGCCACCAACTCCCGGGAGACGACCATGCCGACTACGAAAAAGGCCGCGAAGGCGGCAAGCAAGGGCCTCGAGGACCTGTTCCTCGACGGGCTCAAAGACCTCTACTACGCCGAGAAGAAGATACTGAAAGCGTTGCCCAAAATGGCCAAGGGCGCGGAGTCGGAAGAAGTGACTGCCGCCTTCGAGAAGCACCGCATGGAAACCGAAGGACATGTCGATCGCCTGGAGGAGGTGTTCGAGAAATTCGGCAAGCCGGCCCGCGGCAAGACCTGTCCAGCGATTGACGGCATCATCGAAGAGGGCTCGGAAGTGCTCGAGGAGTATAACGGTGCTCCCGCACTCGACGCCGGGCTTGTCGGCGCGGCGCAGGCCGTCGAGCATTACGAGATCGCTCGTTACGGCACTTTGATCGCATGGGCGGAAGAACTCGGCAAGAGCGACGTTGTCGAACTGCTCAGGGCAACACTCAAGGAAGAGGTCGCGACCGACGAAGCGCTTTCCAAGCTCGGCGAAAGCGGTGTCAACGAACGCGCAATGCAAGAAGCCGCTTGATTTTCAGACTGCATCCCGAGCCTCGGCAATGGATTGCCGAGGCTCGGCTAGTGCGGCGAACCAGTGAATTCTGCATCGGTTCCGTCGTAGGCGGCAGAACGGAACACCAAGAGCGCCTTGAAGCGTTGCCTCCGGCGGGACTTACTCCATCTGCTCGAACGTGCATTGCCGGGGCTCCTTATCCGGCCGCCAGCGCAACAGCTTGGTTCCGTGCCGGAACCGGTCGCCTGTCACATGGTCGAAACGAACCTCGACCACCAGTTCAGGCTTTATCGGTTCCCATTGTCCGCTGCGCTCCGTGCTCCAGCGGCTTGGTCCGCCTGGCGCCTTGCCGGTGAAACCCGGTTTAGCCCGCAGTTTTTCCAGCTGTCTGGTCAGCGCCGCCCTGTCGTCCTTGCCGATGGTCGAGGTGAATCCGACATGGTCCAGCCTGCCTTCGTTATTGTAGAGGCCAAGCAGCAGGGATCCGACTTCGTTGCTGCCGGCGAGATAGCGAAAGCCGCCGACCACACAATCCGCAGTGCGCAGCCGCTTGACCTTGACCATGGCGCGCTCGCCGGGCCGGTATGGCTCGGCGATCAGTTTTGCAACGACACCGTCGGTCGAGCCATGGCCGGCGCCTTGCAGCCAGCGCTCGGCGGCAGCGGCATCGTCCGTGCATTTGGACAGGCGCAGTTCGGGCCGGCCCGCCGACGCGACAAAGGCCTCGATCGCCCGTCTCCTGGCGCTGAGCGGTTGTTCGATGATGACCTTGCCGCCGGGTTCGGCCAGCATATCGAACAGGACCAGCATGGCGGGCGTCTCCAGGCTCAACTTGCGGATCCTGCTTTCGGCGGGATGGAGACGCATTTGCAGGGCCTCGAATGAAGTCGAGCCGTCGACCTCGATGATGATCTCGCCGTCGGCCACAAACTGTCGCGACCTCACATCGCGCAGCACCGCGACCAGTTCGGGAAAATAGCGGCCAAGCGGCTTGCCCGATTTTGCACGCAGATCGACGGCATCGTCGCCCTTGAACACGAGGCAGCGAAATCCGTCCCATTTCGGTTCGTACTGCCAAAGCCCGTCGCCGCCAGGAATTGCGTCGGCGGCTTTGGCTTCCATCGGACGAAGGTCGAGCGGCAACGGAAATGCGGTCATGGCTGGTCCGCGCCGCCGCCGAGGCATTCGCTACCGCCGTCGGCCATTCCCCTGGGCCCTGCTTTGCCGCCTCGCCACTTTGCGGCCGGTCTGGTCGGGCGAAGGCGCCAGCGGATCGACTTCGTCGGACCCGCCGATCTCCTTGGTAATGCGATAGGCCAGATAAGCGACGGCTCCTGCAGCCAGCAAGCGGACCATGATTGAAAATCCTTCGTTGGCGTGAACCCACCAACCCCGAGCCGAAGGTTTTGTTCCGCCGCTGCCCATAGCCGAGGTGAATCGTCGGCTGCGCAACCAAAACCTAAGCGCATCGTTTGTTGCTTATCGACGAAAAGAGTCTGCGATGAAGACGCTGTTACCCTTGTTCGCTTTGACCCTGGCGCCAATCCAGGCCAGCAGCGCTTGGCCTGACGGGTGACCGCGATGCTCCTCGTTGTTCCGGTTTGGCAAGACATCGCGGCACGGCTGCTTCTGACCGCGCTCGCAGGCCTTTTGATAGGCCTCAACAGGGAGGCGCGCGGGCACGCGGCGGGGCTACGCACCACCGTGCTGGTGGGATTGGCCGCCGCCATCACAATGATCCAGGCCAGTATTCTGCTGGAGACCGTTGGCAAGCACCCGGATTCGTTTGCATCGATGGACGTCCTGCGCTTTCCGCTGGGCGTGTTGACCGGCGTCGGCTTTATCGGCGGTGGCGCCATTCTTCGCCGCGGCAATCTTGTCAGCGGGGTCACCACAGCGGCCACGTTGTGGGTGATGACGGCGATCGGATTGGCTTTCGGTGGCGGCCAATACGGCTTGGGCGCGGCCGGCACGGCGCTGACGCTGGCCACTTTGCTGGTCCTGAAATGGGTGGACCTTCGAATGTCGCGCGAACACCATGCCCAGTTGGCACTGACGTGGAAGGCCGCGGCTCGACAGGAGCTCGATGCGCTCATCGGGCCGCTTGGCTACCAGGCACGCCTCGTCGCAATAGAGAGGCGCCCAGATCTCAAGGACCCTGTGTTCTCGTTCGAGATCAGTTGGAGGCGGCCCGACACTGGCGCACCGCCAATGGATCTGCTGGCATCGGTGGGCGAGCATTGCGAGATCCAGAAGTTTGATCTCCTCAGCGAGCCTGCCCGGTAGAGCGGTTCATCGTTTCACGGAAACGCCGAACCGCTCTATCGCTTTGTTTCTGCGCAATTCCGGACGGAAAACCGTTTCACACTTTTCCTGGAAGTGCTCTAGCGGCTCGCAACGATCGCGGTCTGAATCAGGCCATCGCTTCTTCGCGGCACTTTCGATACCTATCTGTCGAGGCAGGACTCAAGGAGCAAGCAAAAGAGCGTGGCACAGCGATCGGGAAGTGCTGACCTTCCACTTCACGGCGGGCGCGTGCCGAAATGGCTCGGCGACCGCATGACGCGGCTTGGCGCGGTCATGTGCGAGGCGATCATCCACCATTACGGCCGCGATGAATTGCTGCGCCGGCTGGCGCATCCGTTCTGGTTCCAGTCTTTTGGCGCCGTGATGGGGATGGACTGGCACTCCTCCGGCATCACCACCAGCGTCGTCGGTGCCTTGAAGCGCGGCCTGTCGCCGCTTTCCAGCGAGCTCGGCATTCACGTTTGCGGCGGCCGCGGCGCGCATTCGCGCAAGACCCCGCACGAGCTTGCCCTGATCGGCGAGCGTGTCGGCCTCGACGGGGAAGGCCTGGCGACTGCCAGCCGGCTCGTCGCCAAGGTGGACAGCGCCGCGGTCCAGGACGGTTTCGATCTCTATCTGCACGGCTTCATCGTCACCGATGACGGCAAGTGGGTGGTGGTGCAGCAAGGCATGAACGGCGACAGCAAGGTGGCGCGCCGCTATCACTGGCTGTCGGAGGGCCTGAAGAGCTTTGTCGACCAGCCGCATGCCGCCATCGAAGGCGCCAACCAGGGCGAGATCGTCAACCTGACCGACCGCCGCGCCGAAGCGTCGCGCCAGGGACAACTGGACCTTCTGCACGACCTTGGACCGGATCGCATCGTGAGGGAGCTTGCCGCTTTGGAGCGGGGTTCGGCGCCAGCGCCGGAGCCGGCACAAAAGCTGCTGCCGCATCTGGTGATGCCGGCGCACCACGATGTACGCGAAAGCGATGTCGTCATGCGCCGCCTGCACGGCAACATCGCGGCGGCGGCCGAGCGCGGCCCAACAGATTTCGCCGGGCTTCTCCTGGTGCCCAATGTCGGCGCGCGCACGGTGCGGGCGCTGGCGCTGGTCGCCGAAGTCGTGCATGGCGCGCCGTGCCGTTTTTCCGATCCAGGGCGTTTCTCGCTGGCGCATGGCGGCAAGGACAGGCATCCGTTCCCTGTGCCGCTGAAGGTCTATGACGAGACGATAGGCGTGCTGAAGTCGGCCGTCCAGAAGGCCAGGCTCGGCCGTGACGAAGAGATCGGCGCATTGCGGCGGCTGGACGACCAGTCGCGGCAGGTCGAGCGCTATGTCACCGGACCAAGCCTGAAGGAAATCGTCGCCGGGGAGTTCGACCAATCGCATCTGCTCGGCGGCCGCAGCGTCTTCGGTTGGGAAGTCGCCCCCGAAACGACCGCAGTTAAATCAACGAAGTGATCGGCTCGGATCAAGCCTCCAGGTCGATCAACGCGACACCGAGTTCGGGACGGTGCCTGCGGCGCAGATGTCCAGGCGTTTCCACCAGCGTGACCTCGAGCGTCGGGCGAACGATGGCGTCCAGCAGATGGCCGCCCCTTGTGCTGCCGTCGCTCAATCCGAGCACGGCATGGACGTGCAGGCTGGGCTTGCCGTCGTCGCCGATGGCAACATCGCCAATCGCGCTCAGCACCTCGCACTGTTCCCGGATGGGAATTTTCCGGTAGGTCCTTTCCCTAGGGTCGAACCAGCCGACAGTTGCCCTTTCGAAAGCGCCGAGCGCGGTCAGCGACGCGCTGCCAACGCCGTGGTCGGCCGCAAACGAGGCCAGCTGCGCAAACGCCTCTTCGCCGGGATCAAGCACAACGACGAACGTTCTTTGGCCGGCGCTTTCGGCAACAATCTGTGACTTCATGATCTCGCTCCAGACGCCATTTCGGTTCTGTCCGATCGGGGTTGAACGGCAAGCCGGCTCGAGAGTTCCCCGGCACGGTTCGGATGAACATAGGATCACAGCCACGTGAGGCGGAGGAACCTTGCCTTGCGTGACTGGTTCGGCCGGCTTGAGACCCAGCCAGCCGGGAGCCAGCCATGTCCGAACCCCCCCTTGCCAGCCTGAGCCGACGCAGTTTCATGACCGGATCCGTTTCGGCGGCTGCGGCAGGGCCGCTCATGGCCACGTCGGCAAAAGCCGCCGCCCCGCAACCTGCCGCTTCGGCCGAGCCGCGCGATCTGTCGGCGATTTCACTGCGCATCAACAAGCAGCCCTACAATCTCGCCCTCGACAATCGCACCAGCCTGCTCGACGCGCTGCGCGACCATGTCGGCCTGACGGGCACGAAGAAAGGCTGCGATCACGGCCAGTGCGGGGCCTGCACCGTTCTTGTCGACGGCAAGCGGGTGCTGTCGTGCCTGAGCTTCGTCGTGATGAACAAGGGCCATGAGATCACCACGGTGGAAGGGCTCGCTTCCGCCGACGGCAATCTGCATCCGATGCAGCAGGCCTTCATCGACAATGACGCCTTCCAATGCGGGTACTGCACGCCCGGCCAGATCATGTCCGCCATCGGTTGCATCAACGAAGGCCATGCCGGCTCCGAGGACGATATCCGCGAGTATATGAGCGGTAATCTCTGCCGCTGCGCTGCCTACCCCAACATAGTCGCGGCCATCATGCAGGCCCGGGACGAAACAAGGAAAGCCTGAGATGCGCCCCTTCGTTTACGAGAGACCGGCCAGCGTGTCCGCGGCGGCCGCCATTGCTTCCCGTTTTGCCGCAGAGGGTGTTCCGCCGACCGAGGCCGCCGCGCAATTCATCGCCGGCGGCACCAATCTGGCCGACTACATGAAGCTTGGCGTGGCCCGGCCGGAACGGCTGGTCGATCTCAATGGTCTCGGTGACAGGGCCCTGCGGCAGATCGAGGTCGGCGACGACAGCATCCGCTTCGGCGCGCTGGTCCGCATGGGCGAGGCTGCTGACACAGGCGAGATCAAGCGCCGTTGCCCGATGCTTGCCGAAAGCCTGAAGTTCGCCGCCAGCGGCCAGATCCGCAACATGGCGAGCCTGGCCGGCAATGTGCTGCAGCGGACGCGGTGCGAGTATTTTCGCGAGACCTCCTGGCCATGCAACAAGCGCGAGCCGGGCTCCGGCTGCGCGGCCATGGAAGGCTTCAACCGGCAACATGCGGTCCTTGGCACCAGCAACGCCTGCATCGCCACCTACCACGGCGATTTCGCCCAAGCGCTGATCGCGCTCGGCGCGACGGTCGAGGTGGAGGCAAGGCGCGGTATGCGCAAGATAGCGTTTTCGAGGCTACATCGCCTGCCGGGAGATACGCCCAACGTTGAGACCGAACTGGCCTCCGACGAGGTGATCACGGCCATCGAGGTGCCGCTTGGCGCCTGGAGCCGCCGCTCACGCTACCTGAAGATCCGCGACCGCGAGTCCTATGCGTTCGCGCTGGCCTCGGCGGCCGTGGCTCTGGATATGGACGGCGACACCGTCAGCCAGGCGCGCATTGCGCTCGGCGGCGTGGCAACCGTGCCATGGCGGGCCAAGGCGGCCGAGGAAGCACTGAGCGGCAAGGCACTCGACGATGAGGCGGCCGAAGCTGCCGCCGAAGCCGCGTTCGCCGAGGCGAAACCGCGCGAACACAATGCGTTCAAGATACCGCTCGGCAAGCGCACGCTTGTGCGGGCACTGCTCGAAACGCGCGACATGAAGGTCTGACCCATGAACCAAGCTGCTCCCGCGCCGAAAGAGAACATGGGAAATCCCGTTCCGCGCATCGATGCCCGCCTGAAGGTCACCGGACAGGCCGGCTATTCGGCCGATCTTCCAACCGCCAATATGGCCTATGGCGCACTTGCTACCAGCAGCATCGCCAAGGGCAGCATCACCGCCGTCCGGCTCGAAAGGGCGCGTAAGGTGCCCGGCGTTCTCGATATCGTCAGCGTCGGCGACATGGACGGCATCGACAAGCCGAAATTCGGCAACACCGGTGCAAGTTCGATCGCGCCGCTGCATGACAAGGCCATTTTCCACGACGGCCAGATCATCGCGCTGGTGGTGGCTGAAACATTCGAGGCGGCCGAGGAAGCCGCGGCGCTGATCCGCGCCGACTACGCCGAAGAGACGCCCAGCGCCGGCTTCGATTCCAGGGGAACGGAGATGGAGCCGGCCGCCGGCAAGAGTCCGTTGTTCAAGGAGGACGTCAAAGCCGGCGACTTCGATGCTGCCTATGCCGCAGCCGCAGTGAAGATCGACGAGAACTATTCGACGCCGACCCAGCACCACAACCCGATCGAGCTGTTCTCGACGACGGCGGTCTGGCAGGGCGATCAGCTTACGGTCTACGAACCAAGCCAGAACGTCACCGGCTGGAAGGCCGAGCTCGCCCGGCAGTTGAAGATCGATCCGGGCAATGTGCGGATCGTCAGTCCCTATGTCGGCGGCGCTTTCGGCTCCAAGGGGCCGATGACGGCCCGCACGGCGATCGTTGCCGTTGCGGCCCGCCGCGTCGGCCGGCCGGTGCGCTGCGTCGTCAGCCGCATTCAGGCGTACGGCACGCAGACCTATAGGGCGGAGACCCGGCACCGCATCCGCATCGGCGCAAACCAGGACGGCCGCATCACCGCCTTTGCACACGAAGGCTGGGAAGTCACGTCGCGGCCCGATCCCTATGTCGTCGGTGGCACTTCGGCCACCGGACGCATGTACGATTACGGCTCGGTGCTGACCCACGTCTCGCTGGTGCATGCCGACCGCAATACGCCTGGCTACATGCGTTCGCCGCCGGAGACGCCCTATGTCTATGCGCTGGAAAATGCCATGGACGAGATGGCGGTGGCGCTCGGCATGGACCCGGTCGAGTTCCGCCGCGTCAACGAGCCGCAGAAGGAGCCGATCGGCGGCAAGCCCTTCTCCAGCCGCTCGCTCGTGAAATGCTACGACCAGGCCGCCGAGGCCTTCGGCTGGTCCAAGCGCGAGGCCGCGGTTGGCTCGATGCGTGACGGCGACTGGCTGGTCGGCATGGGCTGCGCCACCGCAATCTATCCGACGGCGGCTGCGCCATGCGCCGCCCGCGTCCGCCTGACCACTGACGGCGAGGTTCGCGTCCAATGCGGCTCGCATGAGATCGGCACCGGCGTGCGCACGGTGGCAGCGCAGATGGCAGCCGAACGGCTCGGGATAGAAATGGACAAGGTCAGCGTCGAAATGGGCGACAGCGCCTTGCCGCCGGCACCGGTGTCCGGCGGGTCGATTTCGACGGCAAGCGTGTGCTCGGCGGTGCTGAAGGCCTGCGATGCCGTCCGCGCACAGCTTTTCGCCGCGGCCGTCGCCGAAGCCGGGCCGCTGGCCGGGTCCGGCAACGCCAAGCTTGAAATGAGCCAAGAGAAAATCGTCGCGGACAACGGCAAATCGGCCAAGCTGTCGGATGTTTTCAAGACGATGCAGATCGGTGCGATCGAGGAATATGCCGAATTCGCGCCAAAGGGATCGTCACCGGAGGCGCTGAAGAAGCTCTATGCCGGGCAATCGGAGTTCCACGGCGGCGACCAGGACAAGGATTCGGTGAAATACGCCTTTGGCGCGGAATTCGTCGAGGTGCGCATCAACAGCCATACGCGCGAGATCCGCGTCCCGCGCATCGTCGGCGCCTTTGCCGCCGGGCGCATCATGAACACCCGCACCGCTCGCAGCCAGCTGATGGGCGGCATGATCTGGGGCATCGGCCAAGCCTTGCACGAGGCGACGGAAATCGACAAGCGTCATGCGCGCTACGTCAATCGCGACCTGCAGGACTATCTCGTGCCGGTCAACGCCGACGTGAAGCAGCTGGAAGTGATACTGGTTCCGGAGATTGACCACGAGGTGAACCCGGCCGGCGTCAAGGGTTTGGGCGAACTCGGCAATGTCGGGACCGCCGCGGCGGTCGCGAGCGCGGTCTACCACGCCACCGGCAAGCGCATTCGCGACCTGCCGATCAGGATCGATCACCTGATCGTCTGACCTCTCCAACTCAGCCCGGCTTCGGACCGGCTAGGCGCAGTTTGCATCTATTCCTTCGGCGCGGTGGCGGGCGCGGTATAGCGGCGGCGCACTGCGTCCAGGACGTGGTTGCGGCTCTCCTGCGCCGAAAGTGTGTCGTCTTTCTCCGCTTCGGCGGTTTCGCGCGCCAGCTCCTTATCCCTGATCTGGTGGCGAAACCATTTGGAATAGTCGCCGGCGCGCAAATGATGTTCCCAAGTCTTGTCGTCAATGCCCTCGGCGATCTGGGCGAAAATCATCAGATTATGGGCGCGCAGGTTCATCGCATGGTCGGGGCCGCGGAAATAGAAGCTGCCCTTCTCGTCGAGCTGGCCCTCGGCATATTTGCGGCTATGGCGCTTGAGCGACTGCCGCGGCTCGATCGGCTCGACCGTGCAAGGTTTCTTGTGCGCCTGCGGCCGCCAGAACAACACGTGCTCGTCTTTTGGAGAGCTCAGATCCTTGTCCTTTGGCGGTTCGGTGCCGGTCTCGCGACAGAATGTCTTGACGACCTTTTTCGCCTTGGGGCCGAGTGCGATGACGGCGGTGACCAGCCGCAATGCTTCGGTTGAGATCGCATCCGGATGAACGGTGATCAGGATCGTGCCCGGCAATTCCATCGCCAGAACCATTGGCGTGTCGTCGCGCCGCTTCGGCAAGAGGTGATGCGCTTCGTCGATGATCAGCCAGTGTGGTCGCGCGGTGCGGAAGCGAACACCGCCAAGGCCCGGCAGCAGGTCGGCAAAGAAGTCCGGCCGCTCGTTGACGCGCAGCGCCAGGCCGTTGACGACCAGATTGTTGTCCGGCTTCTCCAGGAGATCGAGCAACTGCGTCTTCGTCGGCGCGTTCGAGCCGTCGCCCAGCCGGACGGCGCCCTCGAGGCCATCGTAGTCGCCTTCCGGATCGAAGATGCAGAACTGGAACTTTCTCTCGACAAAACGCTCCGTCAATGCGGTCGCCAAGGTCGATTTGCCGATGCCCGAGCTGCCGGCGATCAGCACCGTATCGGTTGGCGACAGATACACCTCCTTGCCATCGTCCGAGCCAAGCAGAATGCCATCGCGGCTTGGCACAAGCTCGCGATCGCGCTCGACCACCTTGGCGATCAGTTCCTCGACGCCTTTTCCGCGCGCGCCTCGTGTCACGAGATCCGCCGTATCCTTGACTGCCGGCAGTGCGTTGTCGACGGCGACGCTGAAGCCGCAGGCGCGCAGGAAGGCGTGGTCGTTTTCGGCGTCGCCGACACCGACGACGTTGTGCGGCGACAATCTGAGGTCCTGAAGCGCGGCTGTCAGCCCGGTCGCCTTGTTGATGCCGCTGGGCAGGATCATCACCGCGCCCTTGTTGAAGATGATTTCCAGCTCCAGCCCCAATTTCTTGATGACCTCGAGCGCGGTAACCTGATGCGGTTCCCAGGTGGCGACGATCGAGCGTCCGACCGAAAGCGGTTTGACACCGTGTTTCCTGAGTTTGGCGATGAACTCGGGGGCGGGCGGCGGAGATATCGTCCGCTCCTCCTCGCTGGCCGGCGTGTAGATCAGCGCCCCGTTTTCCGCGACCACCTTGTCGAAGATCGCGACTTCGGGAAAGACGCGTTTCAGGTCGGGCAGCTCGCGCCCGGTGACGAGAATGAGCTTGCGGCCGCTCTTCTTGAAGCGTTGAAGCGCCGCAAGTGTCTTTTCGGCGACAATCCCTTCATGCGCCAGCGTGCCGTCGTAGTCGGTGGCCAAGGCTATGAAATACATGTCGTCAGTAGCCGCCGACGATTGGCAATATCTCGCCGGTGATGTAGCTCGAGCAGTGCGGCGAGGCGAGGAACACATACGCTGGCGCGATCTCTTCCGGTTGTGCCGGTCGTTTCATCGGTGTGTCGGCGCCAAATTTCGAAACATCGCCGGCTTCCTTGTCCGAGGGGTTGAGCGGCGTCCAAACCGGGCCTGGTGCCACGGCGTTGACCCTTATGCCCTTGTCGACAAGGTTGCCCGAGAGCGCGCGGGTGAAGGCATGAATGCCGCCCTTGGTCATGGAGTAATCGACCAGTTGCTTCGATCCCTCGATGCCGGTCACTGAACCGGTGTTGATGATCGCCGAACCGGGTTTCATGTGCGGAACGGCCTCCTGCGCCATGTGGAAATAGCCGTAGAGGTTGGTCTTCAGCGTGGTGTCGAAATGCTCCTCGGTCAGCTCGCTGAAATCGCTGGAATGGACCTGGAAAGCGGCGTTGTTGACCAGCACGTCGATCCGCCCAAACTGCTGCACGATCTCAGCCACCGCGTTGTGGCAGTGGCCGCGTTCGCTGACATCGGCCTTGATCAGGATGCATCGCCGGCCTTCGGTTTCGACGGCCCTTTTGGTCTCTTCGGCGTCCTTGTCCTCCGACAGATAGACGATCGCCACATCGGCGCCTTCACGTGCATAGAGCACGGCCACCGCGCGGCCGATGCCTGAATCGCCGCCGGTAATGACGGCCACTTTGCCGTCGAGCTTTTTCGATCCGATATAAAATGGCGCATCGTAAAGCGGCGCCGGCTCGATCGCCCATTCATGCCCCGGCTTCGGCTGGTGCTGTTCGGGGAAGGGCGGCTCGGGATATTTGCGGGCACCGGCCTGCATGGCGCCTTTTGGCTTGCCCTTGGACTTGGACTTGTCCTTCTCGTCGATACGGCGCTGGATGTGCCGTTGCTTGGCGGCCTCGCCGGCGATTTCCGATTTCATCTGCATGGTCATCTCCCTGGCTTGAAACCCAACAACGCACGTCCGGCGAAAAGGTTTATGCGACCACTTCATTCCTTCAGCCCGGCGACCCGCTCCAGCAGCGGCCGTTGCAGCCGCGGTAGATGGCCGACGACGCTGAAGGCCGCGTTCCTGAAGCTTTGCATGATGCCATTGTCCGACCGGGCCATTGACAGGATGCGCTCGCTGAGGGTGATCCACCGTCGCCCTATCGGGTGGCGTTCGCTTGTGTAGCCGGCCAGCGTGCCTTCGACGAAACGCCTGGCGAATGATGCGGCGAGATTCATGCCGCGCGCGCCCAGCGGCGAATGGGATGGAGGTCGGGGATGGTCATGATGGTTGTCCGGGTGAAACGAAACGTGACCTCATCCGAACGCATGGAGTGTTCGATGGTTTCCGGTCAGCCCGACCCGATGGGCCAGGGCGGGGTAACCATTCTGTGATCTCCGCTGCCCCGGCCGGAACTTACCCACGCAGCCGCAGTTAGGGGCTTTGGGGGGGTGGATACGGTTGCTGGATGTGAAATCGGCGAGGGGATGCCGCAGGTCTTTTCAAGGAGCGCCAACGGCATTTCACGCTTCGCTCTGTGGGGCGCGTGTTTCATGGCCATCTTTGCGGCTCTCGGCGGTACCGCCATCCTGCGTTCGGACTTCGTCACCGGCGTTGGCCGGCCGTTGGCGCAACCAGTGCCGTTCAGCCACAGGCACCATGTCGGCGAGCTCGGCCTCGATTGCCGTTATTGCCATAGCGGCGTCGAGACTTCGTCATCGGCTGGTCTGCCGGCGACGGAGGTGTGCATGACCTGCCATTCGCAGCTCTTCACCAACGCGGACATGCTGGCGCCGGTACGGGCGAGCCTTGCCTCCGGGCAGCCATTGCAGTGGCAGCGGGTGAACAGTGTGCCCGACTTCGTCTATTTCAATCATTCGATCCATATCGCCAAAGGCGTCGCCTGCGAGACGTGCCATGGCGAGGTCGACGACATGCCGCTGATACGGCGGGCGCACGCGCTGTCGATGGAATGGTGCCTGGGATGCCATCGCGATCCCGAGCCCAATTTGCGTCCGCCGCAGGACGTGTTCCTGATGCACTGGAAGCCGCCGGCCGGCATCGCCGAAATCCGCCGGTCGCTCATCAGCCTTCTCGATATCCACCCCGAGACCATGACCGACTGTTATGTCTGCCACCGCTGACAAGCCGATTGCGGCTCCAGACATGGCCGGCCTGCGCGAACGGCTTTCGCCTGGTCCGGAGCTGTGGCGGAGCCTCGACGAACTCGCCGATACACCGGAATTCCGCCGCTTCGTCGATGCCGAATTTCCTTCGATCGCCGAGCGCATCCCGGCGCGGCTCGACCGGCGCACGCTGCTGAAGCTGATGGGTGCATCGCTGTCGCTGGCCGGGCTTGCCGCCTGCAGCCGGGCCGAAGACATCCTGCCTTATATCCGCCAGCCGGAAAACATCGTTCCCGGCCGGCCGCTTTATTACGCGACCACGCTGTCGAGCGACGGCTACGGCATCGGTGCGGTGGTCGAAAGCCATGAGGGCCGGCCGACCAAGGTGGAAGGCAATCCCGACCATCCGGCCTCGCGCGGCGCGACGGACGCTGTCATGCAGGCGGCGGTGCTGTCGCTGTTCGATCCCGATCGCTCGCGCATGCCGCTGAAGCATGGCGAACCCGCAGCCTATGACGACTTCCTTGCCGACATGGCCGAGCTCACCTCGCGGCTCGCTGGAGCTGGCACGGCGCTGCTGATCGAAGCAACGACCTCGTCCACCATGAAGGCGCAGCTCGAGGCGCTGCGCGCGCGCTATCCCAGGCTGAGGCTGTTCCGGCACGATCCCCTGGCGACGCTGTCCGGCACCGAAGCCACACAGGCCCTGTTCGGCAGGGCGCTTGCACCGGTCTGCCGGTTTGATCGCGCCGAGGTGATTTTCAGTCTCGACGCGGATTTCCTGGGCGAGGGCCCCGGTCGTCTCGCCTACGCCCGTGATTTCGCTGCAAGACGCCGCGTGCGCCGGGCGGACGATACGATGAGCCGGCTCTATGCGGTGGAGTCGACGCCGACGATCACCGGCGCTGCCGCCGATCATCGCCGGCCGGTGCGGCCGAGCGAGGTCGAAACCGTCGCAGCGGCGCTGAGCGCCGTGCTTGGCGGCGAAGCGGCGCCAAGCGCCTTGGCATTGGACCCGACCTGGCTGGCTGCCGCCGCGAACGACCTGAAGGCGGCCGGCCGCTCGGCGCTGATCGTGCCGGGCGCCCATCAAACGCCGTTCGTCCATGCCGCCGCTCTTGCCATGAATGCGCGGCTTGGTGCGCTTGGCAACACCGTGGAACTGATCGAGCCGCCCGACGCGATGCCCATCGAGGGCGACCTCGCGCGTCTTTGCCGGGCGATCGCCGGGCGGGACATCGACACCGTTGTCATACTTGGCGCCAATCCTCTCCACACTGCGCCTGCGGGACTTGATGTCCACGACGTGTTTTCGCAGCTGAAGCTTCTTGTCCACTGGGGTCTCTACCGCGACGAAACCGCCTTCGTCGCACACTGGCATATCCCTGCTGCGCATGATCTCGAGAGCTGGAGTGACCTGCGCGCCCATGACGGAACCGCGTCGATCGTGCAGCCGCTGATCAGGCCGCTTTACGAGGGGCGGACGGTGCATGAACTCCTGGCCGTGCTTGGCGGTGAATTAGCTGTTTCTGCGCTGCCGCTCGTCCGTAGGACATGGGCACAAACGACTTGGGCGCAAGCACTGGACGATCCGGCGTGGCGAAAGGCGCTTCGCGACGGCTTTGTATCCGGCAGTGCCAGCAGTCCAGTCGATGTTGCAATGCCTGCGGATTTGCGCGGCCTGAAGCCGCGCATCGAAGCGGCAAAAGGCGTCGAAATCCGTTTCGTTGCCGATCCCTGGCTGCGCGATGGACGCAATGCCAATTCGTCCTGGCTGCAGGAGCTGCCGCGGCGGCTGAGCAAGATCGTCTGGGGCAACGCAGCCCTGATGTCGCCGGCGACATCAGGACGGTTTCAGGTGGAAAACGGCCGGGTCGTCAACATCGCCTCGAACGGCATGGACATCGATGCGCCGGTCTGGATCATGCCTGGCCATCCCGACGACACCGTGACGCTTGCTCTGGGTTTCGGCCGGAAGCTCGGTTCGGTGGCAGCACTCGCTGACGGCCACGACGCGTACAGGCTGCGAAGCCCTGAGGCTCCCTGGATCGTCTATGGCGCCATGATCACGCCGCGCGACAGCAGCGCACGGGTCATCACCACACAACACCACCAGGCGATGGAGGGCAGGGCGATCGTTCGCCATGCCTCGCTCGATGCCTTTCGCAAAGATCCGCACTTCGTGCGCGACGGCGTGCCGCCGACGCCAAGCGAGTCGCTCTATCCTGACTGGCAATACAGCCAGGAAGCCTGGGCCATGTCGATCGATCAGTCGGCATGCATCGGCTGCATGGCCTGTGTTTCTGCTTGCCAGGCGGAAAACAACATCGCCACCGTCGGGCCGGACGAGTCGGCACTCGGCCATGAGATGCATTGGCTGCGGATCGACCGCTACTATTCCGGCCCACTCGACGATCCCGAGGTCTTTTTCCAGCCGGTGCCTTGCATGCATTGCGAGAAGGCGCCGTGCGAGGTCGTCTGTCCGGTCAACGCCACCACCCACACCCATGACGGGCTCAACGCGCAGGTCTATAACCGTTGCATCGGCACGCGCTACTGCTCGCAGAACTGCCCCTACAAGGTGCGGCGCTTCAACTTCCTGGACTTCCAGGAATTCGACAAGGATGCGGCGGGACCTGAACAGGCCGTGCACAATCCAGACGTCAGCGTCCGTTCGCGCGGCGTGATGGAGAAATGCACCTACTGCGTCCAGCGCATTTCCGAAAAGCGCATCAAGGCTCAGATCGAAAACCGCGCCATCGCCGACGGCGAGGTGGTGACCGCCTGCCAGCAGGCCTGCCCGACGCAGGCGATCGTCTTCGGCGATCTCAACAGCAAGGGCGCCAGGGTGGCGCAGGAAAAAGCGGCACCGCATCACTATGCCTTGCTCGAGGAGCTGAATACGCGACCGCGCACCACCTATCTCGGCAAGATCAAAAATATCAATGGCCGTCTCTCGTCAGGCGGGAAAGCCGATGGCTGAGGCTTTTGCTGCAAAACCGGGCGCATTGCCCGTTCTGCGTGGCAGCCACGACCTTCCGGAGATCAGCGGCCGTATCAGTGCGATCGTTCTCGACGGCAGGCTGCCGCGCTATTTCTGGGCAGCTTTTTTTTCCTGCTTCGTCTTCGTCCTCATCTTCCTCTATTCGGTCACCTATCTGATCTCGGTCGGCGTTGGCGCCTACGGCATCAACGTCCCCGTCGTCTGGGGCACGATGATCGGCAATTTCGTCTGGTGGATCGGCATCGGCCATGCCGGCACGCTGATCTCGGCCGTGCTCCTGCTTCTGCGCCAGCCGTGGCGCGCCTCGATCAATCGCTTTGCCGAGGCGATGACGCTGTTTGCCGTTGCAATGGCCGGGCTTTTCCCGATCCTGCATCTCGGCCGCCCGTGGTTCTTCTACTGGTTGCTGCCGCTGCCCAACACCCATATGCACTGGCCGCAATGGCGCAGTCCGCTGGTCTGGGATTTCGCGGCGATCGCCACTTATGCCAGCGTTTCGCTGATGTTCTGGTATATGGGCCTGCTGCCCGATCTCGCCGTCCTGCGCGACCGAGCGAAATCGCGCCCGGCGCAGCTGTTCTACGGCATACTGGCAATCGGCTGGCGCGGTTCGGCCTTTCATTGGGCGCGCTATCAGACGGTCTATTTCCTGATGGCGGCACTGGCCACGCCGCTGGTCGTCTCGGTGCATTCGATCGTCTCGCTCGACTTCACCTTCGCCATCACGCCGGGCTTCCACTCGACGATCTTTCCTCCCTATTTCGTTGCCGGAGCGCTGCTGTCCGGCTTCGCCATGGTGCTCACCATCGCCATCCCGCTGCGCTGGGCGTTTTCGGTCCAGGATCTGATCACGCTGCGGCACATGGACAATGCCGCCAAGCTGATGATCGCCGCCGGCATGATCGTCATCTATGGCTACGCGTCCGAGGCCTTCTTCGCCTGGTATTCGGGCGAGATCTACGAGCGCACGATGATGTGGCAGCGCGCCTTCGGACCTTATGCGCCGCTGTTCTGGGCCATGCTCGCCTGCAACGGCGCAGTTTTGCAATTGCTCTGGTTCCGACGGGTGCGCCTCAACATGCCGGGGCTGTTCGCCATTGCACTCATCATCAACGTCGGCATGTGGATCGAGCGCTATGTCATCGTCGTCACCGGGCCAAGCCGCGATTACCTGCCGTCGTCCTGGGGCGAGCAGTCATTGAGGTGGCTCGACTTCGGCATCCTGTTCGGCTCGATCGGCACCTTCTTCGCATTGGTCTTCCTGTTCATCCGCATCCTGCCGGCCATCACCATCTTCGAGGTCGAGAAGCTGGCCGGGGAGAGGGCAGCACAGGATGAGCCTTTACGGCGTCATCGCGGCTTTCGCCGATCCGGAAGCGCTGACCGAGGCGGTCCGCACCATGCGGGCGCGTGGCTACCGGCGCATGGACGCGTTCTCGCCATTCCATGTGCGTGGGTTGGCCGAGATGCTCGGCATGCGCAAAACGCGCTTGCCGTGGGCCATCCTTGGCGGCGCCATCGCTGGCGCGGTGTTTGTCTACGGGCTGATCCTCTATTCGGTCGAGATCGACTATCCGCTCAATGTCGGCGGCCGGCCGCTGCATTCCTGGCCGGCCTTTCTCGTCATTGCCTTCGAGGCGGCGATACTTGGCGCCGCGCTGGCCGCATTCTTCGGCGGGCTGGCCGCCAATCGCCTGCCCGAATATTACCACCCGGTCTTCAATGCCACGAGCTTCACCTACGCGCGCGGCGGCAAGTTCTACCTGCTCGTCGAAGCCGCCGATCCGAAGTTCCGCAAGGGCGTGACCAAGGGCCAGCTGACCCGGCTTGGCGCCGAAACCGTCGAGGAGGTGGAGGCGTGAACATGCGCACGAGTCTGCTGGCGGCAGCCTTGCTGCTCGCCGGCTGCCGGCAGGACATGGAGGACCAGCCGCGCTACGATCCGCTCGAAAAGAGCAACCAGTTCGCCAACGGCATGTCGGCGCGGGCGCCGGCCGAGGACACGGTCGCACGCGATGCCGATCTTTCGCCGGTGCCGGACACGTTTCCCTATCCGGTCACCATGACGCTGCTGCGGCGAGGCCGGCAGCGCTTCGACATCTTCTGTTCGCCTTGCCACGGCCGCACCGGCGACGGCCACGGCATGGTCGTCGAGCGTGGCTTTCCAGCGCCGCCCACCTATCATCAGGACGCGCTGCGCAAGGCGAGTGACAGGCATTTCTATGAGGTCATCAGCTACGGCTATGGCGCCATGTTTTCCTACGCGGCGCGCGTCCCGCCTGCCGACCGCTGGGCGATCGTCGCCTATATCCGCGCCCTGCAATATTCGCGCGAGGCGCCAATTGCCGAACTGCCGGAAAGCCTCCGCGCCGAGCTCAATGCGGAGCCAGATCGATGATGCGGCTTGCCACCGAACGTTTGATTTTGCCGGCGCTTGCCGTGGCCGCCGCCGGACTTGTGCTTTGCGCCGCGGGATTGGCCTTCGACCTCAGAGCCATGTTGGCCGGCTGGCTGCCTGCGGCGCTGTTCCTGCTCGGCCTGCCGCTCGGTGCGCTGACCATCCTGATGGTGCATGGGCTGACCGGTGGCCGCTGGGGCGAGGCAATCCGCCAGCCGCTACGCGGCTTGGTCACGACGCTGCCGCTGGCGCTGCTTCTGCTGCTGCCGGTTCTGCCCAGGCTCGACCTGGTCTTTCCCTGGGCGAGTGCCGACGCGGCTGCATTGCCCGAGACGGTGCGCCTGAAATTCTCTTATCTGAACGTTCCGTTCTTTTTGTTGCGCTTTGCCGCCTGCGCTGCGATCTGGCTGGTGCTGGCGTGGCGCGTGCTCGACTGGACAACGACCGATAGCGGCCGCGGCAGCGCCGGCCGCGGCAAGGCCTATGCCGCTGGATTGATTGCGCATGGGCTGACGGTGACGATCTTTGCCATCGACTGGATGCTCTCGCTCGAGCCGGAGTTCTCCTCGACGATCTATGCGCTGCTGGAAGCATCCGCCGAAGTCGTCGGCGCTTACGCTCTGGCAATGACGGTGCTGTGTGCGAACCGCTCGATCGAGGTCATGCCGGGCGGCGAGGAGGATGTCGCGCTGAGCGAGGATTTGGCCAACATGCTGTTCGGCTTCGTGCTGCTATGGGCCTACCTGTCGTTCATGCAATGGCTGGTGACCTGGGGCGGCGACCTGCCGAACGAGATCCGCTGGTACCTCATTCGCAGCAGCAATGGCTGGCAATATCTGCTCTGGCTGCTGATTGCGCTGCAATTCGCGATCCCCTTTGCCGGGTTGCTCAGCCGGGATCTAAAGCGCAGCCATGCCGGCCTTCTGTCGATCTGCGGCATCGTGCTGGCCGGCCATTATGTCGATGTCCTGTGGCGGATCAGACCGCCGCTTGCCGGTGGCGGTGTGACAGCGTTCTGGTGCGACCTTGCCGCGCTGGCAGGAGCCGGCGGCCTCTGGCTTGCGCTGCTGCTTTTCGTGCTTGGCCGGCCGGACGGTATCGGCTTCTGGCGCCGGGGGCCGGCGCATGGCTAGGGCGGCCCGCCATCCCGAAACGCGCGATATCTGGCCGGGCGCGCTGCTTGCCTTCGCGGCCGGCTTGCTGCTGTTCCTGGCGGCATCAGCCATCGTCCTCGGGCTCGTCTTCGACACCAGACCGTTGTGGCCGCTGCCGGGGCCATCGTCGGCCGGCAACCGAGCCAGTCCCGCCTTGCAGCGCTTTCCGGAAGACGACCTAGCCGCCTTCCGCAAGGCGGAGGAGCAGGCACTGAACAAAGTCGGCTGGGTCGACCGCACCGCCGGCATTGCTCGCATTCCGATCGAGGACGCCATGTGGGCGATCGTCAGCCACGGTTTGCCGAACTGGGGGCAGCCGCCGGCGGCCGCCGGCGCCGACTGCGGATTGGTCGAGGCCGAGATACCACGCGCGCCACAGGCCGCTCGCTGCCGGACCGCGCCAGGCCAGGGAGGCCGGCCGTGAAGGCTTGGCTAACCGCTTTTTCCCTCCTCGTGGTGCTGCCCGCCTCAGCCGTCGCACGCCCGGCCTTCGATCCCGAGATCGGCGCACAGCTCAGCCTCGACCGGGTGTTTCGTGATGCATCCGGCGTGCAGCGCACGATCGGCCAAACGCTTGCGGGCCGGCCGGCGCTGCTGATTTTCGGCTATGACAAATGCCCGAACCTTTGTGGTGTGACCCAACAGGCGGTCGCTTCGGATTTGAAAAAGACGTCGCTCGATCCCGAAACCTATCGCGCTTTGTTCGTCTCGATCGATGCCGCCGACGCGGCCGGTGATGCGAGCGATGCGCAAACCACCGTCGCCGCTGTGGCCGACGCGAGGAACCTGTCGGCATGGCGGTTCCTGACCAGTGCCGACGGCGCCGGTGCCGCCCTTGCGGCGGAGGCTGGCATCAGCTTCGACACACGCGCCAGGATCGACCAGTTCGCCCATCCGATCGCCGTCATCGCGCTGACGCCGAAAGGCCGGATAGCGCAGGTGCTGCCGGCGCTGAGCTTCACGCCGCGCGATCTTAAGCTTGCCCTTGTCGAGGCATCTTCCGGCAAGCTCGGCTCGATCGCCGATCATGCCTTCCTGCTCTGCGCCGGCTTCGATACCTCTAAGGGGCAATATACGCCGGCGATTTGGGCTGCCTTGAAGCTCGCCAGCATCGTGATGGTGGTGGGGTTGGCGACGGCCATACTGCAGCTGGCGCGCAGGAGGCGGGCGTGAGCTTCGGTATCCGGTTTTTCCCGCCGGAAGCCTCGTCGATCGCAAGCAGCATCGATGCGTTGTTCTATACATTGCTGGCCTTCGCGGCCGCGCTCGGCCTGTTCCTGACCGTTCTCGTGGTCGGCTACGCCGTCAAATATCGCGTCGGCTCCGCCGCCGACCGTACCGGAGCGCGTGCCCGCAGCCTGCCGCTGGAGATGACATGGAGCATTGCCAGCCTGGTGATGGCCTTCATCTTCTTCGGCTGGGGCGCAGTCCTGTTTGTGCGGCGCGACCATCCGCCGCCGGACGCTATCGAGATCGCCGGCCTCGGCAAGCAATGGATGTGGGAGTTCCGCCATTCCGGCGGCCAGCGTGAGATCAACGAGCTGCACGTGCCGGTCGGCAAGGCGGTGGTGGTGTCGCTGGCATCGCAGGACGTCATCCACTCCTTCTATGTGCCGGCCTTTCGGGTGAAGCAGGATGCGGTGCCGGGACGCACCACCAACGTCTGGTTCATTGCCACCGAACCGGGCCGCTACCATCTGTTCTGCGCCGAATATTGCGGCACCCAGCATTCCGAAATGGGCGGCTGGGTAACGGTGCAGGCTCCGGAGCAATATGCGTCGTGGCTGGGCAGCCAAGATGAAGGCGAAAGCCTCGCCGCGAGCGGCGGGAAACTGTTCCGCGCGCTCGGCTGCTCCGGCTGTCATGGCAATTCCAGTAAGGTGCGGGCGCCCGGCCTCGATGGGATTTTCGGCCGGCCGGTGGCGCTGGCGAACCGGCAGACGGTCATCGCCGACGAACGCTATCTGCGCGATTCGATCCTTGTCCCGAACAAGGAAATCGCCGCCGGCTACCAGCCGGTGATGCCGAGCTTCGACGGTCTGGTCGATGAAGCCGAGTTGCAGATGCTGATGGCCTATCTCAAGTCGCTTTCGTTCCAATTTCCCTCGTTCCCGGCGGCAAACAGCGAGGCGCCGCAATGAATCGCGATTTGGCGCCGGCAAACTATCTCAGTGAGGGTGCCTGGCCGCGCGCCTGGCTGCTGACAACCGACCACAAACGGGTAGCGTGGCTCTATCTCGTCTCGCTGACGGCCTTCTTCTTCCTCGGCGGTGCGTTTGCCGTGCTGATGCGCATCGAGCTTGCGACGCCGGCCGGCGACCTGGTCTCCGACGATGTCTACAACCGGCTGTTTTCGCTGCACGGCATCATCATGGTATGGTTCTTTCTGGTGCCGTCGATCCCGGCGACGCTCGGCAATTTCCTGTTGCCGCTGATGATCGGCGCGCGCGATCTTGCCTTTCCCCGCCTCAACCTGGCCAGCTGGTATGTCTTCATGTTCGGCAGCCTGTTCGCGCTCGCCTCGGTGCTTTTGGGCGGCGTCGACACCGGCTGGACCTTCTACACGCCGCTGTCGACGCTCTATGCCAACGGCTTTGTCTCGACCGCGGCATTTGGCGTTTTCATCGTCGGCTTTTCGACAATCATGACCGGCATCAATTTCATCGTTACCGTCCACACCTTGCGGGCGCCCGGCCTCACCTGGTTCCGGCTGCCGATCTTCGTCTGGACGCTGTACGCCACCAGCCTGGTGATGGTGCTGGCAACGCCGGTGCTTGCAGCATCGCTGATCCTCATCGTGCTGGAGCGCGTCTTCGGCATCGGCATCTTCAATCCCGACCTCGGCGGCGATCCGCTGTTGTTCCAGCATCTGTTCTGGTTCTACTCGCACCCCGCCGTCTACATCATGATCCTGCCGGGCATGGGGGTGGTCTCGGAAGTGCTGCCGTGCTTCAGCCGCCGGCCACTGTTCGGCTACAAGGCCGTCGCCCTGGCTTCAATGGCGATCGCCGTCTTCGGCTTTCTCGTCTGGGGCCACCACATGTTCGTCAGCGGGCAGTCGGCCTATGCCGGCGTGGTGTTTTCGTTCCTGTCCTTCTGCGTCGCGATCCCATCGGCGATAAAGGTGTTCAACTGGAGCCTGACGCTGCGCAAGGGCGAAATCAGCTTCGAGACGCCGATGCTTTATGCCCTGTTCTTCCTGGCGCTATTCACTTTTGGCGGGCTGGCCGGCCTTTTCCTTGCCGCCCTCGCCGTCGACGTCCACGTTCACGACACCTATTTCGTCGTCGCCCATTTCCACTACATCATGGTCGGCGGCATGGTGACCGCCTACATGGCCGGGCTGCATTTCTGGTGGCCGAAGCTCACCGGCCGCATGTATTCGGAGATTTGGGGCCGTATAGCCGCGGCTGTGACCTTCATCGGCTTCAACCTGACCTTTTTTCCGCAATATGTGCTCGGCTTTTTGGGCATGCCGCGGCGCTACCATACCTATCCGCCGGAATTCGCTTTCTGGCACATCCTGTCGTCGGCAGGCGCCGTGGTGCTGGCGATCGGCTATCTGATGCCGCTCCTCTATTTGGCGTGGTCGCTGTTTCGAGGCGCGCGGGCGCCGGATAATCCATGGCGAGCCACCGGGCTCGAATGGCAAACAAGCTCGCCGCCTCCGGCGCATAATTTCGATCGCATGCCGACCGTCACCAGGCCAGCCTACGATTATCCGATGAAAGGCCTGACCGAGAAACGGTCGGACCCGGTGGAGGATCTGGTTTGAAGTCACCGATCACAAGCATCGCCTTCGACCGGCCGGCTCGCGAAACGGCAGCCGCCAGCTTTGCCATGTGGGTGTTCATCGGCTCCGAGGCGATGCTGTTCGGCGCCATCCTGCTCGTCTTCATGTTTGCCCGGTTGAGTTATGACGACGCCTTCGCCGGCGCGGCGAAGCATCTGTCGCTGCCACTGGGCACGGCCAATACCGTCGTCCTGATCACCAGCAGTTTCGCCATGGCGCTCGCCCATATGTACACGGCCGCGCGGCGATGGCGCGCCGCCGGCCGGGCATTGGCTGCGACGGCGCTGCTCGGCGTCGTCTTCCTGGCGATCAAGGCGACGGAGTACGCCAGGGAATTCGGCGAAGGGCTGGCGCCGGTGCTCGGCGCGCCTTTCATCTATAAGGGCCCGGATCCTGTCCATGCCGAATTCTTCTTCGGCCTCTATTTCGCGATGACCTCACTGCATGCCTTGCATCTGATTTGCGGCGTAATCGTCATCGGCGGCATCCTCGCTCTGTGGCCGCGCACGATCGAGGCCAGCCGGTTCCGCCGCGTGCAGGCAATCGGCCTCTATTGGCATTTCGTCGATATCGTCTGGGTCTTCCTGTTCCCCGTCCTCTATCTGATCAACAGATGAGCGAGTTCCGCAAACTCACGCTTGCCTATGTCGGGCTTCTGGCCTTGCTGGCCCTGACTGTCGGCTCGTCCTTCCTGGCGCTTGGCGCCTTCAATTCGGCACTCAACCTGACGATCGCCGCGGCCAAGGCTGCCGTCATCGCCATCCTGTTCATGCATCTGCCCAGCGCCGGCGTCCTGCCGCGTCTTGCGGTCGCTGCTGCCGGGCTTTGGCTGATGATCCTGTTCGGGCTGACGCTGATCGGACAATAGGCCGAAGCGGCGCACCTCGTTCATACCCTTACAGCGGCTCCGGAACGGCTTTGCACGGACGGCTTTTGCTCGGCCGCGGGCATGGAAGCCCTTTGGCCATCGCCATTCAGATGCCGGGCCTCGTCCTCGGCTGCGTCTTCAAGCTTGGCGACGAGCAGATCCTTGAGGTCGCCAACCTCTTCCTCGATGTCTTCGATGGGTACGCCGGCGTCGGCCGCCTCTTCCTCGCATTCCCTGGCGAGGATTTCCGCCTCTCTTTCAAGCCTGATCGGAGGCGGCGGCACATGAACGTTTTCGTGAATCCAGTCCTGCAAGAATTCTATCGCACTATCACTCATGGGGCTCACCTGTAGCGGCAAACTGTAGTGCCATTAACGTACGTGCTGCAAAATGGATGCTTGGCAACGCCGGATTTCGAGTAGCGATACTTGACAATAGCGTGATCGCCAAGGAGCTAGAGCTTTGCAGCCAGGGAAATCATTTGGCGTCGCAGAAATGCGGCTAACCAGACAGTTGGAGCGGGATGTAATTTGAAGGCATCCCGCCCTAAGACGCGTTGCGCCGTCGCGCCGGTGTTGCGCGATTCGGGTCGCCGGACGGCCGAACATCGTCATCTGCGGCAGATCGTGTCGGCCGCTCAGCGACACGGTCGGCGCGCATTTTGCGTTTATGCGCCATCCAGAATGGCAAGAGCTCGGCAAGAAAACTGTATATCGTGGTCTTCATCGGCATGCTCCGGACAACGGTTACAACTCGTCATCCCGGAGTTCCGTTCCAGCAAAGAGTTGCGTTCCGGCAAATCCGTCGCCTCTACAATTGCGATTCGATAGGCAGGCATCCAACCAGCGCTGCAACGATGCGCCGATAGAGACTGGCCTCGGGTTCATGCGAGTATTGCCGCATCTCGCCATCCGCCATGCCGAGCCACCGCAAGGCGCCTTTGTCCAAGACCAACTGGTAGCTCGTCTGCGCCGACTTTTCGCGCTCGAACCGCCGGCGCAACTCCATCACCAGATTGGTATCATGGAAAAGCACGCCCATTTCCGCATTCAACGACACCGAACGCGGATCGAAATTGAAGGAACCGACAAACCCCAACGTGTCGTCGACCGTGAAGGCCTTGGTGTGGAGGCTGGCTCCCTTTGAGCCGAAAACGGAGATGTTGGCCTGGCGGTCGAATGGCTGCAATTCGAAAAGCTGGATACCCTTTTTAAGCAGCTTGCGGCGGTATTTGGCATAGGCGCCGTGCACGGCGGCGACGTCCGTCGCGGCGAGCGAGTTGGTCAGGATTGCAACCTCGGCGCCACGGTTCACCAGCTTCGACAGGATGGCCAACCCGGTGCGGCTGGGGATGAAATAGGGCGAGACAATTTCGAGGCGCTGCCTGGTCGCCGCGATAGCGGGAAGCAGCTCCTTTGTCAGCCAGTTCCTGCGCCTCTTGCCGCGCACCTTTTCCGGCGGATCGGAAATGACGCGAACGCCTTTCGTCCAGCAGACGTCGCTGTGCGCTACAATGAACTCCGTGATCGTGCGCCAGGCACGCAGGCTGTTCAAAAGCTGGCCGTCCGCGGTCGCATCGAGATTGTCGAGGAAATCGGCGCGCGAGCCCGCCGTAGCCGGATTGAGCAGTTGGATCGGCTTTGCCGCCTCGCAATTCCAGAACGCCTCGAAGATCTGCATCGTCTGCCCTACGGCAGGACCGAGAAGCAACAGGTCGAGATCACGAAAATTCGTCTCCGCAGCGTCGAAATAGGCATCGCCGATGTTTCTTCCTCCGACGATGGCCAGGCTCTCGTCGGCGATCCAGGCCTTGTTGTGCATGCGGCGGGTCATCGCAAACAGCCGGGCGACCATCTCCAGCGAGCGAAAGATGCTGCCGTTCCTCATGCCGCTGGGGTTGAATAGCCTCAGCTCGATGTTCTTGTAGCTGTTGAGCGCCAGGTAAGCGGCGTCGCTGTTGCGCGGATTGATATCGTCCAGCAGCAGGCGGACGCGGACACCGCGCTCCGCCGCCTTGACGACCTCCTGCATAAGCAGCCGGCCGCTATGGTCGTCGTGCCAGAGATAGTACATCAGGTCGAGGCTGCTGGTAGCACTGCGCGCGGCAAGGATTCGCGCGGCAAACGCGTCATAATTGTCGGCGATCAGCAGCAGTCCGCTATTACCGGCCGCGATCTTGTCCTGGGCAAACCGCGAAATGGCTGTATCCATGAAATGCACCGGCGAACGTCAGCGAAGCAAACGATCTGAAAATCTGACTAACAACCCTTCAGGTTCATTCTGGTTGCAGTCGCGGCTGCCTTATCGCGTCCAGGTTCAGGCGGGCCTTGATGGGCAGATGGTCGGAGGCGCGCTGCGCCAGCGGCGTCTTGTGCACCTCGATGCTGGAAATGAGGTGCGGCGGCCTGGCCAGGATGCGGTCGAGCGCAAACAGCGGAAAGCGCGACGGAAAGCTCGGCAGAACCGCATCGATCGGACCGAAATGCGGCAGCAGGGCCAGCAGCGAAGACCTGTTGCGGACGCGCCACTCGTTGAGATCGCCGAGCAAGATTGTCGGCCGCAGAACCGGGTGCGTGGCTTCGACAAGCGCGTTGGCTTGCTGCGAGCGCGAGCGCCGCAGCAAGCCGAAATGCGCGGCTATGATCCTGAGCGAGACGCCCTTCAGCTCCAGGTCCGCGATAACCGCGCCGCGCGGCTCGAGGCCGGGCAGCCGGATCTGGTTCACGCTTTCGACCACGCCGCGTCGCGCCAGGATCAGATTTCCATGCCAGCCATGGCTGCGGCGGTTTTCCGGGACATGTGTGGGGACGAGATCGCTGTCGCGCTCGAGTGCTGCGAGATCCAGCAATCCCTGCCTGCTTCCGGTCCTTTCGTCGGCCTCCTGCAAAGCAATGATATCGGCATCGAGCTCCTTGACCACGGCCGCGACCCGCTCCGGATCGAACCTGCCGTCGGTGCCGACGCATTTATGCACATTGTAGGATGCGACCGTGGTGCATGAAATTTCACTGCCGGGTGCCGTAAACCGCGGCACTTCCCTTCGCAGCGCAGCGCCAAGCGACCTTGGGAGGGTAGGCGATCGATCCAGCATGTGGTCCATTTGCGGTTGAGTCGGCGAGTGGCGGCCATTGCGATTATGGCGCGTGCGGAGGTCTGAAACAACGACGACCTTGCAAAACCGTTCCACCACCGGCCTCGGCGCGCCCGCGGTCTGGAACTCAGACGGGCAACAACACGTTTCGGGAAGGCAGCGCAGTCAACGGAGAAGTCGAATGCAGTCCTTAGCCGCAGATTCCGCCCCCCGCCCCGGCCCGCTCAGGATTGTCCCGTTCGATGGAACTGTGACCGTTCGGTTCTCCGATGCCATTATTGCGTCGAGCGAGCGGGCAAAGGTGCTCTATGAAGACGGCCATGATCCTGTTTTCTACATACCCTTCGAGGACATCTATTTCGACCTCTTGGAGAAGACGAACACGACGAGCCACGGCCCGCTGAAGGGCACGGCAAGCTATTGGCGTGTTCATGCGGTCGGTTCGTCGGCAGAAGACTTCATGTGGGCCTACGAGACGCCCGACACCCCGGCATTGGCGATCGCCCGCCATGGTGCGTTCGATCCCGGCAGGGCGCGGATCGACGCCGATCCCGCGGAAGACAAGCGGCACACGCCGCACGTCACCGAGTAGACCCACATCGGCGACAGCCGTCAGCTGTCCGTCAGCTCGCGAACTCTTCCCTGAGAATGCGTAGGCCGTCTTCGTATTTCGCTGTCGAGGCACCGATCTGCCGTGCCTGCCATAGATTGTCGGCGAGATCGGCGCGCTTGACTGGCAACGCCAACGGATTGGCCGCGGCCCTGCGAACGAAAGCGGCATCACCCTCGTTCGGCAGCCGCGTCATGGCGTCGACGGCAGACACGATGGACGGCCCGAACCCGGCCGCCTCAAGCCGGTCGCGGTTCCAGCCGTCGCCTTTTTCGATGACGTCGTGAAGATAGGCGATGGCTTTCTGGTCGAGCGTTTCGACGGCATCGACGACCCGGCGGCAATGGTCGATATAAGGCCGCCCTGTCCTGTCCGTCTGCCCGGCATGAGCCTGTTCGGCGATTTTCGCTGCGCGATAAAGCACGCTCATTGGGTCGACCCCGTGGCGAACAAAGCATGTCCTGGCGCACCAACGCGCCATCGTCGGTGCGAGTTCCTACGCGCCGCGGGACCCTGCTGCCTCACTTGCGAGCGGCGGGCGCGACGCGTCAGGACACGCGTTCAAAACTGTCGAGGCTGGTTCCAAAGGCGCGCCAGGCGGGCAGTTTCCTGGCTCGGGCCGGGGCACCTTCCTTTTCCGCCGACAGAGCGGCATCCGCAACGGTGTGCCACAGCATCTCCAGCTTCCCATCCCTGAGAATGCCGGTATAGCTCACCGCTGCGGCTCCGACCCGCCCTTCGGCCGCGCAGGTGAAGCCGATGACATCTCCATGGCAGGCTCCGAACAGCGGCACCGTCATGCCGAAAAAGGCGCTGTCCTCCAGCGCCGTCCTGAAGGTTCCGCTGATCCGTCCGCCCTCTTCGCTGGTCAGTTCGAGCACCGACCCGTACTGGTTTTGCCAGATGCCCAGCCAACTCATCGCTGCTCCTCCTGGTTGCCTCCATGGGGATTGTGCTGCCACACGGTCGCCAAGCCGCGGCCGGTGTAGCGGCCTTCAATCAGCCGCGATGCCAGCCGTCGACATCTGCACGAAGCGCAGCGGCGCTTCCAACGTCCAGGCGACGCCGCGCCTGGCGAATTCCAGGCGGCCGGTGCCGCTGAGCGCCTGCGGCGTGACGCGTTTGAGCACAACCGTTCCGAAACCGCGTCGGGTGTTTTCATCCACCAATGGTCCGTCCAGCTCCCGCCAGACAAGGCGGAAGCCATGGCTGCCATCGGCGGCGGGCGTCACGGTCCATTCGACCTCGACCCGTCCGTCATGGCGCGACAGCGCTCCGTGCTTTACCGAATTGGTGGCCAGCTCGTGAAAGGCGATGCCGAGATATTGCACCGCGTTCGGCTGCAGCATGATCATCGGCCCGCTCATCGACAGCCGGGCCTGTGTCGCGAAGGCCTTGGTCTGGGCATGGATCAATTCGCCGATGGTCGCGCCACGCCATTCCGCATCGACCAGGAGGTCGTGCGATTCCGATAGCGCCATGATGCGTTCCCGGACCTGTGAAAGGAAGGCCTCTGGCGTACCCGCCAGCTTGCTGGTCTCGCGGATCATCGAGACGATCACCGAATACTGGTTTTTAACGCGATGGTTGACTTCGCGCATGAGTGTGCGGATGCGCCGTTCGCTTTCCTTGTGGGGGCTGATGTCGCGCGCGATCTTGGAGGCGCCGATGATACGCCCGATGCCGTCGCGTATCGGCGAGATGGTGAGCGAAACCGGAACCAAGGTGCCGTCCTTGCGCTGCCGAATAGTCTCGTATGAAGGAATCCGTTCGCCGGCGCGAATGCGGCTGATGATCATGGCTTCCTCATCCAGGTGGTCGGGCGGGATGAGGATCGTCACCGGGCGCCCGATCGCCTCGGCGGGCGTATAGCCGAACAGGCGTTGTGCCGCGTCGTTCCAGCTGGTGATAATGCCGTTCAGGTCTTTGGACACGATGGCGTCCATCGAGGATTCGACGATGGCGGCGAGCCTTATGCCGGCGTCGTCGGCCAGCGTCTGCACGCGCAGGTCGAGCAGGGTGTTGATGGCGCCGACAACCTCGCCGGCTTCATTGCGAAGCAGGACCGGATGCGCACTGAACGGGATGAGTTGGCCGTCCGGCCGCTCGGCGATGGCTCGGCCCCCACGAACGTCCCGCTCCTCGAGCAAGGCAACGGCCATTGGACACTCGTCATGCGCCATCGGTCGCCCGTCGAGGTGGCGAAGCTTCCATGACCCGCACCAGCGATCCTGGCCGATAACCGGACGATATCCCCAGAGATCGGCAGCGGCTTCGTTGAAGAAGGTGATGTAGCCTCGTTTGTCGGTAGTGTAGACGGCCACAGGCAACGCCTGCATCAGATCGGCGGAGGAAACTTGCGGGATCCCGCCAGTCCTTAGTTCAACGACGTCCACCAGTCCCCCGCTCCGCTTGGCTTGCCGACGGATTGCTACGTCATCTAAATGCGAGCGAGCGTTTTCGGTTCCGTTCGATCGGCTTTCGGACATTCAGGCTGATTTGCGTTTCGGGGCCGTTCTCGGCTTTTTGCTGGGAGCCTTGCCGCCTTCCTGCGCCAGGCTTTTGCGCAGAACATCGGCGAGATTGATGACGTTCGTCTTGGGCTCAGGTGCCGGCTTGGGCGGTTTCTTGCCCTTGCGCTTGGCCTCGATCATTGCAACCAGCGCCTTTTCATAAGTATCGTCGAACTTCGACGGGTCGAATTTGGCGGGCTTCTTGTCGATCAGCAATTGCGCGATTTCCAGCATCTCGGGATCGACCTTGCGAGCCTTCAGCCCTTCGAACACCGCGTCCGCCGCGACCACTTCATTGTGGTTGCGTAATTCCGTCATTACCATGCCCTTGCCCAGCGGCTGGATCAGCACCTCTCGGCCTCGCTGGTAGAGCACGACGCAGGAGCGGGCTGCTACCTTTTTCCTGGCCATGGCGTCCCGGATCACCGCGAAAGCCTCCGTGGAGGGCGCGTCGGCCGGAACGAGATAGTAGGGTTTTTCGAGGTAGCGTGCGTCGATTTCGGCGGCAGGCACGAACTCGCCGATTTCGAGCGTATGCTGCGATACCATTTTCAGTTTCTTGATTTCGTCCGGCTCAATGCGGATGAACTCGCCCTTTTCGACCTCATAGCCTTTTACCTGCTCCGCCGCCTCGACCGTGTCGCCGGTCTCCTCGTCTAGATAGGCGCTCTTGACCGGGAGACCGTCCTTGCGGTTCAGGATCCTGAAATGCACTTTCTCGGCCTCGCTGACGGCGCCGATGATCTTGACGCCACAGGAAACCGATCCGACTTTCATAAAGCCCTTCCAGGCAGCTCGCGGCGTCGCCATGTCGATCACTCATTTGCCGAACGGACGGAACGGCTGCGCGCGGAAATCGTTCCGCCATGGCAGGCTGTTCCATATGCCGGCCCGGACGTTCGTTTCATTTTCGTCAGGGGAATAGCGGAATGGCCCAACGCAGCGCAGGATTGCTCATCTTTCGCCGAAGGGAAGGACATCTCCAGGTCTTGCTGGTGCATCCCGGCGGACCATTCTGGGCGAAGAAGGACGACGGCGCATGGTCGATCCCGAAGGGCTTAGTCGACGAGAACGAGGACGAGCTGGCGGCAGCAAAACGCGAGGCCGAAGAGGAACTCGGTCTTGCCATTGACGGAGATTTCGAAAGCCTTGGCAGCTACAGGCAGCCGGGCGGCAAGCTCGTCATCGCATGGTGTGTCGAGGCGGATTTCGACAGCGACGCCATCAGCAGCAACACCTTCGTCATGGAATGGCCGCCAAGGTCCGGCTCGATGAAGGAATTTGCCGAAGTCGACAGAGCGGGTTGGTTCTCCCTGCCTGAAGCCAACGTCAAGATCCTGAAAGGCCAGCGCGCCATGCTGGCGGACTTTGCCGGTCGGCACGGCGCCGGATGAATTTGTTTCAGCCCAGTTCTTAGGGCAGTGCTCGGGCTTCCTTACCGCTCTGCTTTAAACGCGTTGCGGCCGCAGCGTGCGCAACGTGATCGAGTAGCGGTGCTCGGCAACCGGCGGGATGCTATGCTCCCATTCGCTGCGTGCGGCGCCCGTCATCAGATAGGCCGATCTTGGCTCGACGATGACCGTCTTGCGGTCCCATCGCGTGCCGTTTTTCCGCCGCAGGCGAAAGCTGCAGGCGGCCAGCAGGGAAACACCGGCGACGGCCTCGAAATGAGGCTTGTCGCGGTGCCAACCGATACCGGCGCCCGGCCGGTACTCATTGATCAGAACCTGCACGAAGGTCTCGGCGGGCAAGCGGGCAAAATCCGCAACCTTTTCCCTGAGCGGCAGCAGAAAGCCGGGTATCGGCGGCGCCTCGACGACTTCGCGCCGGTCGTAATCATAACGCAGCCCAAAACCGACCACCCGCCGGTTTGCGAGATGGCCGTGAAAGTCGAAGGCCTGAAAAGGCAGGGTTGCGAGCTGGCTTGCCAACGCTGCTTCTTCGTCCGGCGTGATCAGTTCGGGCCGGTAGCGGAATCCTTCCGGCAGGTCGGCGGCGGCGGCAAAGAGATCGCCCTGGCGGGCTGCAGCCGATGTCTTGGGCGATGGCATCAACCGTATTTGGTGAAGCCAGCCCGTAGCGGCAAGGCTGCTTCGGCAGCAAGGAACCTCGCTCTCCGTGCAGGGTTATTCCCACGACGGCATGGAATTGAGCACTGCCGAGCATTGGACCTGTCGAGGATGCCTTCAACTGCGATCAGAAACATCGATTACCAGCCGGCGACGAGGGTACTCTCCGTATGGTTCGTCCCGAGCGGAAACCGCTATGATTACGAGGACGTGCCGCCGCAGGTCCACGCGGCATTCCGCAAAGCCTCGTCAAAGGGCCGGTTCTTCAACGAGCACATTCGCGACCGGTACAAATACCATCTGGTCGAGCAGAGTCATTCGAGCTGAGCCTTCAGCCGCTTCCCACGATCTCGGCTCTCCCCCATGCTTGGCCGCGCGGTGGCAACGAGCGGACTTCGCAGTTGGCGAGCGACCTGATATTGATCATGGTCCCACCCGAAACATCGAAAGCTTGGAATGTCCGCCGAAGCCGAAACAGACCAGATCCAGCAATTGCTCGACACCCTCGATCTGGCGGGCGCCCTGGACAGTGACAGCTACAAGAGGTTTCTCGACCAGCTGCCGATTGCAATCGCAATTTCCGATTTGGGCGGCGATGAACGCGTTGTCTACGTCAATTCCGAGTTCCAGAAACTGTCAGGCGTTTCCGTCGCAGAGCTGGAGCGCCGCAACTGGGCTGCGCTGAACGGAGAAGGGTTGGGCGAATACGAGCATCGGCCGCTGGCCCGGGCCATCGTCGAGGATATCGATCGCGCGGGAACGTTCAGCATGCAACGTGCCGGCACAGAGCCCGCCATTGTCGATGTTTATTCGAACCTGATCGAGGACGAGCGCGGGCGACGGTCCTTTCGACTGGTCGCCCTTGTCGATGTTACCGCGCACAAGGCAAGTGACAGCGAAGCCTTCGAACAACGCATCCGGGAAAAGGACATGCTGCTGCGCGAATTGCAGCATCGGATGAAGAACAATCTCCAGATGATCACGGCTCTCATCAGGTTGGAGGCCCGCAGCGCGGCGTCACCCGATCAGAAGCGTTTCGAGCGTCTCGCCGGCCGCGTCGATGCGCTCGCAATTCTCTACCAGACGCTGTCGGTCGACGAACAGAAGGCCGAGGTGGACCTCGGCGTCTATCTCAGCCAGATCGCTTCCGCCGTGATGACGTCGCATGCCATGCAAGGCATCCGGCTGGACATGAAGGTCGACACTTATCCCGTGTCCATCAACGTGGCGATGCCAACGGGTCTGGTGGTCAATGAGCTTTTGACAAACGCGCTGAAGCACGCCTTTCCGGGCCGCGAAGGCGGGACAATCACGCTGCGCAGTGTTGTCGACGGCGACGGCTTTCTCATCGTTGTCGCCGATGACGGCATCGGCCTGCCCGAAGGCGAGACCTGGCCGAAACCCGGCAAGCTCGGAGCGTTGATCGCGCAATCGCTGACCGAGAACGCCAAAGCCCGGTTCGAGGTGGACTCGACCCCCGGCAAAGGAACGCGAGTGACCATCGTCTTCAACAGATCGGCCGCGCTCGCTTCGTAGCCGCACGAGCAGGGCTGCCGCAAGCGGGGTCATTCGAGGCCATCCGCATCAGCCGGGCCCCTCCATTACCTTGCGCGTGTGGCGGGCGATGACACCTTCTTCGTCGGTCGCCACGACGCGGACTTCGACCTTGCCCTCCGCCTGGCTCATCAGCGCGGCATGGGAGCTGTTGGCCGCCTCGTCGATCGCCACGCCGAGCCAGCCAAGCCTGTCGCAAATCGCTTTGCGGGCCGGGGCCGAGTGCTCGCCGATGCCGCCGGTGAACACCAGGCATTCGAACCCGCCCAGCGTGTTGGCGAGGGCGGCAATCTCCCTGGCGGCGCGGAAGGCGAAAAGCTCCACCGCTTCGCGCGCCCGGCGGTCGTCGCTGGCTTCCAGCGTGCGCATGTCGCCGGAAATGCCGGACACGCCGAGCAGGCCGGATTCCTCGTAGAGCATGTCTTGCAGCGCCTCTCCCGAAATCCCTCTTTCCAATAGCAGGTACAAAAGCACGCCCGGATCGATGGCGCCGCAGCGTGTGCCCATGACCAGGCCGTCAAGCGCCGAAAAGCCCATCGTCGTATCGACGCTTCGCCCGTCGCGCATGGCGCACAGGCTCGCCCCGTTGCCGAGATGGGCGACGATGGTTCTTTTCGCCGCCAGATCGGGCGATATCTGCTTGAGCCGGCCGGCGACATATTCGTAGGAAAGCCCGTGAAAGCCGTAGCGGTGGATGCCGTCTGCCTCATAGTGGCGCGGCAGCGCGAAACGGCTGACCAGAGGCTCGATGGTCCGATGGAAGGCCGTGTCGAAGCATCCGACCTGCGGCAGGTCGGGCCGCAACGCGGCAAGCGCCCGGATCGGCGCGAGGCTGCGCGGCTGGTGCAGTGGCGCAAGCGGCGTCAGCCTGTCGAGTGCCTCGATAATTGTCGGCATCAGGCGGACAGGTTCGACGAACTCGCGTCCGCCATGGACGATGCGATGTCCGGCGGCGATCAGTTTCCTTCCGCCAAGTTCGTTCTCGATCCATTGCAGCATCTGGCCGATGCCCATGTCGCGTGATGCGTCTGCGGCAAGTGGCCGATCGCACTGCAGCTCCCCATCGGCGGCTTTCGCGGTCAGCCTTGGCGCATCGCCCAGATCCAGTGAACCGCGCGAGGCAAGATCCAGCTCGGCGGACGCTGCAAGATCGTAAAGTCGGAACTTGATGCTCGACGAGCCGGCATTCAACGCAAGGATCGATCGTCGCATCAATCGCCGGCCCTCGTCGCGCTGTCCTGTGGCCAGGACCATTTCTGGATCTCGGGCATGTCCTCGCCATGTTCGCGGACATAGGCCGTGTGCTCAGCCAATTTCCCATGCAGCGCCGCGGCAAGATCCTTCGCCCGCTCGGCCAGCCCCGGCACGCGCGCGATCGCGGCGAGCGCCAGATGATAGCGGTCGAGCTGGTTGAGCACCACCATATCGAACGGCGTCGTCGTCGTGCCTTCCTCGCGAAAGCCATGCACATGCATGTTGTCGTGGTTGGCGCGCCGGTAGGTCAGGCGGTGAATGAGATAGGGGTAGCCGTGATAGGCGAAGATGACCGGCTTGGCCTTGGTGAACAGCGCGTCGAATCTGTCGTCGGCAAAGCCATGCGGATGCTCGGAATTCGACTGCAAAATCATCAGGTCGACGACATTGACGACGCGGATCTGCAGGTCCGGAATGCCTGAGCGCAGGATGTCGGCTGCGGCAAGCGTCTCCAGCGTCGGCACGTCGCCGGCGCAAGCGAGAACCACATCCGGATCTTCGCCCTTGGCAACCGTCCCGGCCCATTCCCAGATGCCGGCACCGGCCTTGCAGTGCGCTTCCGCGTCTTCGGCGGACAGCCATTGCGGCGCCGGCTGCTTGCCGGCGACGATGACGTTGATGCGGTTGTAGGTTTTCAGGCAATGGTCGGTAATCCACAGCAGCGTGTTGGCGTCGGGCGGGAAATAGAGCCTGACCGTGTCGGCCTTCTTGTTGGCGACGAAATCGGCAAAGCCCGGGTCCTGATGGCTGAAACCATTGTGATCCTGCCGCCAGACATGCGAGGTCAGCAGGTAGTTGAGCGAGGCGACCGGCTTGCGCCAGGCAAGTTCGCCGGAGGTCTTCAGCCATTTGGCGTGCTGGTTGACCATGGAATCGACAATGTGGACGAACGCCTCGTAGCACGAGAACAGGCCATGGCGGCCGGTCAGCAGATAGCCCTCCAGCCAGCCTTGGCAAAGATGTTCACTGAGCACTTCCATGACGCGGCCGTCACGGGAAAGATGGACGTCGTAGGGCTCGATCCGCTCCATCCAGACGCGGTCCGTAACCTCGAACACGTCGTCGAGGCGGTTGGAGGATGTCTCGTCCGGTCCCATCAGCCGGAAATTCCTGGCCTCGGCGTTCAAGCGGACCACGTCGCGAAGATAGCTTCCGACCGTGCGCGTCGCCTCTCCCACAGTGCCGCCCGGACGCGGTACGTCGAGCGCCAGGCCTTTCCAGTCGGGAAGCACGAGGTCCTGTTTCAGCAGGCCGCCATTGGCGTAGGGGATTGCGCCCATGCGTCGTGACCCCGTAGGTGCCAGCGCCGCGATCTCCGCCAGGAGATGGCCGCCTTTATCGAACAGTTTTTCCGGGTCGTAACTGCGCATCCAGTCTTCGAGGATCTGGCGGTGCGCCGCATCGCCGCGTGCGTTCGATACCGGTACCTGGTGCGAACGCCAGAAATCCTCGACCTTCTTACCGTCGACCTCTTTCGGCCCAGTCCAGCCCTTTGGGCTGCGCAGCACGATCATCGGCCACAGCGGCCGCTCTCCCTTCCAGCCCGCGGCTCGTGCAGGCTCCTGGATGGAGTGGATCCGGTCGAGCACGGTATCGAGCGTGCGGGCCATCTCCCGATGCATCGCAGCAGGTTCATGACCTTGGACGAAGAAGGTTTCGTAGCCATAGCCGAGGAACAGGCTGCGCAACGCCTCGTCTTCCATGCGGCCGAGGATCGTCGGGCTGGCGATCTTGTAGCCATTGAGATGCAGGATCGGCAGGACGGCGCCGTCGGATGCCGGGTTCAGGAACTTGTTGGAATGCCAGGCCGCGGCGAGCGGACCGGTCTCGGCTTCGCCGTCGCCGACGACGCAGGCGACCACAAGGTTCGGATTGTCGAAGGCGGCGCCGAAGGCATGGACCAGTGCATAACCGAGCTCTCCGCCTTCGTGGATCGAGCCGGGCGTCTCCGGAGCCGCGTGGCTCGGCACTCCGCCGGGAAACGAGAACTGCCGGAACAGCTTTCGCAAGCCGTCTTCGTCCTTGCCGACCTCGGGATAGATCTCGCTGTAGGTCCCCTCGAGCCAGGTGTTCGCGACCATTGCCGGGCCGCCGTGACCCGGACCGCAGATGAACAGAACATCGAGACCACGTTCACGGATGATCCGGTTCAGATGCACATAGATGAAATTGAGGCCGGGTGTCGTGCCCCAATGGCCGAGCAGCCGCGGCTTGATGTGCTCGGGCAGCAAAGGCTCGCGCAAGAGCGGATTGTCGAGCAGATAGATCTGGCCAACCGAAATGTAGTTCGCGGCGCGCCAGTAGCGGTCCATCACATCGATCTGGTCAAGGCCGGTTGTTTGCGCAGTGGTGCGGGCCTCGTCGTTCATGGAAATGCCTCCGGAATACCCTCGTCCGTCGTTATCTGGGGTGGCGTCGCGCCGGAGAAAGGATTTGCCTCGAAATAAGTTTGGGCGGCCGCCAGCGCCGCTTGCCGATCCTGCAACCTGGCGAGCCCGACAAAAGCGGGTTGGTCTTTGGGGAACCTCGGGGCTTGCCAACGGTTAGGAAGGTGCACCGCATTGTATGAATCCAGGCGGACTGCCGAGGCCTTGGGACATGGACCGGCCAAAGTGCCGTTTGAGCAGCTTGGGCGATTGTGGCGGAGGCCCATAGGAGGAGCAGAAAAATGCTCGATCTCTCCCATGCCCGCAACCAAATGGTCGACATTCACTTAAGCCGCCGTGGCATTCGCGACCGCAATGTCCTTCAGGCGATGCGCGAGGTGCCGCGCGAGGCTTTCGTCGAGCCTGGTTTTGAAGAATTTGCCTATGAGGACGGGCCGTTGCCGATCGCCGAAGGTCAGACGATATCGCAGCCCTACATCGTTGCGTTGATGATCGAAATGGCGGAGATCGGAGCCGGTGACCACGTCCTCGAGGTTGGCACCGGCTCGGGCTATGCGGCTGCCGTAATGAGCCGGATCGTCGAACGCGTCTACACGATCGAGCGCCACGCCGCGTTGGCTGAAACGGCAAGGCAGCGGTTTAAAAAGCTTGGCTACGACAATATCGAAGTCCGCACCGGCGACGGCACCAAGGGCTGGCCCGAGGCGGCACCCTTCGATGCGATCCTGGTTGCGGCCGCCGGGCCCGGCGCACCGCTCGCCCTGCAAGAACAGCTCGACGTCGCCGGCCGGCTTATCATCCCGGTCGGCGACGAATTCGACTCGCAGCGCCTGCTCAAAGTCACCCGGACTGGCGCAGCAACTTACACCGAGGAGGATTTCGGCGGCGTGCGGTTTGTTCCACTGATCGGCGAGCAAGGCTGGGGCGAGCCAGGCAGCGACAGCCAAATAGCGGCCGATCTTCCGCACCGGCATCAGCGCAGAAGCAGCCTGCCGCAGATGATAGCGACCGCCGCCGAACCGCTTCCGGATTTCGACGATCCCGCCTTCGGTGCGCTGTTCGACCGGTTTGCCGACCGCCGCGTCGTCTTGCTCGGCGAAGCCAGCCACGGCACGTCGGAGTTCTACCGCGCGCGCGCCGCGATCACTCGCAGGCTGATCGAGAAGCATGGCTTCACCATCGTCGCGGTCGAGGCCGACTGGCCCGATGCCGCGGCGATCGACCGCTACGTCCGTCACCGGCCACCGCGGCCGGGCGCCGATCCGCCGTTTCAGCGCTTTCCCACCTGGATGTGGCGCAACACCGACGTCGCGGCGTTCGTCGACTGGATGCGAGAGCATAATGAGCGGATCAGGATATCCTCCCGGCGGGCCGGGTTCTATGGCCTCGACATCTACAATATGGGTGGGTCGATCGCGGCGGTCTTGCAATATCTCGACCGGATCGATCCGCAGGCGGCAAGGATCGCACGCGAACGCTACGGCTGCCTGACGCCATGGCAGAACGACCCGGCCACCTATGGCCGTGTCGCACTCACCTCCGGCTACCAGAAATGCGAGAAGGCCGTGCTCGAGCAATGCCGGGAACTGCTTTCCAGAGAGCTCGACTATGCGCAGCAGGACGGCATCGATTTCCTCGACGCCACCCAAAACGCCCGCCTGGTCGCCTCCGCCGAGCGCTACTACCGCACCATGTATTACGGCGGCGCGCAGTCCTGGAACCTGCGCGACACCCACATGTTCGAAACGCTGGAGCACCTGCTGCAGGCCCGCGGCCCGGTCGCCAAGGCGGTGGTGTGGGCACATAATTCCCATATCGGCGATGCCCGCTATACCGAGATGGGGATCGTCAGGGACGAAGTGAACATCGGCCAGCTCTGCCGCCAGCGTTTTGGCGACGAGGTTGCCTTGATTGGGCTCAGCACGCATTCCGGGACGGTAGCCGCCGCCACCGACTGGGACGGCGACATGGAAGTGAAACCGGTTCGGCCTTCCCACAACGACAGCTATGAGCGGCTTTGCCATGACAGCGGCGTCTCGCCTTTCCTGCTCGATTTCGAGCGCGACGACACGCTGCGCCAACGGCTTCTGGAGCGCCGGCTGGAACGCTTTATCGGCGTTATCTACCGGCCGGAGACCGAGTTGCACAGCCACTATGCGGATGCCTCGCTCGCCCGCCAGTTCGATGCTTTCGTCTGGTTCGATGAAACCAGTGCCGTGACGCCGCTTGGGCCGGAACATGCGGGGACAGGCCTTCCCGAGACCTATCCTTTCGGGCTGTAGCGAATTTGGACCTTGGGGGAAGCGGAAAATCGAAAGAAGGAGGTCACCAATGGCCGGAAAGAAGACTCATGAGCAGCAATTGCGCATCATCGATGAGCGCGAGAACACGAAAAACGCTGGCAAGGATTTCGACGCGGAAGCGGATTTGAAAAAGACCAGGCAAGAGCGCGAGGCGTTACGGCGCGGTGCCGAGCTCAGATCGGACCCCAAGGACATTGCCGATCCCGACGACCGCAACATCATCCGCGGCGAGCACCAGGAAAGCGCCCACAACAAGCATCGCGCCGACCGCTGAAACGGCGGGATCGCTTAACGTTAAGGTAATACGCGGTTCCGTTCCCTGATCTGACGGATGCAGCGTTCGTGGCCGCAAGTTGGAGGGCCGTCTTGATCCCTGGCGCTATTCAGCAAAAAATGTCGCGGCGACAGCAATTGAGACGAGGCTCAGTATCGCCAGGCCTGCCCTGGCGACATGCGAAGCCTCCCAGAGGTTGCGCAAGTCTCTCCAGTCGCCGAGCTGCTTTCGAGAAAACGTTGAAAAAAACGTCGCGGCTGATTGCGCCATGGCAACGTCTCGCACCCAAAAATTGTTGACGGGATGCGTGACCAACCAATAGGTCGCATGTTCCGCCAGCAAGAAGGCAAGCGCCGCCAAGGTCCACCAGAATCGGGCGCTTGGATATGGCGTCAGGTAGAGCAGGATGGCGAGTGCAATGATGCCGCCGATCTCGGCGAACCCGCCGACCGTGAAGCCGGGATAGTAGATCGCCTGCACTGATTTGTAGGTCGCCTCCTTGAGGCGCAACTTGCCCGGCAACTCCAAAGCGTGCGCAAGCGAGAGCGCCATCGTGACGGCGACCAGAAGAAGGGCGGCGATCATCAATGCGCGCATGCTCCTGCTCCCTGAATGATGCGCTCGTGGTGCGCGCGTACTTAGGGTGGTTGGTGATTCGGTAAAGGCAACGACACCCGACTTCGCCGGCAAGGCCGGTTCGGTCATTCCCCGATCTGGCTGGTCGACCGTTCGTGGACTGTGGCGCCGGTTTGCGCGTCGACCGCGACCATGCTGACCTCGTAGCCCCAGAGCTTGCGGATATGGCGCAGCACGGCGTCGCGGCTGCCGCCTTCCAGCACTATGCCGTCCTTGACCTTGTGCTGCAGGCGCAGATGCCGGTCGCCGAGCAGGTCCACGTCCACCACCTGAATATCCGGCCGGCTGGCGCCGATGTCGTAGCTATGAGCGAGTGCTGCGCGAATGCTCTCATAGCCGCGCTCATTGTGTATCGACGCAACTTCGTAATGTGGATCGTTGGCCGCATCGGCGAGGACAAAAAACCGCCATTTCCGGATCAGGGTAGGGCTCAGATACTGGCGGATGAAGGACTCGTCGCGATGGTTGGCCCAGGCGTCCAGCAAGGTCTGCCGCCAGTCGCCATTGCCGGCGATATCGGGAAACCAGTCGCGATCCTCGGCGGTCGGCGCGGTCGAGATGCGCTGGATGTCCTGCATCATGTCGAGCCCCAGCGCGTAAGGGTTGATGCCGGAAAAGCGCGGATCGTCGAAGCCCGGTTGGAAGATCACGTTCGAATGGTTGCGCAGCACCTCCAGCATGGCGCCTTCGCCGATCAGGCCGCGGTCGAACAAAAGGTTCATCAGCGTGTAATGCACGAAGGTGGCGCAGCCCTCGTTCATCACCTGCGTTTGGCGCTGTGGATAGAAATACTGCGCGATGACGCGGACAATCCGGATGACCTCACGCTGCCAGGGTTCCAGGATCAGGCTGTTCTTCTCCAGGAAATAAAGCAGGTTTTCCTCGGGCAGCTTGAGCGATTTCTTGCGCTCCGCCATTGTATCCGTCTCGCGGGGCTTGGTGCCGTCCTTCGAAGGCGGCAGCGTGCGCCATAGGTCGTTGTAGGAACGCTCCTCGTATTCCAGGCGCTCGCGAATCCCCTCGCGCTGCTTTTCCGACGACAGCTTCGGCGGCCGGTGATATCTGAACACGCCCTGTTCCATCAGCGCATGTGCGGCATCGAGGATCTCTTCCACCGCATCGACGCCGTGCCGCTCTTCGCAGCGGGCAATATAGCCCTTGGCAAAGTCGAGATAGCTGAGGATGGCGCCGGCGTCCGTCCACTGCCGGAAAAGATAATTGTTCTTGAAGAAATGGTTATGGCCGAGCGCCGCGTGCGCCGTCACCAGCGCCTGCAGGGCCATGGTGTTTTCCTCCATCAGATAGACGATGCAGGGATTGGAATTGATGACGAGTTCGTAGGCCAGCCCTCGCCCACCTTTGCGGTAGAGCAATTCCTGGTAGAGGTAGTGCTTGCCGAACGACCAATGCCGGTACATCAGCGGCATGCCGACAGAGGAATAGGCGTCGAGCATCTGTTCGGACGAGATGATCTCCATCTGCACCGGATAGACGTCGAGGTGGAGCTCTTCGGTGGCGACCGCCTCGATGGTCTGGTAGGCGCGCGACAGCGTCCTGAAATCCCAGTCGGAACCGGAAAACAGCAACCCGGATTTGCTCGCCATCAGCCCCCTCTTTCACCGCTCTTTTGATAACCCGGCTGTCTGGCGAAGAGTTGGCGGAAAACCGGGTAGATGTCGGCCGCCGTGGCGATGCGGCTCATCTGGAAGTTCGACCATCTCAGCTTGACCGCACTGTAGGCACGCCACAGCGACGTGCCGTTGTCGGTGGCGCCGAAGATGTGGCTCTCACGCTCGTCGAGGATCTCGACATAGGCAAAATACTGGCAAAGCCGCATGATCTGTTCGTCGAGAAGGGCGATGCAGCGCTCGGAATCGGTGACGAAATTGTCGCCGTCCGAGGCCTGGGCGACATAGATGTTCCATTCGCGGCTGGGATAGCGTTGCTCGACGATGCGGTGCATCTCCTCGAGCGCCGTGGAAACCACCGTGCCGCCGCTCTGGGTGTTGTAGAAAAAGGTTTCCTCGTCCACCTCCTGCGCCTCGTGCGTGTGGCGGATGAAGACGACCTCGGTCCGGTCATAGCGCCGCTTCAGGAACAGGTGCAGCAGCACGAAGAAGCGCTTGGCCAGATCCTTCTCGCGTTCGCCCATCGAACCGGACACGTCCATCAGGCAGAACATCACCGCATTGGCGTTCGGCACCGGCTGGGCGTCGAAGCGGTTGAAGCGGATATCGACCGGATCGACAAAGGCGATCCGCTTGCGGCGGCGCTCCAGCCGCTCAAGCTCTTCCTGCAGCGCCACGATGCGCTGCCGCATCTCGGCGTTTTGCGGCTTGGCCTCCAGCGTCGCGATCTCCTGCGCGACAGCGTCGACCGCCTCCTGCTTGGGACGCCTGAGCGCTATGCGGCGGCCATGGCTGTTGCGCATCGTGCGTCCGACATTGATGTTGGTCGGCGAGCCGGTCGCGGCGAAGCCGGCCCGGCGCGGCTTGAAGGCGAGGATCTCCTTGAGGTTGAGCTTGACCATATCAGGCAGTTCGAGGTCTTCGAAGAAGAGGTCGAGCACCTCTTCGCGCGACAGCACGAAACGGAAATCGTCCTCCGATTCGGTTCTCCCCGGGGCGGATCCCATGCCGCCGCCCTGGCCCGGCTTGGGCAGCCGGTCGCCTGGGGCAAAATGCTTGTTGCCGGGCAGGACGTGCTGGCGGCTGCCGCTGTTCCGGGCATCGTTGAAGCTCGGCTCGCCGGTGCCTCGCGCCGGCATCGAAACGGCATGCTCGGCGTCCACGTCGGCGATCTTGCCGGTGCGGATCTGATCGCGGATGGTGCGCTTCAACTCTTCGCGCGCCCGCCGCAGGAAACGCTGCCGGTTGCCGAGGCTTTTGTCCTTCGGGTTCAGTCGGCGATCGATGAAGATCGGCATATGTTACCCCGGGCTGGCTTCAACCCGCCTTGTTCACCCGCATGTACCAGTCCACCAGCCGGCGGACCTGGCGCTCGGTGTAACCGCGCTGGATCATCCGCTGCACGAATTCGGTATGCCGCTTCTCCGTCACGCTGTCCTGCTTGGAGCCGAAGCTGATCACCGGCAGCAGATCTTCGACCTGCCCGAACATCCGCTTCTCGATGACTTCGCGCAGCTTTTCATAGCTTGTCCATGACGGGTTACGGCCGTGGTTTCTGGCCCGCGCGCGCAGCGTGAACTTCACCACTTCGTTGCGGAAGTCCTTGGGATTGGCGATGCCGGCCGGCTTTTCGACCTGCGACAGTTCGTTGTCCAAAACCTCGCGATTGAGGATCTGGCCGGTATCGGTATCCTTGAAGTCCTGATCCTCGATCCAGGCATCGGCATAGGCGATGTAGCGGTCGAACAGGTTCTGGCCGTATTCGCTGTAGGATTCCAGATAGGCCTTCTGGATCTCGTGGCCGATGAACTCGGCATAACGGGTGGCGAGCTCCGACTTTATGAAATCGAGATAGTCCGCCTCGGTTTCCTTCGGGAACTGCTCGCGCTTGATCGCCTCTTCCAGGATGTACATCAGATGCACCGGATCGGCGGCGACCTCTTCGGTGTCGTAGTTGAAGGTCTGCGACAGGATTTTGAAGGCGAAGCGGGTGCTGACGCCGGTCATGCCTTCATCGACACCGGCCGCGTTTCGGTACTCCTGGACCGACTTCGCCTTGGGATCGGTTTCCTTGAGGTTCTCGCCGTCATAGACGCGCATCTTGGTGTAGAGCGGCGAATTGTCGTGTTCGGCCAGGCGGGTCGAAACGGTGAACCGGCTGAGGATATCGAGCACTTCCGGAGCGCAGGGGCTGGAGGCCAATTCGCTTTCGCGCAACAGCTTCTCGTAGATCTGCCGCTCTTCCCTGACCCGCAGGCAATACGGCACCTTGACCACCAGGATGCGGTCGAGGAACGCCTCGTTGTTCTTGTTGTTCTTGAACTGCAGCCATTCCGATTCGTTGGAATGGGCAACGATGATGCCCTGATAGGGGAAAGCGCCGAAATTCTCGGTGCCGTTGTAGCTGCCTTCCTGGGTCGCGGTCAGCAGCGGATGCAGCACCTTGATCGGCGCCTTGAACATCTCGACGAATTCGAGCAGTCCTTGCGTCGTCCGGTTCAGGCCGCCGCTATAGGAATAGGCATCCGGATCGGACTGGCTGAAGTTTTCCAGCTGCCTGATGTCGACCTTGCCGACCAGGGCCGAAACGTCCTGGTTGTTCTCGTCGCCCGGCTCGGTCTTGGCGATGCCGATCTGGCGAAGCCTGGACGGCATCAGCTTGACGACGCTGAATTTGGAGATGTCGCCGGACAATTCGTCGAGGCGCTTGGCCGCCCAGGGCGAGATCAGGCCGTTCAGCCGCCGCCGGGCGATGCCGTATTTGTCCTCCAAAAGGTCGCCCATGCGGTCGGGGTCGAACAGCCCGAGCGGCGATTCGAAGACCGGACTGACCTGGCCGCCGACCTTCAGCGTATAGATCGGACGCTGCTCCATCAGCCTTTTCAACTGCTCCGCAAGCGAGGACTTGCCGCCGCCGACCGGGCCGAGGAGATACAGGATCTGCTTGCGTTCCTCGAGCCCTTGCGAGGCATAGCGGAAATAACCGGCGATACGCTCGATCGTATCCTCCATGCCGTAAAAGTCGGCGAAGGTCGGATAGATCTTGATCGTCCGGTTCGAAAAAATGCGGCCGAGCCGCTCGTCCTTGCTGGTATCGACAAAGGTCGGCTCGCCGATCGCCTCGACCATCCGCTCGGGCGCCGAGGCGTACATCGACTTGTCCTCGCGGCAGGCAAGCAGATATTGCTGGAGGCTTATCTCCTCCTGCGCCGCATTCTTGTAAACCTCGGAAAACAGATCGAAGACGTCGGATTGATTCTCACGCATGGTATTCCTAGCCCCGGAGCCGGTGTGGCTGCACGTTTGTCTCTTGAACAACCAAATGTCGGAAAGCCCTTGTGGTTCCCTTCACTTTGCAGAGAGTGCCTGTGACCGAACGATAAGACTCTAGATAAGAGCATCCTGCATGCCGACAAGGCGTGGAACGTCCTGCTCGAGGCACAAAATCCTGAATCACGCCACGCGGTGCGGGCGACCTCCGACAAGACGGAGGAACGGTTCTGGTCCTTCCCGGTTGTGAGGGAAAGGAGACGGTTCGATGTTTGAGACTAGTTTGTGGTTGCTCGTTGTTGCAGGCGGTCCACTGCTGCTGGCAATCCTGATCGCCTACGCCCTGCTCACCCAGCGCCGTCGCGGCCCGGCGGAGCGCAGGGAAAGCGAGCGCGCGACCGAGCGCCTGTACCAGGAAAAGAAGGACTGACCGACGGGATCGCAGCTCAGCTGCGGGCAACCGCCAGCCCGGCCACTTTTTCGGCGCGCAGCAGCATGCCGAACAGGTCACGCGGCTCATCGGGATCGGCCAGAAGGTCTAGTTCCTCGTAAAGGCCGGTCCGCTGAAGCTGATCGCGGACGTAGCGTAGCGCGGAAAAATCCTCGATCGCAAAGCCGACGGAATCAAACAGCGTGATCTGTCCGGCGGCCGTCCGGCCTGCTGCCTTTCCTGTCATCACCTGCCACAATTCGGTGATCGGATGGTCCGCATCGAGCTGCTGGCTCTCGCCTTCGATGCGCGTCTGCGGCGGATATTCGACGAAAATATCCGAGCGCAGCAGAATGTCGCGATGCAGCTCGGTCTTGCCCGGGCAGTCGCCGCCGACCGCGTTGATGTGCACGCCGGACCCGACCATGTTGTCGGTCAGGATTGTTGCCGATCGCTTGTCGGCGGTTACCGTGGTGATGATCTGTGCACCTTCAACGGCCTCCTGCGCCGACGCGCAGAGCTTGATGTCGAAACCCATGCCGGCAAGGTTCTTCATGCATTTGGTCGAGGCCGCCGGGTCGATATCGTAGAGGCGCAGCCTGTCGACGCCAAGCAGCGCCTTGAACGCAATAGCCTGAAATTCCGATTGCGCGCCGTTGCCGATGATCGCCATGCATCTGGCGGCCCCGGGAGCGAGGTATTTCGCCGCGACCGCCGAGCTGGCCGCCGTTCGCAGGGCAGTCAGGATGGTCATTTCCGAAAGCAGCATCGGGTAGCCGTTGCCGACATCGGCAAGCACGCCGAAAGCGGTCACGGTCTGGCGGCCGTCACGCGTGTTCTTCGGATGCCCGTTGACGTATTTGAAGCCGTAAAGCTGCCCGTCGCTGGTCGGCATCAGCTCGATGACGCCGTCAATGCTGTGCGAGGCGACGCGCGGCGTCTTGTCGAACAGCTCCCAACGCCTGAAATCCTCTTCGATATAGGCGGCAAGCTCGACCAGGAAGCGCTCGATGCCGATGGCAAGCACCAGCTTCATCATGCGGTCGACGCTGACGAACGGAACGATGTTCAAATTGACGGTCATGGCTCAGAACCCCCTCGTCGGGCGATCCATGATCCGCCGGCCCATCAGGCTTGCGGTCAGGTCGACCAAAAGCGTGGCGGTGCGGCCGCGCTCGTCGAGAAAAGGGTTGAGTTCGACCAGGTCGAGACTGGTGACGAGCCCGCTGTCATGCAGCATTTCCATCGCCAGATGCGCCTCGCGGAAGGTGGCGCCGCCGGGAACGGTGGTGCCCACCGCCGGCGCGATCGACGGGTCGAGAAAATCGACATCGAGGCTGACATGGAGCATGCCGTTGGCGGCGCTCACCCGTTCGAGAAAGGCGCGAAGCAGTTGCGCGATGCCGTGCTCGTCGATCGAACGCATGTCGTGGACCGTCACGCCGGCTCTGCGCAACGCATCCCGTTCCGCCAGGTCCACGCTGCGGATTCCCAGCGCGCATATGCGAGCCGGGTCCACCTGCGCCGCGAGGCGGGGGAAATAGCCCTCGAAGCCGGGCTGCCCGCTGGCATAGGCCAGCGGCACGCCATGCAGATTGCCGCTGGTCGTCGTGTCGAGCGTATGAAAATCGGGGTGGGCGTCGAGCCACAGCACGAAGAGCGGCCGGCCGGCATTCGCTGCCCGGCGGGCAATGCCGGCGAGCGTGCCGGCCGAAATGCTGTGGTCGCCGCCGAGAAAGATCGGCATTGCGTCGGCGCTCGCAGCATAGGCGGTTTCGCTGATCGCTGCCGTCCAGGCGGCGATTTCCGGCAGCGCCTTCACCACCGCGTTGCCGTGTACGACAGGGCGCATGTCGGCAGGGACAATCGTTCCGAGGTCGGTCAGCGTATGGCCAAGCTCGGTCAGCGCGCCGGCCAGACCGGCCGTGCGCAGCGCGCTCGGCCCCATCTCGCAGCCCATCCTGCCTGAGCCGGCCTGGATCGGAGCCCCAACGATCGTGCAATGCATTCTCATACCCCACCAAATTGCGATGCTTTAGTGAAGCCCGCATCGCTGGCAGAATGAACATGTCAAATTGGCAAATTTGTTGAAGTGCCTTATCATAGTGGCAGCATCTACTTCCGTTGTGAGCAATCATGGACCGGCTCGACGAGCAGATCATCACCTCTTTGCGGCATGACGCCCGGCGCAGCATTTCCGACCTTGCCGTTAGCCTGGGTGTCTCCCGGGCAACGGTAAGGTCCCGGATCGAGCGACTTGAAAGAGACGGCGTCATCGTCGGCTACACCGTCATTCTACGCGCCGACGCAGTCGATCAGCGGGTGCGTGGCATCATGATGATCGAAATCGAAGGCCATGCCGCAGATCGCGTCATCCGGGCGCTGGGCGGCTTCTCCGAGGTCTCGACGATCCACACCACCAATGGCCGTTGGGATCTGGTGATAGAACTCGGAACCCAGACGCTGAGCGAGTTCGATGCGGTGCTGAGACGTATCCGCCTGATCCCCGGAATTACCGGCAGCGAAACAAGCCTGCTCCTGGCAACGCCGCGCACCACCAAAGCGCGGCTGTGACCTTCGCCCGTGACCTGTAGCGGTAACGAAGCTACGGAACCTTCAATTGCCGCCGCGGTTAGAGCAATTCCAGGAAAAGCGTGGAACGATTTTCCGTTCGGAATTGCGTCAAAACAAAAAGATTGAGCGGTTCGGCGTTTCCGCGAAACCGTTCCAAGCCCACACAGGCCTTCTTCGAGGGAGAACAAGCATGGCTCACGCCCAGCAAGAACTCGTCGAATTCGTTATCAGCAAAGCCTTCAATCCGGTCATGCGGGCCAAACCCGACGGAAAATCCGATGCCGAGCGCAAGATGCTCGAACATGTTCAGCAGGCCACGAAGACCGAGATCGAGCGCTATCGCCGTTACGGCTCGGCTGAGGAGGTCGCGACCAATTTCAAGCGCGACCTGAATTCCGACGCTGCCAAAAAGTTGCACGCCCAGCTGCGACGCCTGCATCTGCCGACGATCGAGGACATTCGCGACGACTTCGAGGACAAGGCCCGCGCGCTAGGCGTCAAGGCCTCGCCGTAGATCCGCGACCGGTCGTCCTCGGTGACGTCCGTCCGGTTGTCATCACAATCCGTCCTTGGTCGGAGGCCACCCTGACCGAACCGTCTCGGGGATGTTGTCCGACGTCAGCTCGCCCCGATTGAGCTTTTCAATCGCTTCACCGGCTTCGCTCTCGTCGAGACCGGAAAGCGGCAACCCGCCGACCACGACGGCTTCGTCGCTCTCGCTGTCATAGACCTCCCAGAGGCCTTCCGGATCCTGTCGTTTGTCGTAGGGCATGGCCACTCCTCCAGGCAACGCCGCTATTGTACGGCCGCTACCCATTTCAGGGCCTGAGCCTTTTCGTCTTCCGGGAACACCCGCGCCTCGATTTGCGGAAACAGCGCGTCCGTCATTTCCGTGGCTGCCTTGATCCACTGCTTGTCGGAAATCACGGCGGCACGTTTGAAGCGGTGGAACTCGCGGAGTTTGCTCAGCCCATACTGCAGGTCGCGCCGTAAGGCGCCAGCCGTCATGTCTTCGAAATCGGTAAGGTCAGTCAGGACGCCGATGTCCTTGTGGTCGCTCAGTTTCGCTTCGATGGCCGGGATGATTTTTTCGTAGTCCTCCGCCGTCACAGTGCCGGCGACACGAAAGGCAGCGACGTTTTGGGGAGCGGAAATCATCTCGATCATTTTTCCCTCCGGTTTCTGAATGGCTGGCTGCCTGAAACAAACTCGGGCCATTCGCGGATGTTCCCTGCCAAAAGCGTGTTCACTTCGACCTAAAATGACGATCGGCTGGCTTCCTGACGGGTCCTCGGATCGCCTGCGTGACGACGGTATAACGCGTGATTTGGCCCTCCACGGGGTCCTCTCCGTGGAAGTGGATTTCTGCATCCAGCGGCATCTGCGCGGTGTTGCCGAATTGCTTGACCGCGCACGCATGCACGAGCTGTACGTCGGGGTCACGCGTCATGGCCTCCATTGCCGCAAGCTCTGCCGTGCTGCTGCCGCCGATCCGCCAGCTGGCTTCCAGCACACCCGATCGCCAGATGCCCGAGGAATCGACACCTTGGCCGATGTCGTAGTTGCGCCTCGAGGCGAAGAATCCGGGATGGCCAAGCATCGCCGCGTCGTAGGTCCTCGCCTGCGCCACAGCCAAAGTCAGCGCCGGAGACAGCTGCAGCCTGTCGAGCGCTTCCCATCCGCCGCGCACGACGACCAGATCGGATCCGCCGTAAACGGGCTGTCCGGCATTGTCGGCCGTCATCCGCTGCACGCCGTAATAGCTGACCGATGTTCCGTCGATCGCGGTTCTGCCAATGCTCAGCGTGACAATGTCGCGAAGCTCCGTTTCGAGAACAAGCCCGTATTCGCTTAGGTCGGAGGATGGATATCGTTCCAGCAGCCTTTCGATATCGGCGACCGTCGCGGCGGTGTGCTGGTCGCGGCCCCGCGAAGCGCGCGGTGGCTTGAACCGGACCAGCCCGAGCTGCAGCAGACGTTCCGCTGCGCGCAGCGCGTCATCGCGTGAAAATGCGGTGTAGCCGGGCAGTACGGCCGCGCCGACGGCGCTGCCGAAGCCGGCTGGCCAATCTTTTGGCCGTGCCGCCGACCCGTCCACCAGCTCGTGGGTTATGGCCTTGGTGGTTGCGAGGCGCCAGGGCACCACACCGCCGAAGAGGTCGTCGGGCCCGTTGATGCCCAGTTGGACCGCATCGGCGGCAAGCAGGCTGTCGTCCGGCACGAAATACAGCCCGCCGTTGTCACCGCCCCAGTCACGCAGGCCCTGGCGGAAGGAAAATCCCTTCAACGCCGCAATCGTGCGCGCGACGGCAGCGACGGTCTCCCATTCGTGGGCATAGATGGTCTCGCCGCCCGGCGCGGAGAACGCGACCACAACACCTTTTGCTCCGCCCGATTGTGTGCCGCTTAGCCCGGTCATGTCGCGCCGCCCTTCGTCCATTGCCGAGCCCATTGCCGTTATTCCGCGGCGATGCGTCCGAACCGAAAAACCCGCTTCCTCGGCGAATGTTCCGGGCAACGGCGCGCTATCCGGTTTGACCGAGTTGCGGCGATCGGAACATCGGCGGCTCATGGTTTTTATGCGGGAGCCTCAGACAGGGTAATGGATGTGCTCAAGGAGGCCGCGCCCCGCGCCCTGGGAGCGGCCGAGGTCGTCGACACATTCGAACGGGCTTGAGACCGAGCTGGCTGTCGCATGAACTGCGGCCAACGGCCGGAACTGTCACTAGCGGTTCATGTTCATGATCGCATTCGTCGGCATCAAATTGTGGTCGAGGTTGGCCATGATCCAGATCGAGCCGCCGATCACCAGGACGACGATCAGCACGCCGAAGGCAAGCGCCAGGGCGTTGTTGGTGTTGTCCGGCCCCGTCGTGATATGCAGGAAGAAGACGAGATGCACGCCCATCTGCGCGATCGCCAGCACAATCAGCGCCACCGGGATGCCCGGTGCCCATATAAGGTTGGTTCCGAGCAACCAGAACGAGGCGATGGTCAACAGCGTTGCCAGCCCGAGGCCGATCACATAGCCGCGTAACCCGGATCCGACCTCGGCGTCGCCGAGGTATTCGTCACCCGGCGCCGTATCGATGTCGTAGCGCTCCAGGCCATCGGTGTCGCGCCTTTGCGCATGGCGGTCGTCAGCATTGCTCATCGACTTGCTCCCAGGAGATAGACCACCGTGAACAGGGCGACCCAGATGATGTCGAGGGCGTGCCAGAACAGGCTGAAGCACATGAAACGCCGAAGAATATCGTCGCGGAATCCCTTGGCGAAGATCTGCGCCATCATCGTGAGCAGCCACAGCAGCCCCGCCGTCACGTGCAGGCCATGGCATCCCACCAGCGTGAAGAACGCCGACAGGAAAGCACTGCGCGTCGGTCCGGCATCGCGGGCAATCATATGCGCGAACTCGCGCAGCTCGAGCAGGATGAAGCTGGCGCCGAGCACGAAAGTGAGAGCCATCGCAACATAGAACCAGGAGCTTCGCCGCGCGGTCACGGCGAGGCTGGCGAGACCGCAGGTAAAGCTCGACAACAGCAGGGCTGCCGTCTCGATCGCGACGTTGCGCAGGTCGAACAGCTCGGCTCCGCTTGGTCCGCCCGCCGTCTTGCCCGCCAGCACAGCGTAGGCCGCAAAGAAGGCCGAGAACATCACGATGTCGCTCAGAAGGAAGATCCAGAAGCCGTAGCCGACGACGATCCGGATCGGTGCCGGTCCGCCGTCGCCATGGCCGGGGGCATGGCCGTGCCCGCGATGGCCGAGGTGGTAGGGGTCACGCTCTCGAACGTCGATCGCGGTCATGGCCTTGGCCCCGTATACGTGGCCAGCGCCTCGCGGCGGGCACTTCGGTTGGCGCGGTCGATCCGGGCGACTTCGGCGGCAGGAATGACGTATTCGGGTATGTCGCGCCACGCGAATACGACGAAGGTGGCGAAAGCACCGAGCGCGCCGAGCGCCACCATCCACCAGATGTGCCAGATGAGGGCGAAACCCATCACGGTCGCAAAGAAGGCGCAGATGAACCCGGTGGGACTGTTGCGCGGCATCTCGATCGGCTCGTATTCAGGCTCGTCGCGCAGCCGGTTTTGCTCGCGTGCCCGCTGCTTGATGCTCCAGTAGGGCTCTTCGCCCTCGACATGCGGAAGCGCGGCGAAGTTGAAGACCGGCGGCGGCGAGGGTGTGGCCCATTCCAACGAACGGCCGTCCCAGGGATCCCCGGTGACATCGCGAAGCGCCGCGCGCTGTCGGATGCTGACGACGAGCTGAATGATCTGGGCGACCACGCCGGCGGTGGTGATTAACATGCCGGCGCCGGCAACCAGCACCCAGGGATACCAGGCCGGCACGTCGAAATGCTGCATGCGGCGGGTCATGCCGAGCAGGCCGACGGTGTAGAGCGGCACGAAGGTGGCGTAGAAGCCGATCAGCGTCAGCCAGAAGGCCAGCTTGCCCCAGCCCTCGTGCAGCCGGAATCCGAATGCCTTGGGAAACCAGTAGGTATATCCCGCGAAGGCGCCGAACAGCACACCGCCGATGATGACGTTGTGAAAATGCGCCACCAGGAACAGGCTGTTGTGAAGCAGGAAATCGGCTGGCGGCACGGCCAGCAACACGCCCGTCATGCCACCGATGACGAACGTCACCATGAAGCCAAGCGACCACAGCATCGGCGTCGCGAAGCGGATGCGGCCGCCATACATGGTGAACATCCAGTTGTAGATCTTCACGCCGGTACCGACAGCGATGATGCTGGTGGCAATGCCGAACGCGGCGTTGACGTCGGCGCCGGCGCCCATGGTGAAAAAGTGGTGCAGCCACACCATGAAGGAGACGATGCAGATGAAGAGCGTCGCGGCCACCATCGAGCGGTAGCCGAACAGCGGCTTGCTGGAGAAGGTGGAGATGACCTCCGAGAAGATGCCGAATGCCGGCAGGACGAGGATGTAGACCTCGGGATGGCCCCAGGCCCAGATCAGGTTCACGAACATCAGCATGTTGCCGCCGGCTTCGTTGGTGAAGAAATGAAAGCCGAAATAGCGGTCGAGCGTCAGCATCGCGAGCGTGGCGGTGAGGATCGGGAAGGCGGCGACGATGAGCAGGCTGGCGGCGAGTGAAGTCCAGCAGAACATCGACATGCTGAGGTAACTCATGCCAGGCGCCCGCATCTTCAGGATCGTGGTGACGAAATTGATGCCGGTGAGCAGCGTTCCGACGCCCGCTATCTGCACCGCCCACAGATAATAATCGACGCCGACGCCCGGCGAGTAGGCGGTCTCGCTGAGCGGCGGATAGGGCAGCCATCCGGTACGCGCGAATTCGCCGATCACCAGCGAGATGTTGACCAGCAGCGCACCGGTGGCGGTGAGCCAGAAACTCACCGAGTTGAGCGTCGGAAAGGCAACGTCGCGGACGCCGAGCTGCAGCGGCACGACCAGGTTCATCAGGCCGATGACGAACGGCATCGCCCCGAAAAAGATCATGATGGTGCCGTGGGCGGAAAAGACCTGGTTGAAGTGGTCGGGCGGCAGATAGCCGGGCGCCTGGAAGGCGAGGGCTTGCTGGGACCGCATCATGACGGCGTCGCTGAAGCCGCGCAGCAGCATCAGCAGCGCCAGCAGCGTGTACATGACGCCGATCCGCTTGTGATCGACGCTGGTGATCCATTCGCGCCACAGATAGGGGAAATGGCCGGCCAGGAAGACCCAGGCCAGCACGCCGAGGATTGCCAGGGCGACGACCGCCGAGGCGATCATCGGCAGAGGCTGATCGAACGGGATGACGTCCCAGCTCAATTTTCCGAGCATTGTCAGCCTCCTGTCTTGGGCGATACGCTCGGCTCGGGGCGACCGGCCTGGGGGCCGGGCGCGGGCGGAACGCCCTGCGTCGCGATTTCATGGAAAAGGTCCGGCTCGACCGAGCGATAGGTCGAAGGCGGCACGTCCAGGCTCTGTCTGGCCAGTTCCTGGTAGCTGGCCCTGTCGAGTGCCTGTCCTTGGCTTCGCGCCGAATTGACGAACGCGTCGAAGGCGTCGACCGCGACAGCATGCAGCACGAATTGCATGCCCGGAAAACCGTCGCCGCTGAAGTGGGCCGACCGCCCATAAAATTCGCCCTGCTGATCCGCCTGCAGGTGAAGCTGCGTCGTCATGCCGTTCATCGTGTAGATCATGCCGCCAAGCTGAGGCACGAAGAACGCATTCATGACACTTGCCGAGGTAAGCGAGAAATGCACCGGCCTGCCCGCCGGCACCACGAGCCGGTTGATGCTCGCGACATTCTGCTCGGGGTAGATGAACAGCCATTTCCAGTCGAGCGAGACGACCTGCACCTCAAGCGGCTGTTGCTGGGAATCCAGCGGCTTCATTGGATCGAGGTCATGCGACCCGATCCAGATGATGCCGCTCAGAAACAGGATGACGAGGATGGGGATCGACCAGACCACCAGTTCGATGCGTCCGGAATAGGCCCATTCCGGCAGATACCGCGCTCTTGTGTTGGTTTCCCGGAACCACCAGGCAAAGCCGAGCGTCGCCACGATCGTCGGGATGACGATGGCCAGCATGATGGCAACCGAATTGAGCAGGATCGTGCGCTGCGCCGCGCCGACTGGCCCGTGAGGGTCAAGCACGCCGCCCTGGCAGCCGGCAAGCAGCCCGGCAAGTAGCGTCGTCGCGCCGACGCGGCCAAGAACGGCACAGTTTCGAACGATCGCCCTCAGCAACATGAGATCTCGCCGTTTCCTGAAAACCGATTGGAACGTTGCAGGCAGCGTGGCTGCCAACCCCGAATGTGCGCGCCGGTGTGCTCCTGGCGACAGTTTCTTCACGCACGCGGCTCCGGCTGGCAGAACCACATGCCGTGGATGTCGTTAAGCGGTCAACCTGTCGAGAACCCCTCCAAATCCTAACAAACCAGCGGCAAATCCCACGCAACCAAAGCCAAATCTTAAGAAACCAGAAACAGTACCCAGATCGACGTTATCGCCAGAAACGTGGCGAATGCCAAGGCGGCAAACCGGTTCATGGCCGCGCCCACAGTTGGGCCATTTCGTCCGCTCCCTACGACTCGGCGCTGAATCCAGTGACGCTGCCCAATGATGCTGCTCAAGATGGTTGCGCCAACCGAACGTATGTTCGTCGCGAAAGTTCCAAAAAGCCAGACCCGTCGCAGCCTTTGGTTGAAGGCCGGCGACAATGCGATGCGCACCAGCGGCGGTTGGGGCGGTTTCCCTGCCAAACGAAGTCGAGACTGGTTGCGTATGTAAAAACTACTTGTCTAGGTGAAAATAGTTGCTACTAATCGGCTGGGCGGTTCAGGGAGGAATTTCGGGCATGACAAGACTGCGCGGTCTCGCGTGGGATCACCGACGCTGCTGGGGTCCGCTCGACGCCAGCATCGGGCCGTATTGTGCCGCCAATCCCGGTCTTGAGATCGAATGGGACCGCCGCAGCCTCTACGAGTTCGGCGAGGGCGCGCTTGGTCCGGTGCTCGGCGCCTATGATCTTGTCGTGTTCGACCATCCGTTCATCGGCGATATTGCCGAAGGCGGGCTGATGGTGCCGTTCGATTTGTCGGCTGAGCAGCGCCGCGGCTTCGAACGGGATTCGGTCGGCGCATCCTGGCAATCCTACGCAAGGGACGGGCGCCAATGGGCGTTGCCGATCGATGCTGCCTGCCAGGTTGCCTCGTATCGCCCCGATCTCCTGGAGCGCTACGGGCCGCTGCCGCGCAGCCATGACGAGGTGCTGGAGCTCGGCCGGCGCGCCTTGAAGGACGGCAAATGGCTTGGGCTGCCGTTGGTGCCGACTGACGCCATGTGCCTGCTTTTGACGCTGGGCGAACCGCGGGAAGACGGCGACGAGTTCATTGCCAGGGAAAAAATCGAGCAGGCCGTTGGGCAATTGCGCCAGCTTGCGGCGCTGTCGCATCCGGATTCGCCGAAATGGAACCCGATCCGCTGCTACGATCATATGATCGCGCATGACGATGTGGTCTACGTGCCGTTCGCCTTCGGCTATGTGAACTATGCCTTCAAGGCAGACAGGCCGTATCTGCGCTTCGCCGATGTGCCGACGCCGCGATCCGCCGGCGCCTTGCTCGGCGGCGCCGGCATCGGCGTCAGCGCCCAATCGAAACACAAGCAGGCAGCCATCGATTACGCGCTGTTTCTGTGCTCGCCCGGCTATCAGCGCGGCGACTATGTGAAATCCGGCGGACAGCCGGGATCGCTGGCGGCGTGGCAGGATGCCGAGGTCAACGCGCTCTCGGGCGGCTTCTTCGCCTCGACGCTGGCGACGATCGAAGCCTCCTATCTGCGCCCGACCCATACGGGCTTCATCAGCTTCTTCCGCCAATGCGCCCCTCATGCTGCCGCGGCCATCGCCGGCGAATTGCCGGCGGCCGAGCTCGCGGATCGGCTGAACCGGCTCTATCGCGAGACCAGGCATGGCCAGCCGCAACGGAGCGTCGCGTAATGGCCACCGATATTGCCCAGATCGTCGACGAAGGCGAAAGCGGCCGCAACGGCTATCGCGTGCCGGCGGTGGAGAAGGCGCTCGATATCCTGGAATTCATGGCTGCCAGCGGCGAGCCGCTGACCCAGACCGAGATCGCCACCGGAATGGGGCGCTCCATTCACGAGATCTACCGCATCCTGCTGCTGCTGGAGAAGCGCGGCTACATTTTCCGGACGCAATCGGACCGCTTCCGCCTGTCGCTGAAGCTATTCGAGCTGGCGCATATGCATCCGCCGGTAAACCGCCTGGTCGAATGCGCGCTGCCGGTGATGCGCGGCCTCGCCGCCAATGCCGACCAGAGCTGCCATCTGGTCGTGCGCGAAGGTGAGAGCGCGCTGGTCGTGCTGCAGATCGATTCGCCTTTGCCGATGCGTTATTCGGTTGCCCTTGGCTCGCATTTTCCGATCCTCGAGACGAGCTCCGGCGCGGTGCTGCTGGCGCATTCGAGCCGCGCCGAGCGCGACCGTATTGTCGAGCGGATCGTCGCTGCGGGCGAAGGCCAAGGCAGCCGGGCGGAAATCGAAGCGCGGCTGAACGACGTCGCAAGGCTCGGCTATGAAATGCGCGCTTCGCTGGCTGTTGAGGGCTGCACCAACATCTCGATGCCGGTGCGCGACCATACCGGCGCGGTCATTGCCGCGCTCACAGTCCCGTTCCTGCCGCAAAAGGCCGCCCGCTTCGATCGCAAGACCGTCTTCGAACGGACGAAGGCGGCGGCCGAGACGATATCGGCGGCGCTGGGCGCGGGCGAAGCTGCCAACTCTCCACGTGCCGACCCGGAACGGCGGGACTATCCGTTCAGCAACTGACAAGAAATACAGGGAGAAGAAACATGAACTGGTCCAAATCAATGCTGTTTGTCTCGGCGGCCGCGCTGGCTCTGAGCGCCGCCGCGGCACACGCCGAAAACATGCCGAAGCGCATCGGCTACGTTACCAATTATGCCACCCATGAATGGTATCAGAACGTCATCAAGGGCATGCAGGCCCGCGCCAAGGAACTCGGAATCGAGCTCGAGGTGCAGGACGCCAATCTCGACATCGCCAAGGAGGTTTCCGCCGCCGAAGACTTCATGGCCAAGGGCGTCGACGTGCTGATTGTCACGCCCGTCAACGAGGAGGGCGTCGTACCGCTGCTGCGCCAGGCGAAATCCAACAACGTTCCGGTCGTGCTCGAAGGCAACCCGGTCAAGGGCATGACCACCATGGTCGCGATCTGCGACTACGACACCGGCTACACCGCCGGCGTCGAAGCCGGCAAATACGCCAAGGAAAAGCTCGAAGGCAAAGCCAAGGTGATGAATGTCGGCCTGCCGCTGCTGTCCGCCACGGTGCTGCGTTCGCAGGGTTTCATGGACGGCCTGAAGACCATCGTCCCCGACGCGGTCATGGTCCACGACCTCGACGGCGGTGGCAATCCCGACCGCGCGCTCGAAGTCTCTTCGGCGGCACTTGCCAAGAACGCCGACATCAACATCATCTACGGCATCAACGATTCCTCGTCGCTCGGCGGCCTTCAGGCCTGGAAAGCGGCCGGCAAGTCGCAGGATGGCCTGTTGACGGTCGGCACCGGCGGCGAGGGCCTTGCCTTCATCAATGCCATGCAGAACGAGCCGTCCTATCACATCGAGGCCGCGATGTTCCCGGAAAAGGAAGGCTACACCGCCATCGATGCAGCAGTTAAGCTCTTCAACGGCGAAGAGGTGCCGGAACACATCGTCAGCCCGACCGCGCCGATGAACGGCGACGACTGGAAGAAGTTCTACGACTACGACGGCACCACACGAACGATCAAATGGGATGCCGTCAATGCGCTTCAGCCACCGGAAAAATGCATGAAAACTTCCGCCGACCTGAAGAAGTAAGGATTCCGGGTAGCCCTTCCCACGCCGCGGGAAGGGCATCGGATCGGATGCAGGCGGCAAAACAGGTCAACCGCCCTGTTTTGGCCGGCAGTTTCCAAACGGCGACGGCACCCGATGCGGCCCGGAAATGAAATGGACATGAGCGAGCTTACGCAATCCTCCGCGCCAAGGCGTTTCATCGGCGGCCAGCTGCTGGGCAGCAGCCAGCTGGTGCTCGGCGTGATCCTGGCCGTGCTCTGCATCGCCATCTCGATTGCGGCGCCGCAATTCTATTCCGAGGCCAACATCATCGCAATCCTGCGCCAATGCGCGCTGGTGCTGATCGTCGCCTCCGGCATGACGATGCTGATCATCACCGCTGAAGTCGACCTGTCGGTCGGTGCATCGCTCGCCTTTGTCGGCTGCATCGGCATGGCCGTACTCAATTCAACGCACAGCCTGACGCTCGGCCTGCTGGCGGCGCTCGCCTTTTCCGGTGCGGTCGGCCTGTTCAACGGGCTGGTTGTCACCAGGCTCAAGGTGAACTCGCTGATCGCCACTATCGGCACCATGATGATGCTGCAGGGCGGCGTCTATCTGTTCACCCGCGAAGCGGTGCAGAACCACCACCGGCTTGCAAGCTTCACCGATCTCGGCGCCGGCTATATCGGCGCGATCCCGCTGCCGGTGGTGATTGCCGCGCTGATTTTCGCGCTGGCCGCGGCAACGCTGCGCTTCACCACGCTCGGCCGCTATCTTTACGCGGTCGGCGCCAACGAGCGAGCGGTTCGCCTCTCCGGCGTGCGCTCGCAACGCCTGAAACTGTTCGCCTTCGTCGTCACTGGCATTTGCGTCGGCATTGCCGGCATGATCCTGTCGTCGCTGATGAATGCCGGCCAGCCGACCGCCGGCCGCGGCTTCGAGCTGACTGTGATTGCCGCCGTCATCCTCGGCGGCACCAGCCTGCTTGGCGGCCGCGGCTCGCTGCTCGGCACGTTGCTGGGCGTGCTGGTGCTGAAGGTCATCGACAACGGCATCATCATCCTCGGCTGGAACCAGGACCTGCAGATGGTGGTGCCGGGCATCGTCATCATCCTGGCGACCTATCTCGACATCGTCCGGAACAGAGCCAATGTCGGTTGACTTCCTCCATCCCGGCAAAACCGCGGCCGTCGATAAAAGCGTGCCGGCGCTGGAGATGCGCGGCATCGGCAAGCGCTTTCCCGGCGTGATGGCGCTGGACAATGTCGATCTGACCCTGGAACCCGGCAAAATCCACGCCCTGATGGGCGAGAACGGGGCCGGCAAGTCAACGCTGATCAAGATCATGGCCGGGGTCTACGGCAAGGATGCCGGCACCATCTGCCTGCGCGGCCGCGAGGCCGACATCAAGTCGCCGCGCGACAGCCTGAAAGAGGGCATCAAGGTGGTGTTCCAGGAGATCGCGCTGATCGCCGAATTCAGCGTCGCCGAAAACATCTTCCTCGAGGGCTATCCGACCGGCAAAGGCGGCTCGATCGACTGGAAGAAGATCCGCGCCGACGCGGCCGCTCTGTTCAAGCGCATCGGCTTCAACGTCGACCCGGCAGCGCGCACGGGATCGCTGCCGGTCAGCCAGCAGCAGATGGTCGAGATCGCCCGCGCGCTCGCCCATGAGGCCCGCGTCGTGGTGATGGACGAGCCGACCTCCTCGCTGACGCCGAACGAGGTCTCGCTGCTGTTCACCGTCATCCGCCGGCTGGCCGCTCTCGGCATCGCGGTGCTCTATGTCAGCCACAAGCTCGACGAGGTCTTCGAGATCGCCGACACCGTGACCGTGCTGCGCGATGGCCGTCACGTCTCGACTAGGCCGATCGGCGAGCACACCAACGACACGCTGATCCAGGACATGATCGGCCGGCGCATCGAAAACCTGTTCCCGCGCAAGCGCAGTGCGCCGGGCAGCAAGGTAGCGCTTTCGGTTGAAGGGCTCAGCACCGCCAAGAAACTGAAGGACGTATCGTTCGAGGCGCATGCCGGCGAGGTCCTCGGCTTCTTCGGCCTCATGGGGGCCGGCCGGACCGAGCTCGCCAAGGCCATCGTCGGTTACGACCCGATCACTTCCGGCGCCATTTCGGTCGATGGCAGCCGGCTGCTGCCGCACGACACGCACCCCGGCGTCCGGCTCGGCATCGGACTGCTCACCGAGGATCGCAAGAGCGAAGGGCTGATGGGCGAGCTGCCGGTCTACCAGAATGCCAGCCTCGCCTCGCTCGGTGCCTTCGCCAGAATGGGCTTCGTCGACAAGGCCAGGGAACGCAAGGCGGTGCAGGACTATGTCGACCGTTTTCGCATCAGGACGCCCAGCCTGTTTCAGCTGGTCAAGAATCTGTCCGGCGGCAATCAGCAGAAAGTGCTGATCTCGCGCTGGCTGATGCGCGGTCTCAAGGTAATCGTCGTCGACGAGCCGACCCGCGGCATCGACGTCGGCGCCAAGTCGGAGATTTTCGCGCTCATCGACCGGCTCGCCGGCGAAGGCTTGGCGGTCGTCATGATGACGTCCGAAATGCCTGAGCTGCTGGGCCTTGCCGACCGCATCGCGGTGATGTGCGAAGGCCGCCTCACCGCGATCATGCCTCGAGAAGAGGCCACGCAGGAGAACATACTCAATGCGGCAATCGGCTAAGACGATGACGCTTCGCAAAGGGAGCAAGCGATGAGCCTGGCAGGCACCCGGTCCATCGAAGCCGCGCCGTCCATGCTGGCACGATTCCTGGCACGGCAGGAGCTCGCCCTGCTGCTTTGCCTGATCCTGGTGATTGCGTTCTTTTCCCTGACGGCAGAGAACTTCTTCTCGGTGCGCAACATCACCAATGTGCTCGGACAGGCGTCGCTGGCGCTCACCGCCGGCATAGGCTGCGCCATCGTCTTCATGTCCGGCGAGGTCGACATCTCGATAGGGTCGCTGCTGGCAACCATCGCCCTGCCGCTGATCATCATCATGAACGAAACCAACTCGCTGCTGCTCGGCATCAGTGGTGCGCTGCTGTTCGGGCTGATCATCGGCGTGGTGAACGGCTATCTCACGGCCTATGCCGGCATCAACTCGCTGATCGTGACGCTGGGCACGATGTTCATCATGCGCGGCGGCGTCTATCTCTACACCGGCCAGCGCGCCATCCCCGACGATGCCGCGCTCGACAGCTTCATTGCGCTGTCGGACGGCCGCCTGTTCAATGTCATTCCGTATTCGGCGGTCATCGCCATCGTCCTGCTCGCCGTCTTCGCCTACATGATGCAGCATCGTCCGTTCGGACGGCAGATCTATGCCGTCGGTGGCAATCCGGAAGTGGCACGGCTGGCAGGCTACGACGTGCGCCGCGTCAAATTCATCTGCTTCATCATCAGCGCGCTGCTTGCAACGGTTGCCGGCATCATCCTGGCCGCCCGCGTCGGTTCGGCCCAGCATACGGCCGGGCTGAATTTCGAGTTCCAGGTCGTCGCTGCCACCGTGCTCGGCGGCGTGAGCCTTGCCGGCGGCATCGGCAGCCTGACCGGCATGGCGCTTGGCGTGCTGATCCTGCAATTCCTGTCCAACGGGCTGCGCGGTCTCGGCCTGCCGACCGAGTGGCAACTGGTCATCACCGGCATGATCATCATTGCCGCCGTCGCCTTCGACGAAGGAAAGCGCCGGCGCGCCATTGGAGGCTGATATGGATCGTCTCAAAGGGAAAACCGCAATCGTTACCGGCGCCGCCGACGGCATCGGCCATGCGATCGGCGAGGCGATGGCAAGGGAAGGCGCGCACGTCTTCCTCGGCGACATCGCCGACGAGAAGGGTGAAAAATTCGCCGCGGAACTGCGCGCCGCCGGCCATCGCGCCGACTACGTCCATTGCGACGTGGCGGAGGAGGCCGACATCGCCGCCCTGATCGACGCAGCCGTCGCCAAGACCGGCCATCTCGATATTCTGGTCAACAATGCCGCTATCGCCATCGGCGGCATGCCGGTTCACGAAATGACCGACGAGCAGTGGCACCGGCTGATCGCGGTCAACCTGACCAGCGTGTTCCGCGGCTGCAAATATGCGCTGCCGCACATGATCGCGCAGAAATCCGGCTCGATCATCAACATGGCCTCGGCGCAAGGTCATATCGGGCTCGACGGCTGGACCGCCTATGCCGGCGCCAAGGGTGCGGTGATGGCGATGACGCGCCAGATGGCGGTCGAGTTCGGCCCGCTCAACATTCGCGTCAACTCGATCTCGCCCGGCACCATCAACACGCCAATGAACGACAAACTGGTCAAAGAGATCGGCGGCAACCTCGCCAAGGCCTGGGTGAAGATGCATCCGCTCGGCCGCATCGGCAAACCGTCCGAAGTGGCCGAAGCCGCCGTCTATCTCGCCTCCGACGCCGCTGGCTTCACCACCGGCACCGACCTGCGCGTCGACGGCGGCCTCACCGCAGCACCCCGCTACGTACCCGACCTGCTTTGACAACCAACGAGACAAAAATGAACAAAGCCCTCGAAGGCGTCCGCATTCTCGATTTCAGCCATCTGCTGCAAGGGCCGTTCGCCACGCAGCTGCTCGGCGACATGGGCGCCGACGTCATCAAGATCGAGCGTGCCGGCGCCGGCGACATGTTCCGCGGCATGACCTTCTTCGCGAAATGGGTCGGCGGCTCCGAAAGCCCGAACTTTCTCGCCTGGAACCGCAACAAGCGCTCCATCGCGCTCAACCTGAAGAGCCGCAAGGTACATGCCATCATCATGGATATGGCGAAGAAGGCCGATGTGGTGGTGCAGAATTTCCGCCCCGGCGTGCTCGCCAGGCTCGGCTATGGCTACGAGGATTTCAGGGCGGTCAATCCCGCCATTATCTATTGCTCGGGCTCCGGCTATGGCGAGGAAGGCCCCTATGTCGAGCGCCCCGGCCAGGACATGCTGATCCAGGGACTGTCCGGGCTGATTTCCAACACCGGCCGCGGCGATCAGGCTCCTGTTCCGGCCGGCGCCGGCCTCGCCGACCAGATCGGCGCCATGAACATGGTCTATGGCATCCTGTCGGCGCTCTACTATCGCGAGAAGACCGGCAAGGGCCAGAAGATCGAGGTCAATCTGCTGGCCGGCATGCTGGCGCATCTCAATCAGGAATATGTCGCCGTGCTCAATCTCGGCGAGGATTTCGTGCGCCCGAATTCCGGCATCGGCCACCCCGGCATGCAGGCGCCGTTCGGCATATACGAAGCGAAGGACGGCGGCTATGTGTCGATCGCCATGAGCCCGTTCAAGACGCTGTATGAAGTGCTGGAGGCACCTCAGCTTGCTGTCTACGATGATCTGAAGACGCTGTTCGACAAGCGCGACGAGGTGTTCGACCAGGTCAACGCCGAAACCAGGAAGTTTGCGACGCAAGACCTGCTGGCGCGGCTGCTGGCAGCCGACATCTGGTGTGCCGAGGTGAAGGACATAAGGCGCGCAGCCGAGGACCCGCAGGTCAAGCACCTGGGCATGATCACCAGCTACGATCATCCGCGCGGCGGTAAGGTCAGGGTGGTCGCACCGGCGGTCAAGATGAGCGAGACGCCAGCTACCATAGAGCGGCCGGCGCCGCTGGTCGGCCAGCATGGCCGCGAGATACTGGCCGAGTTCGGCCTCTCCAGAGATGAGATCGCCGTGCTGGAAGCGTCCGGCGACATGACCGTGGATGCTGCCTGACGATGAGCGTTTATCAGACACTCACCTTGGAAACATCTGGCCGCGTCGCAGTCGTCACCTTCCGGCGCGCCGATCAGCTCAACGCTATGAACCGGCTGATGCAAAGCGAGATCACCGAGGTTTTCGAGGCGCTGTCGCAGGATGACGGTATCGGCGCGATCGTGGTGACCGGCGAGGGGCGCGGCTTCATGGCCGGCGCTGACATCAAGGAATATGCCGCCCAGACAGCTATCGAGTTCGACGCCTTCCAGATGGCGGGCAAGCGCATGTATGCGGCGGTCGAGAACAACCGCAAGCCGGTCATCGCCGCGGTCAACGGTTTTGCGCTTGGCGGCGGCATGGAGCTGGTGCTGTGCTGCGACATCGTCATCGCCAACCAGTTCGCCAAACTCGGCCTGCCCGAGATCAAGCTCGGGCTGGTCCCCGGCGGCGGCGACACGCAGCGCAGCGTCCAGAAGCTCGGCCGCAACCGCGCCAATTTTCTGCTGATGACCGGCGCCATCGTGCCGGCTTCCGAGTTCGTCGGCGCCGGGCTGGTCAACGAGATCGTCGATGCCGAAAGGCTGATGCCGCGGGCGCTGGAACTCGCCGAGATGATCGCCGCCGAACCGGCCGCAGCGATCGAGGGGCTGAAAGCGCTGACAGCGCATGCCGTGTCGGGCAATCTGGCCGGCGGCCTTGCCATGGAGCGCGACATACTGGGCAGCCTCTACCGCAGCGAGATCGGCCAGCGGCGCGTCAGGGAATTTGCTGAAAAGAGCGCGGCACGGGCCAAGGCTGCGAAATGACGTCCCTGGTCAAGCAAAACCGGCCGCGCTTCACCGATGTCGAGGGCCTGGCCGCGATGGTCGGCGGCGGCGACGTCTTCGGCGTCGGCGGCCATCATTTTGCCCGGCTGCCGATCGCCCTGCTGCGCGCCATCGCGCGGTTGGGCGTACGGGATTTGCGCTACGTCTGCTGGGCCGGCGGCCTGCCGCTCGAGCTGCTTCTCGAAGCGAATGCCGTGGCGGAAATCGACCTCTGCTTTTCCAGCCTCGATATTTTTGGCTTGCCGCCCCGTTTCCGCGCGACTGCCGAGACCAGTGCCGTGCCGGTCCGCGACTGGACCGCGCTGGCCATGATTCAGGCGTTGCGGGCGGCACAGCAGAACCTGCCGTCGATGCCGTTTCAGCTTCCGCAGGGTTCGGACATGCCGGCGCGCGTGCCCGGCGCGATCGCCGCGCCCGATCCGGTCGACGGAATCACGACCGGGGTCATCCCGGCCTTGCGGCTCGATACGTTCGTCGTCCATGCCCAGCGTGCCGACGAGAGCGGCAATGTCCAGATCATCGGACCACGGGCGCTGGACTTCGCCATGGCCGGCGCGGCGCGCCAGGTGCTGGTCACGGTCGAGGAAATCGTCCCGGTCGGAGCGCTGCGCCATGCTGGTCGCCAAAACATTTTGACCCGCAACCAGGTGTCGGCCATAGCGCTGGCGCCAGGCGGCGCCTATCCCGCCTCCTGCCTGCCATTCTATGTGACGGATTATCAAGCGTTGGCGGGAGCGTTGGCGGCCAAGGAGATACCTTTGGCGGACAGCCTGAGCGTGCCTTCGGAAGGTGTGCCGGAGCGGGTTCAAGACGCTGCGAAAGTCCGCGCTGAAACAGTCCTCGCAATGCCCGGGCTCGTGCACGGCGAAAAGAAGGCATCCATCGACGAGATCATCGCTGCCCGCATCGCCGCCGAGCTCGACAATGAGAGCTTTGCCAGCGCCGGCGCGGTGTCGCCGCTCGCCAATGTCGCCTACCGGCTGGCCAAGGCGACGCACGCGCCGGACATGATCATCGCGACGATGAGTTGCGGTCATCTCGACATAGCGCCGAGCCCGATGATCCTGTCGTTGATCGAGAGCCTCGATTGCGAGACAGCGGTGGCCCATGCCGGCGGCGACGACACCTATTCGACCTATTACCAGGCCGGCGCCGTGACGCATGAGATCGTCGGTGCCGCCCAGGTCGACCGACGCGGGCGCGTCAACACCATTGCGCTGCGCAAGCGCGACGGCAGCCTCATCCGGCTGCCCGGGCAGGGCGGCATGGCTGATGTCGCCAACATGCATCGCGATTATCTGCTCTACGTCCCGCGCCACTCCCCGCAGTCGCTGGTCGACACCGTCGAGATCGCCAGCTCGGCGCGCGGCTTGCTGACAGAGGCCGAACGCGAGCCGATGGGCTATCGGACCGGCGCGGCGCTGGTGTTCACCGATCTTTGCATCTTTCGGCTCGACCGGGAGAGCCGGCAATTGGTCATCGTCGAGACCATGCCGGGCGTGACGCGCCAGCAGGTCCAGGATGCCACCGGCTTCGCCCTGACATTCGATGCCGATTGCCGCGAGGTTCCGCTGCCCTCGAACGAGACGCTCGACATCCTGCGAAACCGCATCGACCCGCTTGGCCTGCGGCGTCTCGAATTCGTCAGCGCCAAGGAGCGTGGCGCGCTTATCGCCGAGATCCTGGCGGCCGACCGGCTGATGGTCGAGCGCTGTATTGCCGTGCAGCGGTCGCATACCGCAACAGGCTGAAGAGGGGTGGCGCATGGCAAAGCCGTTGCTCGAAATGTCGGCCGCGAAGGTCTTCTTCGACGGCATCTTCACCAGCCCGCGCGTCGCCCATCCGGAAGGCGTGGCCATCCATCGCGACGGCTCGATCTGGTGCGGCACCGAAACCGGCGACCTGCTGCGCCTCGCCGCCGATGGCAGCTCGGTCGAGCACATGGGCGGCACAGAGGGCTTTCTGCTCGGCATCGCCTTCGATAGCGCGGACAACTGCTTCGCTTGCGATCTCAGGCATTCGGCGATCTTTCGCTGGAATGCCGGAACGGGTCATATGGAGCGCTTCGCCTCGGCTGGCATCCGCGTGCCGAACTATCCGATCGTCGACGAGGCACGAGGCTGGCTCTACGTTTCCGACAGCCTCGGCGAAGACAGCCGCTCCGGCATTTTTCGCTACGAGTTGAAGACCGGCGAAGGCCGCCTGTGGTGTAGCGAGACCATGGCCTTCGCCAACGGCATGGCGATGGCGCCGGGTGGGAATGGGCTTTACGTCGTGGAAAGCCATGCGGCCTGCGTCAGCTATGTGCCGATCCGTGCCGACGGCACGGCAGGACCTCGCCAGCTCGTCGTGGACGGCGTGAACAACGTCCCCGATGGCGTTGCCTTCGCGCCGGACGGTTCGCTGTTCATCTCATGCTACGAGCCGAGCCGCATTTATCGTTGGCGAAAAGATAGCGGGCTCGAAGTGCTGATCGAGGATCCGGCGGCAACGACGCTCGCCCATCCCACCAACATCGCCTTCAAGGGCGACAGGCTTTACACCTCAAATCTCGGCCGCTGGCACATTACCGAAATCGACCTGACGGCGATTTATTAGGTCGGGCCGAACAGGGCGGCGCTCCTCAGGGCTATTGCAGGCGGCCGTGACTGGAGCGGATGCGCAACACCTGCACCCGCGACGGCAGCTCGATCAGGAACTCTTCGTCCCGCTCGAGATGGTGGATTTTTGTCGGATCGCCACCGGTAAACGCCGCCATCGCCTCGACATTTTCCCAATAGGAAATCGTCACGAATTCCGAATGGGTCGGCGTGTCCTCGCGAAAGGTCTGCACGCCCAGCGCCTTCTCGACCAGCGGCTTGATGCCGGCCTCGTAATTGTAGCTTTCATAGGCGTCGGCCTTCTCAGGCAAGGTTCTGCCACGCCAGACACGGGCGATGGTCGGGGTTTTCTCTGTCACTTTCTCTGTCATGGTCAACGAATTCCTGCTGGTCTGATTGGTCCGCGGCGTTCGGCAAGGCCAGCCAAGGAACGCATCTCCCCGGCTGGCAGCCTGGTATCCCGTTGCCAGCGACTTTTCATCCTCCCCGGCCGACGTAGCTCGCGCTGCTCCAGACAGGCCTCCTGCCGACCCGTAGGAGACTTACTCCTGATCCTCGGCGCCTGCTCCGTGGAAGAAGGACCGGATTTCCTGCATGTCGACGCTACCGTCACCGTCCTCATCGACGGCGTTGAATATCCGCCCGACGAAATCCTGGACTTCGCTCTGAGAAAGCGCGCCATCGCCGTCCGCATCTACTATGGCGAACATCATTCGCATCCTCGCGCCATGCATCCCGCGTGCCATGCCACCGCGCCCTCCCGTCTCCCAATCTCGGTGGGGCGGGCCCATCCTGTAGCCGCGATGCCAGTGACCTCGCCGTTCTGCCCGGGGCGCGCGATCTTCTTGCATTCTCTCCTCCAGCATTTCGGTCATCATCTGGCGCATCATATCGCGCATGGCGTCCTGCCCGTTCACTGCGGGCGACTGTTCGGCGCCACGATCCGGCGCCGGCGCCGCGGGCGGGCTCGTCTGGCCGAATGCCGGCGCGGCCAACATGGCCAGCGCCGCGGCAACTACAGTGGTTTTGCTTGCGAGCGTCATCGTAATCTCCATCGGTATGAATTGTGGGCCGCTGCATCCAAGCCAAACCGGCTGCTCGCCTCATGGTTCCTGGTCAGTCGGCACGACGGCGCAAAAGTCCGCCTGGTCGCGGCAACGAAAGCCGCTTGCCCACGTTGCCAGTGATGCGAAGCTTCACCAGGAGGAAAAAATGGCTGACGACAAGAGCAAGCGAGATTTCCGCGACCGCGATCGCGTTTCCGCGGAAGATGAACGTGAAGTCGAGTATTTTGCCCAACAGAACGGCATCACCGCCGACCAGGTTCGCCAGCTGATCAAGAGCTTCGGCAATGATCGCGGGCGCCTGATCGAAGCCGCGAAGGCGTTGCGAGGGATTTCACCTGCCGGAGCCGACGAGGTGACCAGGGAAGCCCGCCAACAGACAACGCCCATGCATCTCGACAAGGAGTGATGCGTGGCAGCTACTCTGCCGCTGCCGCGGCGTCAGAACTTGCGGCTCAAATAATCCGAACCGCGAAGGCCGAACCGCCACGCCGCATCGACAGCCTTGGAAATGCCGATCCGGCGGCCTGTAAGAATGGCGCTGGCGTCGCCGGGCAGCCTGAATTCGAATGGCGGCGCGTCCAGCGGCAGCCCGTCATGGGATTTGTCGATTGCCAGCGCCTGGCAAAGGCGACCCGGTCCCGAACAAAGCAGCCGGGGATCGTCAAGGCCGCGATTGGCCCGCATCACGTCCAGCCCGGATTGCGGCTCGATTGCGCGGATGAGCACGGCACTGCCGGGCAGGCAGACGGCATTGAGGCACCAATGCAGGCCATAGGAGCGATAGACATAGGCGCTGCCGGGGGCGCCGAACATTGCGCCGTTGCGCACCGTCCTGCCACCGAAAGCATGCGAAGCCGGGTCATCCGGGCGATAGGCCTCGGTCTCGACGATGATGCCGCCAACGCCATGCAAGAGCAGCGTGGCGCCAATCATGTCGCGCGCGACGATGGTAGCGTCTCGGGCAAAGAATTGATGGTTGGTGGTCAATGTGCAGCAGACTCGATCGCGCCTGAACGTTGCGCGGCAACAAGGTCCCGGACCGGAAGCAAAATGTCCAGCCACTGCGTTGTATTCAGAGCAGCATCGCTGCGCCGATGAAAACCGCAGCGGCCAGCACGACGATGGCGGCAATCACCAGCACCGGCCCATATCGGCGCGGCTGGACGTCGGGCTCATCCTTCAGCGGACGCATCGCATTGGCATAGCTCGCCTGGTTGGTGAACTCCGGCTTTTCATGAGGCGCAGACCGATCCTTTGCCGGAACGCTGCCGGCTGATTCCGCGTCCGTTTCCATGGGAGCCGCGGCTGGGTCGATCCCCGGTGTCTTATCCCCTTCGCGCCCGGCGTCGATATCGCCCCGCGCTTGAGCCGGGCTTCGCCCAAGAGGTGCTGCGTCGGTCATCGTCGAGGTCCTTTCAGAGCATCGGCCTCAAGCATTCTAACCTGCGTCTCATTTCAAAGTTCCCCCGTTTCAAAGTTCCCCTTCTTAAAGTTCCCCCTTCTTAAAGTTCCAACAAGCGGAAGCCGCCTAGGCCTGTTTACAGGAACAACCGACGATCGAGCGGGTTGAGCAAGCATTGGGGAGAGCAAGATGGACTTGGTGCGCCACGCGCCTACATGCGCGGCAGTTCGACAACGGGCCCCAGCGAGCGCGCATGATCTACTTCACCGCCGACACGCATTTCAGCGACCCGCGCATTTTGCGCATCGATCGCCGCCCGTTCGGCTCGCTGGCGGAGCATGATCGGGCGCTCATTGCGTTGTGGAACGAAACTGTCCGGCCGGACGACGAGATCTGGCACCTCGGCGATTTTGCCAGGGGATCGGCCGCATTCGTGTCGTCGCTTCTGTCGTCTCTTCATGGCAGCAAGCATCTGGTCATCGGCAACAACGATGCTGCGGCCACCATCGACGCCACGGGTTGGGCGAGCACGCAACACTACAAGGAGCTGACGTTGGACGGCAGTCTGCTGATCCTTTGCCACTACCCTTTTCGCACCTGGAACCAGATCGGCAGGAAATCGATCGACCTGCATGGCCATTCGCACGGCAGGCTCACCCCGGTCACGCGTCAGTATGACGTCGGCGTCGACAGCTGGGATTTTCGTCCGGTCACGCTAACCACCATCCTTGCCAGCCGCGGCCGAAGGGCGGCTCGGACAAAACCCGGCTGAAGGCGGCTGGCCGCTACCGGAACCTCCGCGGGGCTGAGGCGTTCGAAATTGCAAGGCGTAAAGGCAAATGCAATGGCTCAGAAGATCACGACAGGCGCGAACGACCGGCCGTGCAATGAAACCATCGGCCAATCCGGCGAAGGCCTGCCGGACGACAGCAGCAAACCGCTCGAGGTCGACGAAGGCTGGGTCGCCCGGCTGAGAAACAAGCTGCTGGGCAACCCCGGGCAAGCCGGCCAAACCAACGCGGACGGAGTTCCCGCAGGCATTCCCGGCGCTGGCGAGAATATTTGCCGCCGCTGTGCGGGGTCAGGCATGATCGACGGCCGCACCTGCCCCGAATGCGGCGGAACCGGCAAGGTGACGACGCCGATCGGCGGAGGCTGAGCAAGTCCAGGAAAAAGGTGTGAAACGGTTTTCCGTCCGGAATTGCGTCATAGACCGGTTCTCTGCGTTTCCGTGAAACGATGAACCGCTCCAGGGCCGGTCAGATCGCCGGCACCCACTTCCAGAACACGCCCTCCTTGCGGTCGGGGTAGTGCTTGAACTCGCATTCGAAGCGCCAACCGTAATTCTTCGCGGCGGCAAGCGCCTCCTTGCTGACCGGATTCATGCCCGTCCCCGGCGCAAACCAGTCCTCCAGCAAGTCGTCGGGGATATAGGCGCCGATCCTCAAAGGCAGCTTTTCGAGGACGACATCCATTTCGGGTGGTGCGGGCAATGGGTTTCTCCCTTTAAGATCTACCCACAAACAAATCGTTCTAAGCCGATTGGGTTCCAGGCAAGGCTGAGTGGAAGGGTGCCATGTGCGGGCGGAGTCCGTCCCGCCACCAGTCGGAGACGCTCAGGTGGGCAATTGGGATCCTGATCAGGAAAGATCCATCGACTCTAGTTCGGCCTCCCAACTTGGCGCCGGATTGAAGGCCGAAACGTGCTCGGGGATATGCATAGTAAACGAGAGGCCCTGCGCCTGGACGAACGTCTCCGCCAGCATATCGCGGCCGAGCAGGCGCATGGCCGGATCATCCACGCGATAGAGGCGCGGCAGGAACGTGTGGGCATATCGCGTGCCGTAGACGCTCCATTCCTGCATCGTCGCGTGCACGTAGCCGCCTCCTGGCTGGCCGCCATAGAGCGAGACGCGATGCAGGAACTCGTCCGCGACGTCGGGACCAGCCGTCCCTTTCGTCAACAATGTTACGATGCTGCTCACCATCGATGGTAGCGTCTCACCCATCGCGCTTGAGGCGGCCAAGCCAATGCTCATCAGATGCAACTGTTCCATCGACCCAGAGGGAAGTAGCCTCGGCTCAAGTTGATGCAGGCCGCTGAACTCGTGGATCGAAGCGCTCGCCTGCGTCGTCTTCACCTCAATTGAGTGCTCGCCGATCCGGAAGTCGCGGCCACCATGCTGCCAGCCCTGCCAGCAATCGAGCGTGCGCATCATTAGCGCCGGACGATCGCCGCGCGCGAGAACCAGTTGACGCAAGACGGCCAACTCGCCGACCAGGCCGATGATCACACTCTCTGACAGTGCGCCGCGCCGGATCGCCATCTCAATGATCGGCTCGACGTCGGTGAATGCCGACTGCGGGCCTTGCGGTCCGGCGACGCCGGCGCGCAAAAGCTCGATCGCGATTAGCACTGCGATCGACCCGAAGTGCGGCGCCGCAGGCAGCACGATCCGGCTCGCAGGGAAGGGCTCTCCTCCCTCCTCGGGGCGCCATTGGCTATGCTGAACATGCCGACGTACCAACGACGATGCGGCGTGCAACTCGGGCCCACGGATGAAGACCTCATAATCGCCCGACGCCGTGCGCCCAACCGCGAGGGACGTCGCCACCCAACGCATTCGGCGGGCTTGGCCAGCTGGAACGCCGAGTTCTTCTAGGTCGGCGCGCAGAGCCTCGAAATGGAGGTCGCTCATGCGCGCAGCGCCGCGATATGGTCGGGGCCGCCATGCGGGAGCCCCAAGCCGATGGCGAGCAGGTCCGTTGGAAGTTCGGGTGCGCTCACGACGTGAAGAAGCGCGAGTCCTGGGTGCCCGCGCGGCCGCCAACTGGCGCCGCCCTGAATACTCGGCACCGGCGCGGTTTTATGGAAGTAGTAATCGATGAGTTCATCCCCGAAGTAGCTGCCACCATAGCCGCGCGTACCCCATAGCGTCTGCAGCGCTCGACCATTGGCCACGCGATCGCGGGTCACCGCCTTGATGCCTTTCGCCGCAAGCCGCGAGTCTCGCGCATTGCTCTGACCGTGCCGGAAGGCAAGGTAGAACTCTGGCGTGCTTGTGCGCAGCGTATCTGCGTAATTCCAGGGCACCTCAGGCCGGTCGGTCGGATAGAAGCCCGGTGCCGAGTGGTCTCCCGTGAGACACGACCAGAGCCTGAGGTAGGCCGCGATCGAGTAGGGACACGACTGCGGCTCAGCGCCATAGTCCTGAGAGTTGTGCATCGGCGGCGTGAACAGCGGATCGTCTATGCCCAGAAGCCGCGCATAATGCTCCCAACGCTGGCTCAGTTCATTGCCGGGGTCAGGGTCGTGGTGCGAGTAGCGCAGCTTGTCGAGCGTTCCGGCCAGCATCCGTAGGCTGACCGGTTCCGTTCGGATGACCCCGCGCTCAAGGCCATTGTCATCCCTAAGCGGCACCCACTGGCCATCGCCGAGCAGGTCGACCGCAATATCGATATTGTGCCGGGCAAGGTCGCCATCTTCGGCCTCGACCAGCCGGATCGACGGACGCGGCCCCGGGGAGAGCGGCACCTTGCGCGCCTCGACCTTGCTCGTCGCCACGAACGCCGCGCCCTGCAGTACCAGCGCCGGGCCGTTCGTATCTTCACCGGCGTCCATCGACGACATGACCTCCGTCTTTAGCGCATTGTCGTTGATGTGATAGCGTCGGAACAACTGCAGTTGATCCTCGTAGGTGAAGACCCGGCAGAACGGCAGGAAGCCGCCGCGATAGCCAAACCAGCGCTGCATCTGCATCTGGGTATCCGCCGCTGGCTCCGCCGCGCCGCGCAGGAACAGGCTCGTGGTCAGGCCTTCTAGCGTTAGCCCGCGCGATAGCACGTTGCCGGCAATGAAGATCGACAGGCTGTCGGCCGGAACATGGAAGCCTGCCTCGTCCTCGGCGATCTCGAAGCGTGGCCGATCATCCGATGCTGGGTCGCTGTTGAGCACGCGCAGGCGCACGTTCGGGAAGACTCGCTCGATCAGCGCCGTCCGCACCTTTGGCCACTCCGCCGCGGAGATCGACGCATAGGGCACCTGCGGTAGGGTGGCGAGCGCGATCCGCGACGCCTCAAACCGGCTGAGCCAGGCCGACCACTCCGCCTCCTCATGCGACAGCCGGCGCTCAAGACCATCTGCCGAGACCTCCAGCCGCTCCTCAGCCCCCTCGTGGAGTTCGACCTCGGCCTCGCGGCCCGGCATCGCCATAGCCCAGCGAACGACGTCGACAGCGGTGCTGAAATGGTCCTCCTTCCGCGCCGAAGGGTGGATCAGCATGGTATGCGGTCCTCGCGCCGCGATCAGTGCCTCCTCAGCGGAGGTGAAGGCCCGCGCATGATTGAAGGCGTGCTCCCACCCAGGCGCAAGGCTGCGGACCGCGGCGCCTACGAGATAGCAGCGCAAGGCATCGGACAACATCGTCCAGCGCAGGGCGTCGCGCCTTCCGGCAAGCTCGGTCTCGGTCTCGCCGAACGTGAGATCAGGGAACAACGCCGTGTGGCAGAGGGCGCCGTCACCGGCCTTGCGCAGCCACTCATAAAAGATTTCGCCACCGCAATAATATGAGCGGACCCCCGCAGGCTCGACATATGTGAGCGATCGCGGCACCACCGCGCCGGTCGCGCCTGGCGTGCGCAGCGCTGCGTTGAAGTCCCTGGGGCTCAGCGGGTTGTGCGTTGCCTGGAGGAAGTTCGCCTGCGGCGTCGCAGTATAGGCGACGTATGTCGCCAGCATGTTGACGTGCCGCGTCGTCGCCTCGTCGGTGTCGCCACTCCACAAGGCAGTGATCAGCCTAGGCGTGATCTTCTGCGATCGATCGCTGTCTAGGACGCTCGCATCATCCGCCTCGTCGTCGAGGAGGAGGATGGAGTAGGGGTGGCCGCAGGCATCCAGGTAATCGTCGCTAATCATGTCAGCGAGGAAGCGCCGGAGCGTGAGCAGGTGGTCGTCCTCCTTTGGGATGACGCAGATGATTGGCCGCCCAGCCCTCAAGGCCTGTCGCGCGAGCGGCCGCTGTAGGTAGCGCGCCGGGTCCGCCCGCTGTTTGTGAAGAATGTCGGCAGGCTGGGGCAGGATCAGCCGCTCGGCACGCCGGCGATAGGCACTGTCGGCAGTCGACCCGTCCAGTTGAGCAAGCAGCCGCTCGTACGTCTGGAGCCAGAGGCTGACGCGCGTGCCGGCAAGGAGGATCAGGAGGTCGACCCCCGCGTCGAGCGCCATCGCAGCAACGCCGAGCATGCTCGCCGTCTTACCCGACTGGACCGAGCCAACAACCATGCCGGTGCGCACCCGAGATTCTGGCCATGCCGCTTTATCGAGCCTGTCCTTCGCACGAGGAAGCGCCTTCCCGATGATGTAGCGCACATCTGCCTCAAGCACCGAGAGCGCCGTCGGCGACAGGTGGCCCTCGACGCTCGCGCGATAGCGCGACCACCACGCCTCTCCGCCGATGGCCGAGCCGCCCCTTGGATCGGGCGCGTCGCTGGTCGCGCCGACCGGGACGATCGCAGCCGGGCCGAGACTGGGATCACCTACCGCCATCTCAGATCATCGGAATCTTGCGGATCTCGAGCAGTGCATCGATCGCGCTGTCGCCGTAGCGATCCCTCACTGTCGCGTCTGCGTCGGCCATGCTGACGCCGAGCGTCTCGAGGATGCTCGTCGATGCGTTGGCGATATGCGCCCACTGCGTTTTGTTCTGCGTGCTCTGCGGCCCGACCATCTTCGAGGTAAGATCGCGAACCTCGTCGATTCCCTGCTCGAGCTTGGGCTCTTGGCGGGTGATAACGAGGATCAGGCAGGCAAGCAGGCTGGCAACGACGGGCAGTTCCTCCCAACGAGACGCCATCTCGCTCTTGCCCTTCCGGCGGAATTTCGGATGCCAGGCGTCGGACGAGAGCTGATGCAACTCCAGCGCGGCGATCAGGTCATTGGCAAGGTTCTCAAGGGTTCCCTTGGACCGGAACTGCGCCAAGCGCTTGTCATCAATCGAGCGCAGGAACTCATCGATGTGGCTCGCGGTCGACGGCGTCCGGTATGCACTATCCGGTCCCTGGGCAGGCTTGAGGATCAGCGTCGCCACTGTCCAGAGCAGGACCTTGGTCCGACGAAAGCGCGTGATGCCAAAGCCAAGAGCCTTGATGTTCTCATGGGCCGTCGTGGGATCGATGCCGGCCTCGATAAGCTCAGGCGCGATCTCGGGCTCTGGCCGGTCGCCGCTGACGAAGAGCATGAGCCGCGAGATCATCAGGTGATTAAAAACCGCGTTGCGGATCTCCTCCGCGTTCAGCTTCATGCCCTGCTGATTGTAGAGGCGGAACACCTTATGGATGTCGCGGACGAGGGTGTCTCGGTAAATCAGCACCGGGATGAAGTAGTCTCCCGCCGCTCGCTCAAACAGATTGCCGACCGAGACGGACTCGCCGGCGATCCTGACTTTTTGATCCCTTATGTCGCAGTAATAATTGCCACCCAGCGGCGCGAGCGGATCGTCCGCCGGATATTTCTTAGTCTTGAAGGGGAAGTAATTCTCGCGGACCTCGGTCGCGCGCAGATTGTTGCGACGCGCGAACAGTCCGAAGTTCGTCGAGAAGAGTTGGGGCTCCTTCATCCGCTTGGCATTCTCCATGCCCTCTGGATGCTTCCCCATGAATCGCAGTATGGCAGTCAGGCGCTGCTTCCCGTCGACGATCTGGAAGCTGGAGCTATTCGAGACGCGCGCGAGAATAATCGAGGGTAGCGGGATGCCGCGCAGAATCGACTCGATCAGCATCTGCGAGTCCGCGTTCGACCACACAAAGTCGCGCTGATAGCTCGGGTTGAGGTCAAGCTCCCCAAGCTCAGCGATGCCGGCAAGCTCGTTGATGCGCCACTTGTCGACCTTGGCGTTGATCGACAGCGGCTCGGTCGGAGGCGCCTCGTTCCAAGCATCGATCCAAGCCTCGGTGGCGGCGGCAACCGACAACTCCTCGTCAAGCATCTGGAGAAAGTTGGCGCGGTTGCTAACCGCTCGACTTAGCCGCTCCCCAAGCGTTTGCGCGCCCATCTCGGTCAGCAGGACGTGCCCGTCCTCCATTTGGAAGCTGGCCTCGGCCTTTCCCAGCGAGAGCTCATCGAACAGCTTGATTGCGACGGACTTAGGAGAATCCTCCTGCTCAAAGGTGGCGTCAAGGTTCAGCCAGGTCGCGACCTCGACGATGCGCGCGAGCCAAGCGCTGGACGCGAAATCGATCTCATTGGCATCGAAGGCGTTCGAACCCTTCCGGCCGCCGGTCAGCTTGGGCATCGCGCTCGGCAGCGACAGCTCAGACAGAAGCGTCGCAACCTGGTCAAAGTCTAGATCTTCCAACGCCTCGTTCCCCTCCAAGCCTGGTCTTTGTCCCTGCGATCAGGCGGCAGCCTCTAGCGGGGTCGGCGGGCGGCCGAGCGGCAGCCTTAGGCTGCCAACCTTCTGCTCCCTATCGCTGAGCAGCGCGCTTGCGACCGCCGCGATCACATCCACATTGACCGCATTTCCGAGCGCCTTGAAGGCCGCAGTCTGCGTCTCAGGCAAATGCGCAAGCTTGTCCATGCTTTGCAGCCGGGCGCACTCGCGCATCGTCATGTAACGCCGCTCCCATGGAATGACAGGGACCTGGCTGGTCGTCAATGCCACCAACGATGGCGCGGCCGTCGGGCGCTTCGCCCTAATGCCTGACGCCCTGAACTGGATGATGCACTGGTTGAGGTCGCGCGGGCCCCCCTTCCAGTTCCACTCAAGCTTCTGGAAGCTTGGCGCGAAGGATCGGATAGACGGGAGCCACGGATCGATCACCGCCTTATGCCGCTGATAGAAGCGGCGGTTCTGCTCGATGAATTGAATCTTCCATTCTGGGAAGGTCGGGTTCACGTCACGCGCGTACGGCGGGATCGCCTCTAAGACCTCAGCGTCGGTCATGTCGCGCAGCGGTTTCCCGAATGCGCCGCTGAAGGAGCGGATCTCCGAGAGCCCGTGGCCGATAGGGGTCCCTGTCCGAGCCGGGTAGGTAGCGCCAAACTCCATTGCCCAGATCGGGAATGACGGCAACTCCGCGTCCGCAGGCAGCGCATCCAGCAGCCGCTGCCACTCCTGAAGGTAGGCGACGAACGCCGGCGGAAGAGACTTCGCGTCGTCTGGCCGGTCATCTAGGATTGATCGAATGTCGACCTCCTCGGCCGAATGCGTCGCCGTGGGCCACTCGAAGCTGCCGAGGCTATCGCGCGCGCCGACGATGATCGCGCGCTCGCGCAACTGCGGCACGCCGAACATGTGCGGTGACATTAAGGAGGAGTCGATGTCATAGCCAACGTCGCGGAGGCGTTGGCGGACGCGCTGCCACGTTTTCCCGCCGTTGTGACGCATGATATTAGGCACGTTCTCAATAATCAGGAACCGAGGCTCATGCCGCTGAAGGATCTTGATCATGTAGTCGAACAAGTCGCCCCATTGCGGACAGTCAAAACCGAGTTGGTCTCCGGCCTTGGAGAAAGGCTGGCAGGGAAAGCCCGCACACAGGATTTCGTGCGCCGGGACTAACTCGTACGCCTCACGAATATCCCCATGGGGTTTGATCCCAAAATTCCGCTCGTAAAGGTTCGCCAGGTCATGATTGAGCTCGGACGCGAACACGCACTCATGTCCGAGCCTCTCGAGCGCTTGGTGGAATCCGCCCAGGCCGGCGAAGAGGTCGATGAACCTCATTACCGCCTCTCCAGAGGAAAGGTGAGTTGCTTGGATGCGTGCTGTTCGAGCAGATTCCGAACTGCGAGTCGGACGAGGTACTGCAGATTGACCGGCGGGCTCACAGACCGGCCGAGCTCTTGAAGAGCTTCGTAGTCGGCTCGATCTACCGAAACTGTAAATCGCTTCTGTTGCGTCAGCCCTGCCATATCAGCCTCCCCACACCAGGATGCACCAAAATTCATCAAAATGCACGAAGAATTCAGGTCTTGAGGAATTTCGCTATCCGTTCTGGCAGACTTGGGCTGCTGACCTCGCATTCCCAAATCGTGAGGGCACGGTAGCCGAGTTCTTCTAGGCGCTGTTGCGCCTCCTGATCCCTCTTTACGTTCCGCTTGAGCTTGGGGGCCCAGTACTCGGCGCGCTTCTGAGGCGCCTTGCCCGTAAGCTTGCATCCATGCTGATGCCAGAAGCACCCGTGCACGAAGATGACCTTCTTGCGCCCCTTGAAAACGAGATCCGGTGATCCTGGCAAGTCTCGACGGTTAAGCCGATAGCCGATGCCCAGCGCTCGCACAGTCTGGCGGACAAGCAACTCTGGGCGCGTGGCCTTGCCCCGAATGCGCGCCATGCGTCGCCTTACGATCACGGGAACATCGGGAAACAGCACGTTCATGCGACGAATGGCTACCCTTACGATTCGGACATACGAGAAGCCATTGATACCACCCTGCTCAACGACGCTGTACTCATCGATACGGGCTTCCCATACAATCTGGGTTGGCGCAACCGCGACCTCCGATGTCGCCGCCCGCGATGTCTGCTTTCGGGCAGCGGCAAAGCTGAACTCTATGGCCGACATGAGGCGCACAACGGTCGTCCAACGACGAACATGCGAGTTCTGCCTTGGGTCCAAATACGCCATTCGACCGTAAGCGATTCGGACTTTTTCACCGTCGATCACCGCCGTTACTAGGCTTTGTCGCCTTCTGGCTATTCCCGCTCTTCCCACGGGCGTAGTTCCGGCGGCGATTGGCGGTATTTTTTTCGGTGTTGGCGTGGTGGAATGGGCAGAACTGGCGCACCCGACAGGATTCGAACCTGTGACCTCTGCCTTCGGAGGGCAGCGCTCTATCCAGCTGAGCTACGGGTGCCTTCAGGATCGGTGATCCCAAAAACGAACCAGCCGGTAAACCGGCCAGCCACGGCTTCTTAGCTGAAGCAGGCGCCGGCTTCAACGGGCAATCGCGGACGGGCTCAGATTGCGCAGCAGCCCAGACGGTGTCCCGTCCGGCGGCCGCGCCTGCTCATTCCGTCATGGTGAGCACTGCCTTGCCGCTGATGCTTCGCTGCCGCAGCGCGTCCAGAGCCCGGCCGACGTCCCGCCACGGGACGGTCAGGACCACGCGCGTTTCGAGCCGGCCGGCTGCGATCAGCGCGAGCAGCGAGCCGATGTCGGCGCCAACCTCCGGACCGGAAGTGTAGTAGGCGAAGGTCTGCAGCCGCGCGCCTTCGTGACCCGGCACGAACTGGCGGAACCCGATGGGCGTGAGTTCGCCGCTGCTCGAGCCGAACATGACGACGGTTCCGCCGGGCGCGACGCGTTCGATGGCGTGGGCGAGGCTGTCGCCGCCGACCGACTCGGTAATCAGCGAGAAGAGTCCGTCGGCCAACTCGATCCTTTCGACGACGCGCTCGGCTCCGAGGCCGCGGAGATCGTCGGCATGCCGGGTGGCGGCGACCGCCACCACCGACGCGCCCTGCTGGCGGGCGATCTGGATCTGGAAACGGCCGACCGCGCCGCTTGCGCCGGTAATCAGGACCCGCTGGCCGGCCAGGTCGCCGCCGAGGCGCAGGGTTCGCAGCGCGGTCGTGCCCGCGACCGGAACGGTGGCGGCGGCGGCGAAGCTGACGCCGTCCGGCAGCACGGCGAGGTGGTCGGTTGGAACGGCGACACGCTCGGCCCACCCGGCCTCGTCGACCAGCGCCGCAACCCGGGTGCCGATGGGCGGCCCGGAGCCATCGGCCGCGGCGCGCTCGACAATTCCGGCGACGTCCTGGCCAGGCACCCAGCCGTTCGGACGGATCTTGAGCAGGCGCAGTTCGCCGCGGTTCAGCGAGACTGCCCGGACCGAGACCAGCGCCTCGTCCGGGGCGGGCTCGGGCTCGCCAAGCTCGGCGAGTTTCAGCCCGGTGGCTCTGTCGGAAGATGTGACCAAGGCGAGCATTGGTATCGTCCTTTCTTGCTGCATGGGGGACGCCAGTCTGTTTTCGTGCGCCGGGCTTGTTGGTCCGACGTTCAGAACGCAAGCAGGGTATGACTATCTGGAAGCCCGCCCTGTCGTCTTCTGAGTTACTCAAGGCCCTAAACTATCGACTTTCCTGTTTGAGTAATTTAGATACCTTGGCAGTTGATCGCTAAAATCAGTCAATATGAGACAGCCTCTCCGCTACCCCTGGCCTTTCGATCCGGATGATGTCCTCGCCTCGGCAATCGCCGTGCGCGTTGACGTTACCGAAACCAGGGCAGAGGTGCCGGACCACCACCACCGCAAAGGCCAACTCGTCTTCGCGCTCGGCGGCGGCGTCACATGCCGCGTCCCCAGCGGCCTGTGGATGGTGCCGCCCCATTGCGCGGTGTGGATTCCGGGCAACATGGAGCACAGCAATGTCGCGACCGCCAATGCCCGGATTTTCTTCGTTTATATCGAGCCGGGAGCTGCCGAGCTGCCGGACCGGTGCTGCACGCTTTCGATCTCGCCGTTGCTGCGCGAGCTCATCATCGAGCTGGCGGATCGCGGTGAGGACGATGACGCCAGGAGCGAGCTCCTGACCAGGGTACTGCTCGCCGAACTGCCGCGCATGCCTGTCCAGCAGCTGCATTTGCCGATCTCGTCCGAGCCGCGCTTGAGGCGTATCGCGGCGGCGTTGGCGCAAGATGCTGCCGACCGCAGCACCCTGGCGGAATGGGCCAATCGCGTCGCGCTCAGCGAGAGCAGTCTCGCACGTCTCGTGGTAAAGGAGACAGGGCTGACCTTCGGGCGCTGGCGCCAGCAAATGCATTTGATCGTCGCATTGAGCGAGCTGGCCTCCGGCGCCAGCGTGCAGCAGGTTTCGGCCGATCTCGGTTACGAATCGGTCACCGCCTTCATCACCATGTTCAAGAAAGCGCTTGGCAAGCCGCCGGCAAAGTATCTCAGCAGTGTCGCGCAAAACGGCGGTTCTGCGTTTGTCGCCCGATGAGCGCCCTGATTCGCCGCCCGCCGGACGTCACCCCTCACTGCTGCTCGGCGTACAACAGCCGCGTCGTCGCATTCGCCGTCCCCGTCGACAGGCTGCGCTGGATCAGCGCCTCGACATGGTCGTTGCGCTGGCGCGCGCTGTCGGCGCCCATCACCACGATGATCAGCCGGTGCCCGTCCGCATTATAGGAGGTGACGATGTTGAAGCCGGAAGCGCGGATGTAGCCGGTCTTGATGCCGTCGACGCCGCGCACCCGGCCGAGCATGTCGTTGTGGCCGCGCACCAGCCTGCCGCGGAACATGAAGTCGCTTTCGGAGAAATAGTGGAAATGCTGCGGGAAGCGGGCGTGCAGCGCCATGCCGAGCACCGCCATGTCGCGCGCGCTCGTGTGCTGGTCGCCGTCCGGCAGGCCCGAGGCGTTGCGGAATACCGTGCTGCTCATGCCGATCTGGCGCGCCTTGGCGGTCATCATGCCGGCGAACGCCTCTTCGCTGCCGCCGAGATATTCGGCAACGGCGACCGCCACGTCATTGGCCGATTTGACGACGATGGCGCGGATCGCCGAATCGACGTCGATGGTCTCGCCGCGCCTGAACCGCAGCTTGGTCGGCGGCTGCCGGGCGGCGTTGTCCGACACCGGAATTTGCGTCTCCTTGCTGATACGGCCCTGGTCCAGCGCCTCGAACAGAAGGTACAGCGTCATCATCTTGGTCAGCGACGCCGGATAACGCGGCGCCGTCGAATTGACCTCGAACAGCGTCTTGCCGGTGCCGGCATCGATGACCATCGCGGCATATTTCTGCGGCGGCGCCGGCACCGCCAGCACGCTGTCGGGCGGCGTCACCGTCGTACAGCCGGCAGCAAGCAGCAGCAGCGCCAGCATGGCGACGTAGTTGTGGATGAGCGAAAAGAACCGGAAGGCGGACAAGTCAGTTCCGAAGGCAGGCTGTTTCTGAGACGAGGCGAAGCTATCTTAACGCAAAGGCACAGTCCATTTGGTTAATATCGTCGCGCCCTGGAATGGTGCCCTGTCCACAGGCAGACGTGGCGGCTGTGCCAAGCCGTCCGATGCGAATTGCCGGCCGCCGCGCTTGCGCAAGGGGCGGCGAGTGGGCTTTGCTGGCGCCGGCAGAATCGGGCCGCCAGAATCGGGCTGGCAGAATCGGTAGGTGCGCACATGGATACGGTCACGATTACGGCAAAGGGGATTTCGGTATCGGTTGATCTTGCCGTCGGCCATCTCGCCGACATGGCGATCGAGATCGACGGCCGTCGGCTGAAGCCGCTGCATCGCGCACCCTGGGTCGAAGAGCCGCGCGAGACGCTGCCGAAAGATCTGCCTGAAGGGACGGTCCACCTGTCCGGCGATTTCCTCTGCGCGCCGTTCTCGACCAGCGACGTCGAAGCGGCACCTTTGCATGGCTGGCCGGCCAATAGTCGCTGGGACGTCGTCGACAGCGCCGCGACGGCCGATGGCTGGCGCGCCGTCTTCCGTCTGCAGCGCCCGGTCATGGGCGCAACCGTCGACAAGATCCTGACCTTGCGCGACGATCATCCCGTTCTCTATCAGGAGCACGTCTTTTCCGGCGGCGTCGGCGCCATTCCCGTCGCCCACCACCCGATGACGGTAATGACGGCCGGCGGCAGGCTGGCTTTCTCGGCGAAGCGCTTTGCCGCAACGCCGAACGAGGCGCCGGAACCCGATCCGGCTCGCGGCCGCTCTTTGCTCGCCTACCCGGCACGGACCGCCGACCTGACGCGCTTTCCCGCCGCCGACGGCGGCATGATCGACCTGACCGCCTATCGCATGGACCAGCAGCGTGAGGACTTTGTCACGCTGGTCGAGGCCGATCATGGCGGGCCGGGCTGGACCGCGCTGGCGCGCCAGGCGGAAGCAGATCTCGTGCTGGTGCTGAAGAACCCGGCTGAACTGCCGGTGACCATGCTGTGGGTCAGCAATGGCGGGCGCGATTATGCGCCATGGAGCGGCCGCCATCGCGGCGTGCTCGGCATCGAGGATGGCCGCACCGCTGTCGGCCACGCCGCATCGCTCGGCGACAACTGGCTGAAGCGCGAAGGCGTGGCGACCGCCTTTGCGCTTTCTGAAGGGCGCAGCTTTTCGTTCCGCCATGTCATCGGCGCACTGCCGTGGCCGTCCGGCGAGCCGCCGCGCGACGTCGCGAGCTTACCGGGCCGCATGCGCATCCTGGCCGCCGACGGCGCCGTGCGCGACATTGGCTTCGACAGCGACTTCCTGCGGATCGGCAGGTCGGCCCCAGCTTGAGAACTCGCCTCCCCACCTTCGTCATCCCAGGGCGGAGCAGGAGCGAAGCGACGTCGCGGAGACCCTGGGATCCATGCCGCGACCGTCGTCGAGGAATGCGGCGGAACAGAATTCTGCGCCGCTGAGGCGCCCTGATGTCACGGCATGGATCCCGGGGTCTGCGCTGCGTCGCTTCGCTCCTTGCTCCGCCCCAGGATGACGAAAGGGACGATCGTTTCGGGCAATCTCAAAGCTTTGCGATTTGCCGACGGACGGTCAAAATCCCTGAGCGAGGAAACTAATCTCGGGTTTGAAATTCCCGCGAATTGTCGCCAAGATCGAAAACACTCAGCCAGAAAGGCTCCAATGTCCGAGATCGCCCATATTGCTGCTGCCATCTTCAAGCGCGCCGGCAAGGCACCGCGCTTCATCGTTGCCATTGCCGGTCCGCCCGGCGCCGGCAAATCGACATTGTCGGCAGGCTTGCACGACCTGCTGCCGGAAGGCACGGCAGAAGTCGTGCCGATGGATGGCTTCCATTACGATGATGTCGTGCTCGAGCGACGCGGCCTTCGCCAACGAAAAGGTGCCCCGGAAACCTTTGATTTTGCCGGCTTCGAAACGCTGCTCAAGCGCATCCGCGCCGGCGAGCCGGATATCGCGATCCCGGTCTTCGACCGCAGCATGGAGCTGTCGCGCGCCGCCGCTGCGATCATCGCCGCCGACACCAAATTCATCCTGGTCGAAGGCAATTATCTGCTGCTCGACGAAGAGCCATGGACGCGGCTGGCGCCGCTGTTCGACTTCTCGATCTTTGTCGATGTGCCGCGCGCCGACCTCGAGCGCCGACTGCTGGAGCGATGGCACGAGCACGGCCGGTCCGACGAGGACGCGCGCGCCTGGATTGCTTCCAACGACATGCCGAACATCGATCGCGTGCTTGCCCGTCGGCGGCCCGCCGACCTGGTGGTTGGTGAACAGGCCTGATCTGTAAGGACTGTTCGGCCGGAACCTTAACACTTTCAGGCCGTTATCCCGGACACGGCAATCGTGCCGTATGAGGGAACAGTTCGATGGAAACCATGGCAAGAAAGCCTGCGCCCGCCAAGGGCAGGGCAACACGATCAAAAGCAACGCGAGCGAAAACCAGCGCCGGCCCGGCAGTGGCGGCCCGCTCCAAGGACGCGGCAAAGCCCAGCTTTGGCAAGGCGGCGCCGAAGAAGGTGGTGCCTGCCGCGGCCAAAGCCGCTGCACCCAAGCCCAAAAAGCCGGCAAGCAGCAGAGGATCGATCGCAGGCAGCGCAATGCGCACCGTCAAAACGACGGCCAACGTCGCCGCCGGTGCCGTGCTTGCGACCGCCAAAGGTGCGGCCTCGCTTGCCGCTTCCGTAGTCGGCAAGGGCTCGAAACCCCGGACCAAGGCAAAATAGCCGGGCCAGTCTGGCTTTCGATCAGGCTCTGGCCGGAATGGTGAGGCCCCTCTGCACCGCCGGCCGGGCAAGGCCGCGCTCCAGCCATGCGCCGACGCTGGGGAAATCGTCGAAACCGACGAGTTCCCGTGCCTCATAAAAGCCGATCAGATTGCGCACCCATCCAAGCATCGAAATGTCGGCGATGGTGTAATCGTCGCCCATGATCCAGCTGCGGCCCTTGAGCCTCGTTTCGAGGACGCCGATCAGCCGTCGCGACTCGTCGCGATAACGTTCCAGGGGGCGCTTGTCGGCGATTTCGCGCCCGGCGAATTTGTGGAAGAAACCGACTTGGCCGAACATCGGCCCGATCGAAGCCATCTGGAAGAACACCCACTGGATCGTCTCGTAACGCAGCGTTGCGTCTGCCGGGACCAGCTTGCCGGTCTTGTCGCTGAGGTAGAGCAGGATGGCGCCGGATTCGAACAGGCCGATCGGTTTGCCGCCCGGGCCGTCCGGATCGATCATCGCCGGTATCTTGCCGTTCGGGTTCAAAGACAGGAATTCCGGTGTCCAACTTTCGTTCTTGCCGATGTCGACAGCATGCGGCTCGTACTGCAGGCCAAGTTCCTCCAGCGCGATCGATATCTTCACCCCGTTCGGCGTCGGAAACGAATAAAGCTGGATGCGGTCGGGATGGTTTGCCGGCCAGCGCGTGGCAATCGGAAACGCGGACAGATCGGTCATCGAAACTCCTGGTCGGGGGGCGCCCCGAACGGCGCGGTCACGGCGGGTCGCAGAGAGTTAGGCGCGACGCCTGGCGCGATCAATATGCGCATGGAAAGTTTCACCGGCCCCGACGAAACCCGGCAAGGGGTGCGGTTCAGACGGCTTTGACCGCCAGCACCGCATTGGTGCCGCCGAAGGCGAAGCTGTTGCTGATCGCGGTGCGCACCGCGCGCTCACGCGCCACGTTCGGCGTGATGTCGAGATCGCAGTCGGCGTCGGCTTCCCGATAGTTGGCGGTCGGCGGCACGATGCCGTCGCGGATCGCCATCACGCAGGCGATCATTTCCAGCGCGCCGGACGCGCCGAGACAGTGGGCGTGCATCGATTTGGTCGAGGAGATAGAAAGCTTGTAGGCATGGCCGCCGAAGACACGCTTGATCGCCGCCGTCTCGATCTGGTCGTTGGCCTTGGTGCCGGTGCCATGCGCGTTGAGATAGTCGACGTCCTCCGGATTGAGCCCCGCATCGACGAGGCAGAAGCGCATCGCCGCCTCCGGCCCTTCGATGGTCGGCGCAACGATGTCGGAGGCGTCGGCGGAAAGGCCGACCCCGGCGATTTCGGCAAGGATGGCGGCGCCGCGCGCCATGGCATGCTCATAGGTTTCCAGCACCACCATTCCCGCACCCTCGCCGAGCACAAGGCCTTGGCGATCGGCCGAAAACGGCCGGCAGGTGTCCGGCGACAAGACCCGCAGGGCCTCCCAGCCCTTGAGGATGCCCCAGACCAGCGGCGCATCGGTGCCGCCGGCGACCATGACGTCGGCGCGGCCGAGCCTGATCTGGTCGACCGCCGAGGCAATGGCGTGGTTGGATGACGAACAGGCAGAGGTGATGCCGAATACCGGCCCGCGCAGACCAAGATTCATGCTGACGTGGCCGGCGGCCGCGCCCGGCATTACTTTCGGCACGGTGAAGATGCCGGCGCGGTTCTTGCCTTCGAGCAGGATGGCGCGATAGCTCTCTTCGATTGCCTCCCAGCCGCAGACGCCGACGCCGACGATGGTGCCCATCCGATAGGTGTTGGCCGCGTGCGGGTTCAATCCCGCCTGCTGTGCCGCCTCCCGCGCGGCGATCGTCGCCAGAAGGCTGAAGCGGTCCATCGACACGACCTGCTTGCGGTCGATGCCGTGCTCGGGAAGCGTTTTGATTTCGCAACCGACCCTGACCTTGAGGTCATGCAGCTCGGAATTGACGATCGCACCGATTGCCGAACGGCCGGTGCGCATCTCATTCCATATTGCTGGTGCATTGGTGCCGAGCCCGCATAACCCGCCGATGCCCGTGATGACGATGCGCTTGTGCATTCAGTCAGGCTTTTTTCGCGATCAGCGCGCGAACCGCCTCGACCATGTCGCCGACATTCTTCAGATTGCTCCAGGCATCGACCGTGTTCATCTCGATTTCGATGCCATACTCTTCCTCGAGATCGAAGATGATTTCCGTCAGTTCCAGCGAATGGATGCCAAGGGCGGTCAGTTCGGTACTGGTGGTGATTTCCTCGCCGCCCGGCTCGGCATGAGCCTTGATCTTGGCGATGATATCGTTTGCCAGCTGGTCAGCCATTCGGTTTCTTCCCCAACTCTGTCGTTTCCCGACGCCAACTGATCAGCGCCCCTTTTGTCCTCGATTACGTCGTCATCGTCGCCTTTTACCCCCGCCAGGCGCCGATGACCGTACCAAGGTGGCTCCCTCTATAGAAACCGAAACGCTGTCAAGCAACAAGCTATATATCGACAAAGCCGCCGCAGTGCTTAACGTTGGTGTCGTGGATACGATCGCATATAGCTTGAGCTCAGTGTCGCCGGCCCAGCGCGTTGCCGGCGTCGCGCGGCTTGGCTGCGACTGGAACGGAGGCCGCACGCGTCTTCGGCGCTTGTACCAGGACGGCTCGGCCAAGATCCGCATGCCGGCAGTCTCGGCCGATCCGCTCGAAGCTGTCCTGATCAACACTGCCGGTGGCCTGACCGGCGGCGACCGTCTCGCCTGGCAGGTCGATGTCGGTGCCGGCGCCTCCGCAACCATAACAACGCAGGCCTGCGAGAAAATCTACCGCGCCGCATCCGATCGCGCCGAAGTGCGGGTGCAACTGACCGTCGGCGAAGGCGGCCACATTGCCTGGCTGCCGCAGGAAACCATCGTCTTCGACCGCTCGGTCTTTGCCCGCACGCTTGACGTGGAGCTTGCCGCCGGAGCCGAGGCGCTGATCCTGGAGGCTACTGTCTTCGGCCGCCTGGCCATGGGCGAACGGGCAGCGCAAGGCTATTTCCACGACCGCTGGCGCGTCCGCCAGGACGGAGCGCTGGTCCATGCCGAGGAGTTCCGCATCGGGCCCGACATTGCGGCCACCTTGAACCGTACGGCTGTGGCCGGTGGCGGCATCGCCGTGGCGACGCTGCTGATGGTGTCGCCGCGGGCAGAGGCTTTGCTCGAGCCGGCCCGGGGCATGGTCGGCGGCCAGGGCGGCGTCAGTTTCTGGAGTGTGCGGAAATCTGGCAAGCTTCTTGCGAGGCTGTTCGCCGAGGACGGCTACCAGCTCCGCAAGCGGCTGGTGCCGCTTGTCGAATTGCTCAACGGGCGGGCGGGCCTGCCCAAATTATGGTCACTCTGATTTCGATTATGCCACTGCAGGAAAAAGCATGAATCTGACGCCGAGGGAGAAAGACAAGCTGCTGATCGCCATGGCGGCGATCGTGGCCCGCAAGCGGCTCGAACGCGGCGTCAAGCTCAACCACCCGGAAGCGATCGCGCTGATCACCGATTTCGTCGTCGAGGGTGCCCGCGACGGGCGCGCGGTCGCCGAGCTGATGGAGGCCGGCGCCCATGTCGTGACCCGGGCGCAGGTGATGGAAGGCATTGCCGAAATGATCCACGATGTGCAGGTCGAGGCGACGTTTCCCGACGGCACCAAGCTGGTGACCGTGCACGAACCGATCAGATAATCACCAAAGGCGAGGAGAGGAAAATGCTTGAGCTGCGTCCCAACTGCGAATGCTGCGACAAGGATCTGCCGCCCGATGCGACAGATGCGGTGATCTGCACCTTCGAATGCACCTTCTGCGCGGACTGCGCCCAAAACGTGCTCGGCGGCGCCTGTCCGAATTGTGGCGGCAACTTCTCGGCCCGCCCGATCCGTCCGGCAGCGATGCTGAAGAAATATCCGGCCTCGACCCAGCGCATTCTCAAGGCAGAGGGCTGCGGCCCGGCCCGCAAGGCCGCGTGAGAGGCATGATGATCTCGAAGATGGAAGGTACGCCGATGATCCCCGCTACGATGAAACGCACAACGCTGTCGGCGGTCCTGCTGCTGGCGGCAGCTGGGCCAGCCTATGCCCATGTCGGCGACGGCACGGTTTCGTCCTTCACCGCCGGCTTCACCCACCCGCTCTCCGGCCTCGATCACATGACGGTGATGATTGCCGTCGGCCTGTGGGCAGCACTCAAGGGCGACAAAGCGATCTGGGCATGGCCGCTGGCTTTCGTCGGCATCATGCTGGCCGGCGGCGCGCTCGGCATCCTGCATGTGCCGATGGCTTTCGTCGAGCCGGCCATATTGGCGTCCGTCGTGGTGCTCGGGCTGCTGGTTGCGCTCGCCGTCGACCTTCCGGTCTCGGCCGGCGTCGCCGTCATCGGCCTGTTCGCGTTGTTCCACGGCTATGCCCACGGCACCGAGGTGCCCGAAAATGCGGGTGGGCTCGGCTACATGGCGGGCTTTGCCGCCGCCACCGCGCTGCTCCACGCCGTCGGCATCACTGCCGGTTTCAACCTCGGCTGGCGCTTCCGCGGACTTGCCCGCGTCGCCGGGGCCGCCTGTGCCACGATTGGCGCCGGCCTTGCTTTCGGCGTCCTGTGAGGGCCGCAATGATCCCAGGTGAAATCATCACGGCAAGCGGCGAGATAGAGCTGAACAAGGGTCTGGCGACCGTCACCTTGAAGGTAGCCAACAGCGGCGATCGGCCGATCCAGGTCGGCAGCCATTATCATTTCTTCGAGACCAATGAAGGGCTGAGATTCGATCGCGACCAGGCCCGCGGCATGCGCCTCGACATCGCTGCCGGCACCGCCATGCGCTTCGAGCCGGGGCAGGAGCGTGACGTTACCCTGGTGCCGTTCGGCGGCAAGCGCGAGGTCTACGGATTTCAGCAGAAGATCATGGGCAAGCTGTGAGATCGAAGGCGTCGAGCAGTTTCGGCTCAGCCGGGCGGCTTGGCCGCCGCATAGATGACGACCTTTCCCGGATCGTCGAATTCCACCGCCAGAACGTCCTCGGTTTGCACTCTCCGCGAGTCGATGGCGTTGAACAGCAATGCGTTCGCCTCGATCTCCTTGCGCAGCTCGGCAATGTCGTCCCGATGTTGCCTGACCTTGTTTTCGATCGCCGGCGGCGGGCCGCCTTCGGTGCGCGCGGCGTCGGTAAGAAACACGATATCGACCTTGTCGAGCTTGGACGTCTTGCGCACGACAGCGATGTTTTCACGCGTGCGGTCGATCGCCGAGCTGACCTTGCCGGCTTCCGCATTTGTCTTGGTCTCTTCCTGGCCGACCTCCGAGCCGACGATCCGGTTGACGGTCTCGGCGCTATCGAGGCTCTGCGCGTTCAGCGCGGCGTGCGGAATGCTGGCTGCCAGAAACGCGGTCGCAGCAATCCCATGCAGCCATCTGGTGTCGGAGAAGGTGGTGATCGCCATCGCTCGTTCTCAGGCTCCTTTTCGAGGCTTGTGTCAGGGCGACAGGACCGAAACGTAACTTCCCCTGTGAAGGTTCCCTTTGCGATGCGGCGGGCTGACCGGGCGCCGGCCCGCCGCCTCGCCTCGTCAGCTGGCTTTCTTGGTGATCAGCGTCAGCGCGCCATTGGTGCTCATGCTGGCGGCGATCACCTGCGCCGAGGTGAGTCCTTTCGCTTCGAGCGCGGACTTGACCTCCGGTGTCGCGTCGATCGAGCCGCGCAGCTTCTGCAAATCGGCATCGCTGCGCTTAGCGATCACCTCGTTGACCTTGGCTTGAGTATCCGCCGGCAGATCCTTGATATCGACGACATTGATCGCCTGAATGGTGGGCGCCTGCGGCTGCGCCCCGGGCGCGGCAGGAGCAGGAGCGGCCGGCGCCGGACTGGGCTGCTGCGCAGGCTGTTGCTGGGCGCTGGCGGCGGTTGCGAGCACCAGCGTGGCGGCGGCTGCCAGAAGGGTCGTTTTGCGCATGGATGTTCCTTTCCATCGATTGGCAAATGGTCGTTTTGGGGTGGCCCGCCCACCTCAACCGCCAAATGGGATCGGAAAGTGTCGCTCAGCGGGTCATTGCGTGACCATAGGATGGCGGCAATGTGGGTCCCGGCTTCGACAAGCGGTATTTTCGGGCTGTATTTCGGGAGCAATTGCTGATGGCTAAAATCACCCGCGCCGCCTATGCGCAGATGTACGGCCCGACCGTTGGCGACAAGGTCCGGCTCGCCGACACCGAACTGTTCATCGAGGTCGAAAAGGATCTCACCCTTTACGGTGAGGAGGTGAAATTCGGCGGCGGCAAGGTCATCCGCGATGGCATGGGCCAGAGCCAGGTTTCGCGCGCGCAAGGCGCGGTCGACACCGTCATCACCAATGCGCTGGTCGTCGATGCCACCGCCGGTATCGTCAAGGCAGATATCGGCCTCAGGGACGGCCGTATCGCCGCGATCGGCAAGGCCGGCAATCCGGATACTCAAGGCGGCGTCACCATCATCATCGGCCCCGGCACCGAGATCATCGCCGGCGAGGGCAAGATCCTGACCGCCGGCGGCTTCGACGCGCATATCCACTTCATCTGCCCGCAGCAGATCGAGGAAGCGCTGATGTCGGGCATCACCACCATGCTCGGCGGCGGCACCGGCCCGGCGCACGGTACGCTGGCCACCACCTGCACGCCTGGCCCGTGGCATCTGGCACGCATGATCCAGTCTTTCGATGCCTTCCCGATGAATATCGGCCTGTCGGGCAAGGGCAACGCGTCGCTGCCTGCCGCGCTCGAGGAGATGGTGCTCGCCGGCGCCTGCTCGCTGAAGCTGCATGAGGACTGGGGCACGACACCGGCTGCAATCGACTGCTGCCTGTCGGTCGCCGACGATTACGACGTGCAGGTCATGATCCACACCGACACGCTGAACGAGTCCGGCTTCGTCGAAAACACGGTGGCGGCGATCAAGGGCCGCACCATCCATGCCTTCCACACCGAAGGCGCCGGCGGCGGCCACGCACCTGATATCATCAAGGTCTGCGGCCTGCCCAACGTCATTCCGTCCTCGACCAATCCGACCCGCCCCTACACGGTCAACACGCTGGCCGAACACCTCGACATGCTGATGGTCTGTCACCATCTGTCGCCGTCGATCCCCGAAGATATCGCCTTTGCCGAAAGCCGCATCCGCAAGGAAACCATCGCCGCCGAAGACATTCTGCACGACATCGGCGCCTTCTCGATCATCTCGTCGGACAGCCAGGCCATGGGCCGCGTCGGCGAAGTCGCGATCCGCACCTGGCAGACCGCCGACAAGATGAAGCGCCAGCGCGGTTCGCTGCCGCAGGAGACCGGCGACAACGACAATTTCCGCGTCCGCCGCTACATCGCCAAATACACCATCAATCCGGCCATCGCGCATGGCCTGTCGAAGGACATTGGCTCGGTGGCGGTGGGAAAACGCGCCGACCTCGTGTTGTGGAACCCCGCCTTTTTCGGCGTCAAGCCGGACATGGTGCTGATCGGCGGCATGATCGCCGCCGCCCCGATGGGCGATCCCAACGCCTCGATCCCGACGCCGCAGCCGATGCACTATCGGCCGATGTTCGGCGCCTATGGCAAGGCGATGACCAATTCGTCGGTGACCTTCGTTTCGAAAGCCGCGCTCGACGCCGGCCTGCGCGGCAGGCTCGGTGTCGACAAGCAGATGGTGGCGGTCGAGAATACCCGCGGCGGCATCGGCAAGCATTCGATGGTGCTCAACGACGCCACGCCGCATGTCGAGGTCGACCCCGAGACCTACGAGGTCCGCGCCGACGGCGAGTTGCTCACCTGCGAGCCGGCCACCGTGCTGCCGATGGCGCAACGCTACTTCCTGTTCTGAACCATAGGCGTTAGAACGACCGATGTAGAACATGCCGCGCCAGGCCTATGGACCAGCAACTCCCTTACGCCCACGACATTTTCCCGCATATCCGCATTGTCCTGGGCATGGTGATCGGCCTTGGCGTCACACGGCTGCTGTCGGGGCTCGCCCGCATCGTCCAGCATCCCGGCCAGTACCGGCTCTATCCCGTGCACCTCGCCTGGGTTGCGTCGGTGCTTCTGATGCTGGTGCATTTCTGGTGGTGGGAGTTCGGCCTGTTCCAGATCGAGAATTGGACCTTCGGCAAATACCTGTTCATCATCTTCTACGCCGTCGCGCTGTTCCTGCTCTGCGCGCTGCTGTTCCCGGATTCGATGCTGGACTACACCAGCTATGAGGATTTCTTTTATTCGCGCCGGGCCTGGTTCTTCGGCCTGCTGGCGGCGACCTATCTGCTCGACGTGATCGACACGCTGCTGAAAGGGCCGGAGCATTTCGCCCATTTCGGCATCGAATATCTGATCCGCACGCCGGTTTTCGTCGCGCTTTGCGTCATTGCGATCCTGCTGCGCGACCGCCGCTTTCACATCGCCTTTGTCGCCGGCGCGCTCGTCTATCAGATATCGTTCATCCTGCGGCTCTTCGACACGATCGTCTGAGCCCCATTGGGGCGGCGGACCGGATAGTCTAGGCTTTTTGCGAAAGGCAGTCTTACATGAAGCTCGATATTCGCACCGACTTCACCAAATTCCCGCGCGCCGTCTCCGTCCTGGCCGCAGGCGAAGCCGGAACTGCCACGCCATACGACCGTGCGGTGCTTGCTCATGACGAGCGGCATCTGCGCCGTCGCGCCATCGAAACGGCCCGTAGCGACAAGGTGCTGGTCGACCTGCCCGAACCGGTGACGTTGAACCATGGTGACCGGCTGGTGCTGGAGGATGGCCGCCAAATCGAGATCATCGCGGCCGAGGAGCCGCTCTATGACATCAGGGCCAGCGATCCTGTCCATCTGGCCGAGCTTGCCTGGCACATCGGCAACCGCCATCTCGCCGCCGCAATCGAAGCTGGGCGCATCCTCATCCTGCGCGACCATGTCATCAAGGCGATGCTGGAGGGATTGGGCGCCATTGTGAGCGACGTCTCCGAGCCGTTCAAGCCGGTGCGCGGCGCTTATTCCGGCCATGGCGGGCACGGCCATGCTCATGCCGAGGCGCATACGCACAGCCACGCCGAAGCGCATTCTCATAGCCATAGCGAATCGCATTCCCACAGCCATTCGCACGACCATGACCATGACTGACCAGCCTTCCAACATTGCATTGTTGCGGCTGATGGCGTGGCTGTCGCCTTCCTTCCCGGTCGGCGGCTTTTCCTACAGCCATGGCCTGGAACAAGCCGTGCATGCCGGGCTGGTTGCCGACAGCAAAGACCTCGCCGCGTGGCTGGAAACGCTGGTCGAGATGGGTTCCGGCTGGAACGATGCGGTGCTGTTTGCCGAAAGCTGGCGCCGGGCGCGCGAAGCCGGCGATCTCGTCGAGGTCGCTGCGCTCGGCGAGGCCTTAGCCGGCTCGCGCGAGCGTCATGCCGAAACCATGCTGCAGGGCGCCGCCTTCCTGAAGGCGGCCTCGGCCTGGCCGTGCCAGGTGCTGGACCGCCTGCCGGCCGAATGTGCCTATTGCGTCGCCGTCGGTGCCGTCGCCGGCGGCCACGGATTTATGCTGCGGGACGCGCTGGGCGCCTTCCTGCAGGCCTTCTTTTCCAACCTCGTCCAGGCAGCGATCCGGCTCGGTGTCGTCGGCCAGAGTGCTGCGATGACGCTGCTCGCCGGCTTCGAGCCGCTGGCCTTGGCGACCGCGGCCCGCGCTACCGGCTCGACGCTCGACGATCTCGGCGGCTGCGCTTTTATCTCCGACATCACGGCGAGTAGGCACGAGACCCAGTATTCGCGGCTGTTCCGCTCATGATCGTCCTCGCTTTCGCCCTCTCGCTGGTTCTGCTGCTGATCACCGCGCTGCATGTCTATTGGGCCATTGGCGGCATCTGGCCGGGCAGGGATGCTGCCTCCTGCGCCCGCGCCGTCATCGGCTTTCATGGCGTCGACGAAATGCCGGCGCCCTTCGCCAGCTTCGCCGTTGCCGCCTGCCTCGGCCTGGCGACACTGTGGCCGATGGCGCTCGAGGGCATCTTTGCCACGCCCTTTCCCAAGGCCGGGCTTGCCGCCACGTCGCTGCTCATCGCGCTGGTTTTCCTGGCGCGCGGCATTGCCGGCTTCACGCCGTGGTGGCGCCGGCTGACGCCCGAGCAACCTTTCGCGCGGCTCGATCTGCGTTATTATTCGCCGCTGTGCCTGCTGATCGGCCTCGGCTTCGCCATCCTTGCCTTCACGGAGTTCCCCGCATGATATCCCCGAACGGCCCTCTTCGCATCGGCATCGGCGGTCCGGTCGGCTCCGGCAAGACGACGCTCACCGAAAAGCTCTGCAAGGCGCTGCGCGACGAGTTCTCGATCGCCGTCGTCACCAACGACATCTACACCAAGGAGGACGCCATGATGCTGGCGCGCCTCCAGGCGCTGCCCGAAGATCGCATCATCGGCGTCGAGACCGGCGGCTGCCCGCACACCGCCATCCGCGAGGACGCCTCGATCAATCTGCAGGCGATTGCCGAAATGACCAAAAAATTCCCGGATCTCGACATCATCTTCATCGAATCGGGCGGCGACAACCTCGCCGCCACCTTCTCGCCGGACCTTGCCGACCTGACGCTCTATGTCATCTCGGTTTGCCAGGGCGAGGAGATTCCGCGCAAGGGCGGACCGGCGATCACCCGGTCCGATTTCCTGGTCATCAACAAGAGCGACCTTGCGCCCTATGTGAACGTCAATCTCGATGTCATGGAGAGCGACGCCGCCCGCATGCGCGGCAAGCGGCCGTTCGGTTTCACCGATCTGTCGCGCGGCAAGGGGCTGCAGGAGGTCATCGATTTTATCGTCGAGCATGGCGGCCTAAGGGTCGGCGCCGCCGCCAGCACGGCGGCGTAAGGCGACAGTGCTCGCCTGCACCAAACGAAATCGGTTGCGGGTGTTCCAGCCGCGCGGCATGCTCGCTCCATTCGCGGAGACATACGATGAGCATCACGCGCCTGCAGAAGGAAGTGCTGACCAACCTGCCGTTCTATGAGGAGCGCGTCGACCTCGCTTGCGCCTTCCGCTGGACGGCGCGGCTCAACATGCACGAGGCGGTGGCCAACCATTTCTCGCTGGCGGTCAACGACGATGGCTCGCAATTCCTGATGAACCCTAACCAGGTGCATTTTTCGCGCATCAAGGCGAGCGACCTGCTTTTGATCGACGCCAATGATCCCGACACGCTGACAGGCCCGAATGCGCCCGACCCGACGGCATGGGGCCTGCACCGCGCCATCCATCGCAACGTGCGTCATGCGCGCTGCGTCATGCATGTCCACTCGATCCACGCCACCGTGCTTGCCTCGCTCGCCGACTCGACGCTGCCGCCGGTCGACCAGAACTCGGCGATCTTCTTCAACCGCCATGTCGTCGACGCTCATTATGGCGGGCTGGCCCTCGAGGAAGAGGGCGAGCGCTGCTCGCAGCTTCTTGTCGACCCGAAGGTCAAGGTGATGGTGATGGGCAACCATGGCGTGCTGGTCATCGGCGACAGCGTCGCCGACACCTTCAACCGCATGTTCTATTTCGAGCGCGCCGCCGAAACCTATATCAAGGCGCTGTGGACCGGCCGGCCGCTGCGGGTACTGTCGGATGAGATCGCAGAGAAAGCGGCAAGGGAACAGGAAGACTATCCCGGCCAGGCCGAACGCCACCTCTCCGAACTGAAGGCTATCCTCGACGAGCAGGAGCCTGTCTACCGGTACTGAGCTGCGCCCTTCTCCCCGTACAATGACGGGGAGAAGGACGCTGTTATCGCTGGTTTCGCCAATCATCGGCGTTGCAGGAAGTCTAGCTTGCGGCGGCCTTTTCAGCCAAGCTTACAGCCCCAAATGAGCCCGCAATTCGTCGGCGCCGTTGATGACAATCGCCCCCGGCGGCCCTTCCATGGGCACCTCTGGCCAGAAGATCGTTTTCATTCCCGCTGCCAGCCCCGCCGTGGCGCCCGTCACGCTGTCGTCGACCGCCACGGCCTCGGCGGGATCGACGTCGGCCAGCCAGGCGGCGCGCAGGAAAGGTTCGGCGTGCGGCTTGCCTTCGCGCACGTCGTTGCGGCTGACCGTCTTCATACCGGGATAGACGAGGCCTACGGCGCGCAGATTGGCATCGACGATCAGCCTGTCCGAGTTGGACACCACCGCTTGCGGCACGCCAAGCGCGCGCAGCTCATTGAAAATCTCGATCGCGCCGCTGCGAGGCGTCAGCGTTTGCGCCATCGGCAGATAGTGATCGTATTTACGCACGATCCAGTCGTCGAAAGGCAGGTCGAGGCCGAACTCGTCGCGCAGCATTTCGTAGACCGGCCATGCGGCGATGCCGAGCACCCGCTCGTGCAGGTCGGCCGGCGGCGCGATGCCGACGCTGTGCAGCGCCGCAATCAGCGCCGCCTCGTGCAGCGGCTCGCTGTCGACCAGCGTGCCGTCCATATCCCAGAAAACCGCTTTCGGCGTCATGCAAGGCTCCATTCTCCAAAATCCCTTAAAGCGTTTAGCGTGGGAGATAAACCGCCGCGTCCCCGCTAATGCATGTCGCGCAAAAGTGTGCAGCGGTTTTGTGATAACGACATGCATAAAAAAGAATCTAAAGCGGATCGCATGAGGCCGATCGAACACGTCGCGCTTTGGAACCGAGATTGGTGCGACCTCGACAGCCTTGCTGTTGCGACGAGACTAGGTCGGCCCCGTCACTTCGCTCGAAGCACCAAGTCCGGACCTTAAGCAATTGCTCTTCCAATAGGCAATTGCGCACAACCTCATTCCCTGCGAAACTATGGTGCTCCGCCTCTCATGCTCGGCGGGCTGGGAGGCAGGACCTTGAATTCGCGGCAGGATAGCGGCGGCAACAGGCTGGACGACGCGGCGCGCGCCGGCTGGCTCTATTACGTTGCCGGCAACACCCAGGACCAGATCGCCGCCACGCTTGGCATCTCCCGGCAGACGGCGCAGCGGCTGGTGTCGCTCGCAGTCTCCGAAGGGTTGATCAAGGTGCGCGTCGACCATCCGATCGCCAATTGCCTCGACCTTGCGGCACGGCTGAAATCGCGCTTTGCGCTTGATCTGGTCGAGGTGGTGCCGAGCGACCCGTCTTCGTCCTCCACCGTCATCGGCGTCGCCGAGGCGGCGGCGGCCGAGATCGAGCGGCGGCTGCGGTCGCCGACGCCGATCGTCATGGCGATCGGCACCGGCCGCACGCTGAAGGCGGCGATCGAGCAGCTGCCGCCGATGGAATGCCCGCAGCACAAGGTGGTGTCGCTGACCGGCAACATCTCGCCGGACGGCTCGGCCGCCTTCTACAACGTGATCTTCACCATGGCCGACAGGGTCAAGGCGCGCTCGTTTCCGATGCCTTTGCCGGTCATCGCCTCCTCGCCCGAGGAGCGCGAGATGCTGCTCAGCCAGCCGATGATCCAGCCGACACTGGCGCTTGCGGCCGAGGCCGACGTCACCTTTGTCGGCATCGGCGATCTCGGCCCGAAGGCGCCGCTTTACGAGGACGGCTTCATTTCGGAGGGTGAATTGAAGGCGCTGCAGAAGGCCGGCGGCGTCGCCGAGATCGTCGGCTGGGTGTTCGACCGCGACGGCCGCATGATCGAGAGCATCACCAACGACCGGGTGTCGTCGGCGCCGCTGCCGTCGCGCGAAAAGTCGCTGGTGATCGCGCTTGCCATGGGCGACCGCAAGCTGCCGGGCATCTTCGCCGCCGTCAACCGGCGGCTGGTCAACGGCCTCATCACCGATGAGCGGACCGCCGCCGCCTTGCTGGCGGGCGCATGATCTCCGAGCCGCTGGCGGTCGGAAACGATCATGTGAAATCGAAACGCATCTGAATCCCCGATAAAACGAGCGTCACTACTGGTGCCGGCCGCAAGGATCGTTGCCGTCGAGAAAGCCCATGTCGCGCTGCAGATGCGGCGGGAGCTCCCGGACGTCGAGATAGCCCCGTTTCCGCGCCGCGTGCCCTGCCAATCCCCGCGCCAACCGTGAAAACCAGCCATGGGCTGGAGCAAGAAGCAGCTTTTCCTGTATTGTGGTCATGATCGTCAGCCTTCGCTATCTCTACGCGTAATTGATCTTCAATACGGAATATCGGTAGGACCGGCCGGTGCCGCCAATCAAACGTCGATCACTGCCCATAAGGAGGGCTTATGCCGGAGCTCAATTCACGACAGCTGGTTTCGCAGCTTCCTCCGCTTCAGGCGATCCGGGTGTTCGAGGCGGTGGCGCGGCATCTCTCGTTCACCAAGGCCGCCCAGGAGCTTGGCATGACGCAGGCGGCGGCAAGCTATCAGATCAAGCTTCTGGAGGAGCGCATCGGCGCGCCCCTGTTCTTGCGCCAGCCAAAACAGATCGTGCTGACCGAACCCGGCCAGCGCTTGGCGCCCGCGGTCAGCGAGGCGTTCGCGCTGTTGAGCGGCGCCTATGCCGCCGCGCGCACCGGCGCCGACGGCGTGCTTTGCGTTTCGACGCTGCTGACCTTTGCCTCCAATTGGCTGGCGCAGCATCTCGGCTCGTTCCAGGTCGCGCATCCGTCGCTGGCGGTGCGCGTCGACACTTCGAACAGGGTTGTCGACTTTGCCAGAGAGGATATCGACATCGCCATCCGCTCCGGCGGCGGCAACTGGTCGGGCGTCGAGACCCATATGCTTTTCAGGGCCGATTTCACGCCGGTCCTTAGTCCAAAGCTCGCGGCAAGCATCGGCGGCGTCAAGGAGCCGGCCGACCTGCTGCGGCTGCCGATCCTCGACCCGGGTGACATCTGGTGGCGGGACTGGTTTGCCGTCGCCGGCCTGCCGGTCGAGGAGCTGGCCAAGCGTCCCGGCACCAGCATGGGCGCGCAGGCCTACGAGGCCAATGCCGCGATTGCCGGCCACGGCGTGGCGATCGTTACCAAGGCGCTGTTCAAGACCGAACTTGCCGACGGCCGCCTGATCCAGCCCTTTGATCTGGTCGGTGACGACGGCCACGCCTATTGGCTGGTCTATCCGACGGCACGACGCAACGTGCCGAAGATCCGCGCCTTCCGCGATTGGATCCTGAGCGAGATCGCTTGCCAGTAGGCTGAATCCCAGCAAGCCCGATAGCAAAGCGCCGGGCCCAATCCGCCCGGCCGAATCCTTCGTCAGACATGCCGCAAACGTCCCAGGCTTGCCGCTGCACGAGACCCGGCGTGCTGCGCTGCAGCAACGAATCCGTCTTGACATAATTCATCGCAAGTGAGTAATTGCTCACAGCCAAGGCAAATGCTCATCTTGGTTTATGGGAGGAATTTTGATGAAACTTCGCACGTTCACCCTAGGCCTGTTGTCGGCCAGCGCACTTGCTTTCGCCGCGCATGCCGAATCCATCACCATCGCCACCGTCAACAATGCCGATATGATCCGCATGCAGACGCTGACGGACGACTTCACCAAGGCGAACCCCGACGTCACGCTCAACTGGGTCACGCTCGAAGAGAACGTGCTGCGCGAGCGCGTCACCACCGACATCGCCACCAAGGGCGGCCAGTATGACGTGATGACCATCGGCACCTATGAAGTGCCGATCTGGGCCAAGCAGAGCTGGCTCCTGCCGCTCGATAAACTCGGCGACGACTACGACGCCAAGGACATCCTGCCGGCCATCGCTGGCGGTCTGTCGGTCGACGGCAAGCTCTATGCAGCGCCGTTCTATGGCGAGAGCTCCTTCGTCATGTACCGCAAGGACCTGATGGAAAAGGCCGGGCTCAAGATGCCCGATGCACCGACCTGGGACTTCATCAAGCAGGCCGCCGACAAGATGACCGACCGCGCCAACGGCGTGAACGGCGTCTGCCTGCGCGGCAAGGCCGGCTGGGGCGAGAACATGGCCTTCCTGACCGCCATGTCGAACTCGTTCGGCGCGCGCTGGTTCGACGAGAACTGGAAGCCGCAATTCGACCAGCCCGAATGGAAGAACACGCTGCAGTTCTATGTCGACCTGATGAAGGCCGACGGCCCCGAGGGTGCATCGTCGAATGGCTTCAACGAAAACCTGGCGCTGTTCCAGCAGGGCAAATGCGGCATGTGGATCGACGCTACGGTCGCCGCATCCATGGTCTCCGATCCGAAGAGTTCGAAGGTCGCCGACAAGGTTAGCTATGCGCTGGCGCCGGACAATGGCCTCGGCAAGCGCGGCAACTGGCTGTGGGCCTGGTCGCTGGCCATTCCCGCCGGCACCCAGAAGGCCGACGCCGCCGAAAAGTTCGTATCGTGGGCGACCAGCAAGCATTACTCCGAGCTCGTCGCCTCCAAGCTAGGCTGGGCCAGCGCTCCTCCGGGCACACGCACCTCGCTTTATGCCAATCCTGAGTACCAGAAGGCAGCACCTTTCGCCAAGATGACGCTGGACTCGATCAACTCCGCCGATCCGACGCATCCGACCGTCAAGCCGGTGCCCTATGTCGGCGTCCAGTTCGTCGCCATTCCTGAGTTCCAGGGCCTCGGCACCACTGTCGGCCAGCTCTTCTCGGCGGCACTTGCCGGCCAGTCGAGCGTCGACGATGCCCTGAAACAGGCGCAGGACGCCGCCACCGCGACGATGACCGAGGGCGGTTACATCAAGTAGGCTCCTCCCGGTGCCGGTTGCCAATGGCGACCGGCAACGGCCGCCCGAATCCCAGTTCGGGCGGCCGGCTATCACACCGCTGAAAACTTGGCTGACCTCGAAGGGTGACCGTCATGGCTACTCAGCAGACCCGTTCGCTTGCCCGCTTCATGATGGCGCCATCCGTGGTGCTGCTGCTGGTTTGGATGATTGTACCGCTGGCATTCACGCTGTGGTTCTCCTTCCAACAGTACAATCCGCTCAATCCGATGCGCGACGGCTTCGTCGGGTTTTCGAACTACGCGCTGTTCTATTCCAACCCGGCATTCCTGCAGTCGATCCTCAACACGCTCACCATCGTCGTCAGCGTGCTTTTGATCACGGTGATCGGCGGTATCTTGCTGGCCCTTCTGCTCGATCAGCCGATGTGGGGACAGGGCATCGTCCGCATCCTCGTCATCTCGCCGTTCTTCGTCATGCCGCCGGTGGCGGCACTGGTCTGGAAGAACATGATCATGCATCCGCAATACGGCGTCTTCGCCGATATTGCGCGCTTCTTCGGCGGGCAGCCGATCGACTGGTTCGGGCAGCACCCGCTTTTGGCCATCGTCATCATCGTCGCCTGGCAGTGGCTGCCGTTTGCGACGCTGATCCTGTTGACCGCGCTTCAGTCGCTCGACGGCGAGCAGAAGGAAGCCGCCGAAATGGACGGCGCCGGCTTCATCAGCCGCTTCATCTATTTGACGCTGCCGCATATGTCGCGCGCCATAACTGTGGTCATCCTGATCCAGACCATCTTCCTGCTGTCGGTCTATGCCGAGATCCTCGTCACCACCAATGGCGGCCCGGGTTATGCCTCCACCAACCTGCCCTTCCTCGTCTATCAGAAGGCGTTGCTGGAGTTCAAAATCGGCCAGGCGTCCGCCGGCGGTATCATTGCAGTCATTCTCGCCAACATCGTCGCCTTCTTCGCTATGCGCGCCGTCGGCAAGAATTTGGATAAATAAGGGAGGAAACGATGGCACGTGCAGTCACCAACCAGCACAAGACGATTGCGACCGCGGCCGCCTGGATCGTCGCGCTACTGATCTTCTTCCCGATCCTCTATACGATCATCACTTCGTTCAAATCGGAGCAGGAGGCCATCCAGGGCTTCAACCTGTTCCCGTCGGGAACCACGGAGAGCTATTCCGAGGTCCAGGCGCAGAACGGTTATTTCAAATTCTTCCTGAACTCGGTGTTCCTGTCGGTCGGCTCGACCGTCCTGGCTCTGCTTGTCGCCGTACCGGCGGCATGGTCGATGGCGTTTTCGCCGAGCAAACGCACCAAGGACATCCTGATGTGGATGCTTTCCACCAAGATGATGCCTGCCGTCGCGGTGCTGTTCCCGATCTATCTGATCTTCCGCGACACCGGCCTGCTCGACAGCCGCATTGGCCTGATGGTCATGCTGATGCTGATCAACCTGCCGATCGTGGTCTGGATGCTCTACACCTACTTCCGCGAGATCCCGGGAGAGATCCTGGAAGCGGCGCGCATGGACGGCGCATCGCTCTGGAACGAGATCATCTACGTGCTGACGCCGATGGCGGTGCCGGGCATCGCCTCGACCATGCTGCTCAACATCATTCTCGCCTGGAACGAGGCGTTCTGGACGATCCGGCTGACCACCACTGAGGCAGCGCCGCTCACCGCCTTCATCAGCTCCTTCTCCAGTCCGCAGGGGCTGTTCTGGGCCAAGCTTTCGGCCGCCTCGACGCTGGCGATCGCGCCGATCCTGATCATGGGCTGGTTCAGCCAGAAGCAGCTGGTCCGCGGCCTGACATTTGGGGCAGTTAAGTAACGGAAACTGCCTGACGCAAAACGACGAAATAGCCCTTCGGGGGAGGAAATCATGGGAAACATCACGCTCAAGAACGTCTCCAAATCCTTCGGGGCAACGTCCATCATCCCCGGCCTCGATTTGGTCATCGAGAATGGCGAGTTCGTCGTCTTTGTCGGCCCGTCGGGCTGCGGCAAGTCCACGCTGTTGCGTCTGATTGCCGGCCTGGAGGACACTAGCGGCGGCACCATCAACATCGATGGCCGCGACGTCACCGGTGAGGCGCCGGCCAAGCGCAAGCTGGCCATGGTGTTCCAGTCCTATGCGCTCTACCCGCACATGACGGTGGCCAAGAACATCGCTTTCCCGCTGAAGATGGCGGGCGAGGACAAGGCGACCATCGACAAGAAGGTGAAGGACGCCGCGCGGATCTTGAACCTCACCAACTATCTCGATCGCCGCCCCGGCCAGCTTTCCGGCGGCCAGCGACAGCGCGTCGCCATCGGCCGCGCCATCGTGCGCCAGCCATCGGCCTTCCTGTTCGACGAACCGTTGTCCAATCTCGACGCGGCGCTGCGCGGCACCATGCGGCTGGAGATCAGCGAGCTGCATCACCAGCTCAAGACGACCATGGTCTACGTCACCCACGACCAGATCGAGGCGATGACCATGGCCGACAAGATCGTCGTGCTCAACGCCGGCAATATCGAGCAGGTCGGCTCGCCGATGGAGCTCTACAAGACGCCGAAGAACCTGTTCGTCGCCGGTTTCATCGGCTCGCCGAAGATGAATCTGCTCGAAGGCGCGCCGGCAGCCAAATATGGCGCCAAAACCGTCGGCATCCGTCCCGAGCACATGAATATCTCAAAGACATCAGGCGACTGGAAGGCGACGGTCGGCGTCGCCGAGCATCTTGGCTCCGACACATTTTTGCATGTGCAAGCCGACGGCGTCGGTCCGCTGACGGTGCGCGCCGACGGCGAACTGGCCGTCCATCACGGCGACACGATCTATCTGACGCCGGATCAGGCCAAGCTGCATCGCTTCGGCGCCGACGGAAAGGCGATGGTGCAATGAGGCTGAAGAGTAAATCGGCGCTGATCACCGGATCGGCGCGCGGCATCGGCAGGGCGTTTGCCGAAGCCTACATGCGGGAGGGCGCGACCGTCGCCATCGGCGACATCAATCTCGAGGCTGCCGAGAAGACGGCTTCGGAAATCGGCGGCAACGCCTACGCGGTGAAGTTGGACGTCACCGATCTCGCGTCGATAGATGCGGCTGTCAAGGCGGTCGAAACCAGAACCGGCGGCCTCGATATTTTGATCAACAACGCTGCGCTGTTCGACCTGGCGCCGATCGTCGAGATCAGCAAGGCAAGCTACGACAAATTGTTCTCGGTCAACGTCGCCGGCACACTGTTTACGCTTCAGGCTGCGGCCCGTTCGATGATCGCGCGCGGCAAGGGCGGCAAGATCATCAATATGGCAAGCCAGGCCGGGCGCCGCGGCGAGGCACTGGTCGCCGTCTACTGCGCCACCAAGGCGGCGGTCATCTCGCTCACCCAGTCGGCAGGGCTGGACCTGATCAAGCACGGCATCAATGTCAACGCGATAGCACCGGGGGTCGTCGACGGCGAGCATTGGGATCACGTCGATGCCCTGTTCGCCAAGTTCGAGAACCGGCCGAAAGGCGAAAAGAAGAGGCTGGTCGGCGAAGCCGTGCCTTATGGCCGCATGGGCACGGCGCAAGACCTCACCGGCATGGCGGTGTTCCTGGCCAGCGATGAGGCCGAATACATCGTTGCCCAGACCTACAATGTCGATGGCGGCCAGTGGATGAGTTGAGGGGGCGAAGGCGCTCTTCTCCCCGCCTCCTCCAACGGGGGGAAGAGCCGTCCCGCTAAAGGGTAAAAGCAGATGTCCGTGAAACTCTCTTCTTCCATACTCGCCAAGCTTCCGCCCAAGATCGCCGGCCCGAAATACGATCGCGCCGCGCTCAAGGCCGGCATCGTGCATTTCGGCGTCGGCAATTTCCATCGCTCGCATCAGGCCGTCTATCTCGACGACCTCTTCAATTCGGGCGTCGGCCACGACTGGGCCATCGTTGGCGCCGGCGTCTTCGAGGGCGAGAAGGTCGGCCGCGGCAAGCTGCAGGAACAGGACTGGCTGACCACCGTGGTCGAGCAGGACAGCGGCCATATGAGCGCGCGCGTCACCGGCGTTATGATCGATTTCCTGATGCCGGGCGAAGCGACCGCAATCGTCGAGCGGCTTGCCGATCCGGCGATCAAGATCGTTTCCCTGACCATCACCGAGGGCGGCTATTTTATCGATCCGGCTTCTGGCGTGTTCAATCCGACGCATCCCGACATCGTTGCCGACGCTGAGCCGGGGGCGACGCCGAAGACCGTCTTCGGCCTCATCCTCGCTGGGCTGCTGCGCCGCCGCGCCGATGGCATCGTGCCCTTCACCATCATGTCCTGCGACAACATCCCCCACAACGGCCACGTCACTTCCGATGGCGTTATCGGCCTGGCGCGGCTGATCGACGAGGATCTGGCAAATTGGGTGAACGAAAACGTGGCCTTTCCCAATGGCATGGTCGACCGCATCACCCCGGCCACCACCGATCGCGAGCGCGGCATTCTCTCCAGCGAGTTCGGTCTCGACGACAATTGGCCGGTGTTTTGCGAGCCGTTCAAGCAATGGGTGCTGGAGGACCGTTTCACCGATGGAAGGCCGCCGCTGGAACAGGTCGGCGTGCAGTTCGTCAGCGATGTCGCGCCCTATGAGCTGATGAAGATCCGCATCCTCAATGGCGGCCATGCGACCATCGCCTATCCGGCCGGGCTGATGGACATCCATTTCGTCCATGAGGCGATGCAGGAGCCGCTGGTACGCGGCTTCCTCGACAAGCTCGAGCATGACGAAATCATCCCGACCGTGCCGCCGGTTCCGGACACCGACCTCGAAGATTACTACCAGCTCATCGAGCACCGCTTCTCCAATCCGAAGATCGGCGACACCATACGCCGGCTTTGCCTCGACGGCTCTAACCGCCAGCCGAAATTCATCATTCCGACCATCGCTGACCGGCTGAAGGCTGGCAAAAGTGTCACCGGCCTGGCGCTGGAATCTGCGCTCTGGTGTCGCTACTGCTTCGGCACCACGGATTCCGGTGCCGTCACCGAGCCCAACGACCCGAACTGGGGCCGGTTGCAGGGGACGGCCAAGGCGGCCAGGGACATGCCTGCCGCCTGGCTTGCCATGGAGGACATCTATGGCGATGTCGGCCGCTCGCCGCCGTTCGCCGAAGCGTTCGCCCATGCGCTCAAATCGCTGTGGGCGGACGGCGCGCGCGCGACACTGACGCGCTATCTCGCCGGCGACCTCTGAAGCCGATCCAGCGCGATGACGCCTGAACTGGTCATTTTCGACTGTGACGGCGTGCTGGTGGATAGCGAGATGCTGTCCGTCTCGGCATTGCTGGAGATGATCGCGCTTGCCGGCGGCAACGTCAGCGAGGACGTTGCCTACGAGCACTTCCTCGGCAAGAGCATGAAGAGCGTCCGCGAAATCCTCGCAAGCGACTTCGGGCTCGATCTCACCGACCAGCATCTGACCGAGATGCGCTCCGAACTGATGCGCAAGTTTCGCCAGGAGCTGAAACCGATGCCAGGCATGGCACAGGTCCTGCCGAAGCTCGGCGTGCCGTGCTGCGTCGCCTCCTCCGGCACGCTGGAGCGGATCCGCTATGCGCTCAAGGTTACGGGGTTGCTTGGGCTGCTGGAGCCGCATTTGTTCAGCGCTGCCATGGTGGCGCGGGGCAAACCGGCGCCCGATCTTTTTCTCCATGCGGCTGCTAAAATGGGAGCGGACCCGCGAAACTGCCTCGTCGTCGAGGACAGCCCGGCCGGCATCCAAGCGGCGCGGGTGGCAGGCATGCGCGTCCTTGCCTTCACCGGGGGCTCGCACACCGGCAACCCGGCACTGAAAGCGCGGCTTGCGTCGAGTGAGCCGGACTTTATATTCGCAGACATGCTGCAATTGCCCGATCTGATTGCAGGCCTGGGAGCGAGAGCAAGAACACCTTGACCAACAGTTTCGTTTGCGCGGTCGATGTCGGCACCGGAAGCGCCCGTGCCGGCATTCTCGACACCGGTGGCGCCTTGCTCGGCCGCGCCGAGCACCCGATCGCCATGCAACAGCCGAAGGCCGACCACGCCGAGCACGATTCGCAGGATATATGGTCGGCGGTGTGCATGGCCGTCCGCGCTGCCCGCGAAAAGGCGCGCGTGAAGGCTGAGGATATCGTCGGCATCTCCTTTGACGCCACCTGCTCGCTGGTGGTGCGGGACCGGCATGGCGGCCAGCTCAGCGTGTCCGTCACTGGCGAAAGACGCTGGGACACCATCGTCTGGCTCGACCATCGCGCCATTGCCGAGGCCGACGAATGCACCGAAAGCGGCCATGCCGTGCTCGACTATATCGGCGGCGTCATGTCGCCGGAAATGGAGACGCCCAAGCTGATGTGGCTGAAGCGCAACCTACCCGGAGCATGGAACGAAGCCGGCTACCTATTCGACCTCACCGACTTCCTCACCTGGAAGGCGACCGGCTCGCTCGCCCGTTCGCAATGCACGCTGACCGCCAAATGGACCTATCTGGCCCATGAAGAGACCGGCTGGCGGCGCGACTTCTTCGAAGCGGTCGGGCTCGGCGACGTTTTCGAGCACGGCAATCTGCCGGGAAAGGCAAGCCCGGTCGGCGCAGATATCGGTGCGCTCAACACGCAAGCCGCGGCGGAGCTTGGCCTCACCGAAAAATGCCGGGTTGGCGCCGGCGTCATCGATGCCTATGCCGGCGCGCTTGGCGTGCTCGGCGGCTTCGCCGGTGACGCGACCAACATCGGCCGCCATCTCGCTCTGATCGCCGGCACGTCGAGTTGCGTCATGGCGATGTCGCCCGATCCGCAGCCTTTCGCCGGTGTTTGGGGTCCTTACTATGGCGCCGCCCTTCCCGGCCTGTGGCTGTCGGAAGGTGGCCAGTCAGCCACCGGCGCGCTGCTCGATCACATCATCCGCTGGCATGGCGCCGGCGGCGAGCCGGATGCCGCCATGCATGCCAGGATCGCCCGCCGCGTCGCCGAGCTGCGCGCCGCTGAAGGAGACAACCTCGCCGCCAGGCTGCATGTGCTGCCCGATTTTCACGGTAACCGCTCGCCGCTCGCCGACCCGCATGCCGTAGGCGTCATCAGCGGGCTGACGCTGGATTCGTCCTTCGACAGTCTGTGCAAGCTCTATTGGCGCACCGCCGTCAGCATCGCGCTTGGCGTCCGCCATGTGCTGGAGGCGCTGAACGAGAACGGCTATCTGATCGACACGCTGCACGTCACCGGCGGCCACACCAAGAACCCCTTGCTGATGGAGCTCTATGCCGACGCCACCGGATGCACGGTGGTCGAGCCGCTGGCGGACGAGGCGGTGCTGCTCGGCACCGGCATGATTGCCGCCACCGCTGCCAGGCTTTTTCCCGATTTGAACGCCGCTTGCGTCGCCATGCAGCAAGGCGGCAGGACGCGCGAGCCCAATCCGGCTGCCGCCGGCCGGTTCGATCGCGACTACCGCGTGTTTCTCGAGATGCATCGGCAAAGGCAGGCGCTGGACGCGATCCGATAGATCGGGATCGGCGGCTATCTCTGGTTCCAGCGCCGGACGACCGGTTCGTCAAGGCCGTGCTCATAACCGATCACGCTTACGCTGGCGGTATCCAGCACGAAAAGCGCGCCGTCTTGCGGTGGCAGGCCGAGCCAGCGTGCGGCTAGCACCCTCAGGAAATGCGAACTTGAGAAGACCAGGACATTGCCGCTGGCCTCGAGCAACTGGCTGACGATCCGGTCCGCCCTCGAGCCTACATCCGTGGCGGACTCGCCGCGCGGGCAGCCGTCGCGAAAGAGCCGCCAACCGGGACGCTCGGCGAGGATTTGCTTGGTGGTCAATCCCTCATAGGCACCATAATCCCACTCCGCCAGATCGTCCTTCTTCACGCCTGACGAGCCGAAGCCGGCCAGCGCACAGGTGTTGAAGGCGCGCTGCGACGGGCTCGACCACACCGCCGAGAAGGATAGACCCTTTAGCCGCTCAGTGACCCGCCTTGCCGCGTCCTCGCCGGCCGGCGTCAGCGGTATGTCGGTCCGGCCGGTATGTTTTCCGGACGCACTCCATTCCGTCTCGCCATGCCGAACCAGATAGATTTCGGGAAACGCGCTCATCAGGCTGCCTTTCAAAGGAATCCACCGTGACCATAGCGGCTTCCATGGCCTCTCCAATAGCCTGCATTGAGCCGACTGGCTTAACCCTTCCGCAAGTTAGCCTCTTGCCACCGGTGCCCATTTCATAGACAAACCCGTCGTAATGCGGAATCCGGCCGATCTTGGCCATTTTCCGCGCTGAGACGCGGCTTCCGGCTCTTGCCGACGTGCCGCAATCGGATAGGCGGAAAAAATGTCTGCGATCGAAGCCGACGCTCGCGCGCCGGAAAACCTTTGGCGTCGGGAAATCAGGGCGATGCTGGCGCTCGCCTGGCCGATGGTGCTGACCAATCTCGGTCAGACCGCGATGACCGCTACCGACGTCATGATGATGGGGCGGCTGGGGCCGGACACGCTGGCCAGCGGTGCGCTTGGTGCCAACCTTTACTTCATGCCGCTGATCTTTGGACTTGGCCTGATGCTGGCGACCTCGCCGATGATGGCGACCGAGCTCGGCCGTCGCCGCCACTCGGTGCGCGACCTGCGCCGCACCGTGCGCCAGGGTCTGTGGCTGGCGATCCTCATTTGCATTCCGATCTGGGTCTTTCTCTGGCACGGCGAGGCCGTGTTGCTGGCCATGGGTCAGGAACCGGCACTGGCGCATCAGGCCGGCATCTATCTGCGCTGGCTCGAATGGGCGGTGCTGCCCTTTTTCGGCTACATCGTCCTGCGCTCGTTTATTTCGGCGCTGGAGCGGCCGGGCTGGGCACTGATCATCGTTTTCGTTGCCGTCGCCTGCAACGCCTTTTTCAACTGGCTGTTCATGTTCGGCAATCTCGGCATCCAATCGATGGGCATCGCCGGCTCCGGCCTCGCCACCACGCTGTCCAGCACGTTAATGTTCGCCGGCATGGCGGCGGTGGTGATGCTTGAGAAGAAATTCCGGCGCTATCGTCTGTTCGGACGCTTCTGGCGGGCCGATTGGCCGCGCTTCAAGGGCCTGCTGCGGCTCGGCCTGCCGATCGCCGGCCTGCTGGCGTTTGAGGTGACGATTTTCAACGCGGCGGCCTTTCTCATGGGCCTGATCGATGCGGCTTCGCTTGCCGCCCATGCGATCGCCATCCAGATCGCCTCGATCACCTTCATGGTGCCGCTCGGCCTCAACCAGGCGGTGACGGTGCGCGTCGGACTTGCCCACGGCGCCGGCAATCCGGAAGGTGTCAGCCGGGCCGGCTGGACCGCGTATGTCGTCGGTGTCTCCTTCATGGCGCTGATGGGGCTGGTGATGATCCTGTGGCCGCATCTCTTGATCGGCGCCTTCATCGATCTGGGCAATCCGGCTAATGCCGAGGTGGTGGCGCTTGCCGTGTCGTTCCTCGCCTTTGCCGCGCTGTTCCAGGTTTTTGACGGTGCGCAGGCGGTCGCCAGCGGCATGCTGCGCGGCCTGCACGACACCAAGGTACCGATGATCTATGCCGCGATCGGCTATTGGGGCATCGGCCTGCCGCTCGGCGTGCTGCTCGCCTTCCATTTCGGCTTCAACGGCGTCGGCATCTGGATCGGCCTGTCGTCCGGGCTGGCGGTGGTCGCCGCGCTCCTGCTGGGACGCTGGCTGCGGCGGGACAGGATCGCGCCGCCGCTGGTGTTCGGGCGTTGAATTGCTGGTCGCCCGCTCAGCGGGCCGCCGCCCGCTGCTCGAGCGAACGTGCGTATTGCGTCAGCGGAAAGCACATGACGAAGAAGATCAGCGCTACCAGCCCGTAGACTTTGAACGGTTCGAAGGTCGCATTGTTGATTGCGTTGGATGTCCTCACCAGCTCCTCGAAACCGATGATCGAGGTCAGCGCGGTCGACTTGATCAGCTGCACCAGGAAGCCGACGGTCGGCGCGCGGGTGATCGAAAACGCCTGCGGCAGGATGATCAGCCGGAGTTCCTGCAGATAGTGCAGGCCGAGGCTGGCGCCGGCGTCCCACTGGCCGCGTGGCAATGCATCGACGCCGCCGCGCCAGATCTCGGCGAGATAGGCGCTGGCAAAGAAGGTCAGGCCAAGCACCGCCGCGGTCCACGGCTCGATGCGCAGGCCCAGCATCGGCAAGCCGAAGAACATCAGGAAGAGCTGCATCAGCAGCGGCGTGCCCTGGAAAAGCGCGATGTAGCCGGAGGCAAACCGGCGCGCCCATTTATTCTTGGCGATCCGGAGGAACAGCACGATCATGCCGACCACGGCGCCGCCGACAAAGGCAGCCAACGACAACAGCACCGTCCAGCGCGCCGCCAGCAGCAGGTTGCGCAGAATATCCCAGAAGGTGAATTCGATCATGATACGCCGGCTCCGAGAAGCCGGCGTCCGCCGCCAATCAGCAGACGGCGCAGCCCAATCGACAGGATGAGATAGACCACCGTCACCACGAAATAGGTCTCGAAAGCCCGGAACGTGCGCGCCTGCAGCATGTCGGCCTCGTAGGTCAGCTCGCGCACCGCGATCTGCGACACGACGGCGGATTCCAGCATCATGATGACGATCTGGCTGGTCAGCGCCGGATAGATCACCTTGAGCGCCTGCGGCAGCACGATCTTGATGAAGACCTGGCGCGGCCTGAGCCCAAGCGCCATTGCCGCTTCCGTCTGCCCGGGCGGCACCGCGTCGAGTCCGGCGCCAACGATCTCGATCGTGTACGCCGCCATGTTGAGCGTCATCGCCAGCATGGCTGCCAGCACGGGATCGAGCCTCACGCCGATGCTTGGCAGCCCGAAGAAGATGAAGAACAGCTGCACCAGGAACGGCGTGTTGCGGATCACCTCGACATAGACGCCGATCGCCCGCTTGAGCAGCAGCGGGCCGTTCCGCCGCCCTGCGGCGCCGAGGATGCTGAGCAACGTTCCCGCCAGCGTGGTCACGGCGATCAACAGGATCGTCGTGGCCGCGCCGCGCGCGATCGCCCCTGTCGCCCCGGCAAGCCAGCCGAAGTCGAGGCTATAGGTCACCAGCCGTCAATCCTTGAGATTGGCGGGATCGAGCGGTGTCTTCAGCCAGGCCTTCGAGCTTTCGTCCAGTTTGCCGTCGGCCAGCATCTTGGCAACCGCATCGTTGACCGCTTGCTTGAGGCGGTCTTCCTTCTTGTTGAGGCCGATATGCGATGGCGAGGTGAGAAGCTGGAATTTCTGTTCCGGCTTCAGCGCCTCCTGGCGGGCGAGCACCTGGGCGCCGACATCGTTGCCGACCACCATCAGCTGGGTCTGGCCCGAAATGAAGGCCTGGATGACGGAATTGTAGTTGTCGAAGCGGCGGATGTCGGCCGAGGCGGGTGCTGCCTCGGTCAGCGAGGTGTCCTCCAGCGTGCCGCGATTGACGGCGATCGACTTGTCGGCAAGGTCTTCCTTGCCTTTGACCGCAAGTGCTGCCGGGCCGATGACGGCGATGTAGTAAGGCGCGTAGGCGGCGGCGAAATCGATCACCTGCTCACGCTCCTTGGAATAGCCGACGCTCATCAGCAGGTCGACGCGCTTGTCGGTAAGATATGGGATGCGGTTCTGGCCGGTCACGCTGACCAGATTGAGCTTGACCTTGAGCTGGTCGGCGATGGATTGCGCCACGTCGATGTCGTAGCCCTTGATGCTCATGTCGGCGCTGGCCGAGGAGAAGGGTGGGAAATCGGAAAAGATGCCGACATTGATGGCGCCGGCCTTGGTGATGTCGTCGATAGCGTCGGCATTGGCGGCCTGGGTAGTGAAACCAAAGCCGGTTGCGCCGAGCATCAGCACGGCGGCGATGGATGATTTGAGTTTCATGTGAAGTGTCATTGTCGTTCCCCTGCTGGAAGCTTGTTTGTGTGAGTGTAACCGCCGGCTCCAGCGCGGCGGTCGCCTTTGGGATTTTCTAGTGGACCATGATCGTCTCCGAAAACCGGTTCCCACTTTTCGGGATCATGGTCGAGCGTGTCAGCCCGCCTTGCTGGTGATTGCCGGGCTGAAGACCATCAGGCTGAGGATCTCGAACAGCACCTGCGCGCCGGCATGCGCCGTGTTGGTGGTCGCGTCATATTGCGGCGCCACCTCGACGACGTCGCCGCCGACGATATTGAGGCCCTTCAGGCCGCGCAGCAGCTCGAGCACTTCGCGCGTCGTCAGCCCGCCGACCTCCGGCGTGCCGGTGCCCGGCGCGAAGGCAGGATCGACGCTGTCGATATCGAAGGAGACATAGGTCGGGCCGTCGCCGACTATCCTGCGCGCCTTCTCGATAATGGCGGGAATGCCGAGGCCGGTCACCTCTTCGGCATGCACCACGGTCATGCCGGACTCATAGGTGAACTCCCAAAGGTACTCGGCCGAGCCGCGAATGCCGATCTGGATGGTGCGGCTCGGGTCGAGCACGCCGTCCAGCACCGCGTTGCGGAACGGACCGCCATGGTGGAACTTGGTCATGTCGAACAGGCCGCTGGTGTCGCAATGGGCATCGATATGGATCATGCCCACCGGCGCCTTCTTGCCGACAGCCTTCAGGATCGGGTGGCTGATCGAATGGTCGCCGCCGACAGACAAGGGCAGGACGCCGGCGTCGACGATCTGGTTGGTGCGGCGTTCGATGTCGTCATGGCTGGTCTCCAGCCGGTAGCGGCTCTGGAACGGCACGTCGCCAATGTCGGCGACTTTCAGCTCATGCGTCGGTGCGCATTCCAGCACATGATTGTAGGGGCCGATGCGCTCGATGGCGCGCAGCGCCCTTGGCCCGAAACGGGCGCCCGGCCGGTTGGTGACGCCCAGATCCATCGGCACACCGATCATCGCCACCTGAAGATCGCCGAAATCCGGATTGTCGGCGGCGATTTCACGATAGGGCGCCGCGAGGAAGGTCGGGATGCCGGAATAGGGCGCCAGCCGCGTGCCGGTCTTGGAGAAGATCTTGTCGGCGACACGCTGGAATTTCGGGTCGAACATTTCGCCGCCATGGCTCTCGCCGTATTTGCGGCGCAGCGCTTCGAGCTTGCCGCGGTCATAACCCATGTCGGTCCTCCATGGCTGGTGCAGCGCGGACGGCGGCCTCGATAGCCGCAGCCGTTGGCTGCCTGCAGATTTCACGTCTTGATGCAATGCTTGGGCAAAGTGTCCTGTAGCTGCATTGAAAAATCAATTGATATTGTTAGGGTGTTCGCTGTGAGAAAATCTCACAGAGCTTAGGTTCCAAATGGCCAAGCGTTTGCCACCGCTCAACCCGCTGCGCGCCTTCGAGGCGACGGCGCGCCATGCCTCGCTGACCAAGGCGGCGGCCGAGCTGAACGTCACCCACGGTGCCATCAGCCATCAGATCAAGGCGCTCGAGCAATCGTTGGGCGTCAAGCTGTTCGAGCGTGCCGGCCAGCGGGTGAAGCTGACGCCGCACGGCGCCGAATTGCTGCCGGCGGTGTCGACAGCCTTCGACGGCATTGCCGCCGCCACGCAGCGCATGACACGGCCGGCCAGCACCGGCGCGCTATCGGTATCCTGCGTGCCGGCGCTGCTATTGCTGTGGATGATCCCGCGGCTGGGCAGCTTCACTTCGCAATATCCGGATATCCGGCTGACGCTGATCCCATCCAATGATGCCAAGGACGTCCGCGCACCGCATATCGATGTCTGCGTGCACTATGGTGACGGCAGCTGGACCGATTGCTGGATGCGCAAATGGTCGGGTCTCGAACTGTTCCCGGTGGTCAGCCCGACGCTGATCAACAACCGCCCGATCCGCACCGTCCGCGACCTCGCCGATCACGTCTTCCTGCATGGCGACGACGGCCGCGAATGGCACACCTGGCTGGCCGCCGCCGATGCGCTGGACCTGGAGCGCGGCCGCCGCCACCATCTCGGCGACGCGCGCATGGCGACCGAGGCCGCAGTCCACGGCCATGGCGTGGCGCTCGGCGACACGGTGACGGCAAGCGGACTGCTCGCCAGGGGTCTGCTTGTCGCGCCATTCAGCCTTTCCGTGCCGGCCGTCGACGATTTCTACGTCGTCTGCCGCAACGAGATGCGGTCGGCGCCGATCGTGCAATTGTTCATCGACTGGCTGTTTGCCGAGAAAGAGCAGGCCGATCGCCGCGCCGACGCGCCGGTGGCAGGCCGCATCGGCTTTCGCCGCAAGCGTCCAGCGCTCAAGGTGGTCGGCGCCAAGACCGCATCCTGAGGCCGAAACTGCCGTGGGCGCCGCTTGCCGCAGGGGCTTCTTTTTGTCGGGCCAGCCCGCAAAGCGGGAGGCGCGTTCAAAAATTCGATGCTAAGAGGCATTTGGAGCAATTCCAGGAAAAGTGCGCAGCGGTTTTCCGTCCGGAATTGCGCTAGACAAAAGCTAGAACGAGCAGCGAAGGCGCATTGAGCGATGGCAAAGACCGATATAGCGCGGCGCGTCTACAACCACACCTGGAAGCTCGACCCGATCGTGCGTAGCTTGCTCGACACCGATTTCTACAAGCTTCTGATGCTGCAGATGATCTGGGGCATGTATCCCAAGGTCGACGCCACCTTCTCGCTGATCAACCGTACCACCTCGGTCCGCCTTGCCGAGGAGATCGACGAGACGGAGCTGCGCGAGCAGCTCGACCATGCCCGCACCTTGCGCTTCTCGAAGAAAGAGATGATCTGGCTCGGCGGCAACACCTTCTATGGCCGCAAGCAGATCTTCGAACCGGAATTCCTCGCCTGGCTGGAAAATTTCCGGCTGCCCGAATACGAGCTCTCCAGGCGCGACGGCCAATACGAACTCGCCTTCAGCGGCCCGTGGATGTACACGACGCTGTGGGAGATCCCGGCGCTGGCAATTATCAATGAACTTCGATCTCGCGCGGCCATGCGGGCGTTCGGGCCGTTCGCGCTCGACGTGCTCTATGCCCGCGCCAAGGCCAAGATGTGGGCCAAGACCGAGCGGCTGAAGGCGCTGCCCGGCATCCGCATCTCGGATTTCGGCACCCGCCGCCGTCATTCGTTCCTGTGGCAGCGCTGGTGCGTCGAAGCGTTGAAGGAGGGCATCGGCGAGGCCTTTACCGGCACCTCCAACGTCCTGCTCGCCATGGACAACGACCTCGAAGCGCTCGGCACCAACGCGCATGAGCTGCCGATGGTGTTCGCCGCGCTCACCAATTCGGAAAAGGAATTGAAGCAGTCGCCCTATAAGGTGTTGCAGGACTGGCAGCGCTACTACGGCGGCAATTTGCTGATCGTGCTGCCGGACACCTTCGGCACCGCGGCGTTCCTGCGCGATGCGCCGGACTGGGTCGCCGACTGGACCGGCTTCCGCCCCGACAGCGCGCCGCCGATCGAGGGCGGCGAGAAGATCATTTCCTGGTGGCGCGAAAAGGGCAAGGACCCCAAGCAGAAGCTGCTCATCTTCTCCGACGGGCTTGAGGTCGAGACCATCGAGGAGACCTACCGCCACTTCCGCGGCAAGGTGCGCATGTCCTTCGGCTGGGGCACCAACCTGACCAATGATTTCGAAGGCTGCGCACCGACCGAGACCAACCGGCTCGACGCCATCTCGCTGGTCTGCAAGGTCACCGAGGCCAATGGCAGGCCGGCGGTCAAGCTTTCCGACAATCCGGCCAAGTCGACAGGCGACGAGAAAGAGATCGAGCGCTATCTGCGCATTTTCGGCCAGAAGGACCGCGTGGAGCAGCTGGTGAAGGTGTGAGGGCCGACAAGAAGTATTTCTTGGAAAGCATGAGTTCCCGCCCACCCCCCTCTGTCCTGCCGGACATCTCCCCCTCAGAGGGGGAGATTGGCTCTCATCTCCGCTCTGGCCAACCCTCAACGAGGCAAGAAAAGCGCCGGCCGATTCAACTGCCAATCTCCCCCCTCGAGGGGGAGATGTCCGGCAGGACAGAGGGGGGTGCCGTAGAGCGCTGCCATAACCTAGTAGCCCTGCCGCGGTTCTCCTTCTTCCTGGCCCTTGCACCTGTATTCCTGCCCACCCCCGCCTTCGCCCACGCCTCCGACCGCGGCCACGTCCTGCTCCTCCCCACCGGCTACTACGTCGCCGGCGGCGCGCTCGCCGTCGCCGCCAGTTTCCTTGTCCTGGCGCTACTGAGGCCGGACTCCCTCGACCGCTTCTGGCGCAAACGCCTGCCGCTTTTCACCTTCGGCGACGGCGCGCGGACTGCCGTCAGCCTGATATCCTTTGCCGGCTTTGCAATTCTCACTGCCGCCGGCCTGTTCGGCAGCCGCGATCCGCTCTCCAATCCGCTGCCGCTGACCGTATGGACATTGCTCTGGGTTGGGCTGGCTTTGCTGCAAGGGCTCAGCGGCGATCTCTGGTCGTGGCTCAATCCGTGGTACGGGCCTTGCCGCGTCGTCTCGCGCCTGTCCGACAGAACGGAGCCACGGCGGCTGCCCCAGTGGCTCGGCTATTGGCCGGCTTTCGTGCTGTTCTTCGCCTTCGCCTGGTTCGAGCTGATCGACCCGGCGCCCGATGACCCGGGGCGGCTGACCTGGGCCGCCGGCGTCTACTGGCTGCTAAGCTTCGCGGCCATGCAGGTCTTCGGCTACCGCGGCTGGACCCGCAGCGGCGAGTTCCTGACAGTGTTCTTTTCGATGGTGGCGCGCTTCGCCATCGTCGAACGCAACGAGGACGGCCGGCTCAAACTCTGCTGGCCGGGCGCTAAGCTGCTCGAGGATGCGCCGCTGCCGCTCAGCGGCGTCGCCTTCCTGCTGCTTGCGCTGTCGTCGGTATCCTTCGACGGCCTGTCGAAAACCTTCTTCTGGCTAGGCCGGTTCGGCATCAATCCGCTGGAGTTTCCGGGACGCACCGCCTTGATCGGCATCGGCAGTTTCGGCCTTGTGCTGACCTTTGTCGTGCTTGCGGCCGTGTTCGCGCTTGCCGTCTTTCTTGGCCAGCACCTTGCCGGCAGCAAGCATTCCCTCGCTCACGCCGCAGGGCTACTAGTCTGGTCGATCGTGCCGATCGCGCTCGCCTATCACTTCGCGCATTATCTGACGGCGCTGCTGGTCGACGGCCAATATGCGATTGCCGCTCTCTCCGACCCGTTTGCGCTGGGCTGGAACCTGTTCGGCACCGCTGAACTGCCAATTGAAGCCGGCGTCGTCGCCGGCGCCGGCTCGGCGTGGTGGCTGTGGAATCTCCAGGCCGGCGTCATCATAGCCGGCCACATGCTTGCAGTGCTTGTCGCCCATGGCTTGGCCTGGCGATTGCACCCCATTCCCGCTCGCGCCGCGCTCAGCCAGTTTCCGCTCACGTTGCTGATGATCGCCTACACCGTCTTCGGCTTGTGGCTGCTTGCGACGCCAACCGCCGGGTGAACGAGATGCGCGATGCCCGTCAATCGAACCTTGGGGAAAGCTCGCTTGCCACGTCAGAGCTTTGGTGATTTAGTTTGTACACATGCAATTTTCGGCCCTCTTAGCAAGAGTGGCCCGCCTCGCTACAGCCATTGGTCAAAGCTCAAAAACAAGGGGAACTGCCGTGACTGACAAGAATGGGTTCTTCGATCTCTCCAGATCCGCTCTCACCCGCCGCACGGCGCTGAAGGTCCTTGCCGCCGGCGCCGGTCTTGCCGTCGCGCCGGGCTTCGTGCGCTACAGCCAGGCGCAGAGCTCGGCGCCGATCAAGATCGGCTTCCAGTCGCACCGCACCGGCATCGGCGCCGCCTATGGCCGCTGGTACGAGAAGACCACGGCCGCGGCGGTCAAGGCGATCAACGATGCCGGCGGCATCAACGGCCGGCCGGTCGAGGTGATCATCGAGGATGACGGCACCGATCCCGGCCGGGGCGCCGAAGTGGTCGGCAAATTCGCCTCCCAGCACAAGACCGACATCGTCTACGGCACGCTGTTTTCGCATGTCGTCATCGGCTCGGCGCCGGCCGCCGGCGAGGCCAAGATGCCCTATTTCGTCGTCAGTGAAGGTCACCACGTCGCGTCGACCAAATTGAACCGCTACGTCTTCCAGCCCGGCATCACCGACGTGAAGAGCCAGATCCAGTCGATGGCGCCGTGGATTGCCGCCAATGCCGGCAAGAAGGTGACGCAGATATTCCCCGATTTCGCTTTCGGCTACGATCATCGCGACTACCTGCCGCCGGCGCTGAAGGCGCAAGGCGCCGAGGTCATCGCGCAGATCGCCATCCCGCCGACGGAATCCTCCTTCACCAAATATTTTCCGCAGATCCCGGCCGAGACCGAGGTGATTTACCACGTCATGGTCGGCCCGGCGGTGCTCACCTTCGTCAAGGAACTCGGCGAGTTCTACGGCTCCAACCGGCCGCAATTGTTCGGCTTCATCGATTCGCTCGAAGCCACCGACATCAACAGCCCCGGCCTCGAATTCCTCGACGGCAGCCATTTCTGGGAAGGCTCGCCACGTTATGCGCAGCCCGATGACTCCCCTGCACAGAAGGCCTATCGTGCCGCCGTCGGCATCGACGACAATGGTGCATCTGTCGGCGATCCCAAGGACGTCTCCACCGCCGCGCACATGTTCGGCTGCTGGGAAACGCTCTACGTCGTCAAGAAGGCGATGGAGGATGCCGGCTATAAGGGCCCGGAAGACCGCGCCAAGCTGGTCGAGGCGACCGAGGCGTTGACCGAGTTCGCCGAGGGGCCCGAGCATCCGCAGGGACCGAAAACCTTCAACGGCAAGATCCACCAGTGTTTTGGTATCCAGAACATCTCCAAGGTCGAAGGCGGCCGGCTGAATGTCGTCCACAAGACCAAGATCGAGGACGGCCTCTACGAGCCGGAAGGGGATTACACGACGCAGGCGCTGTGAGCTTGGCTGCTGCAGCAAGCGTGAGCGCCAAGACACCCCCCTCTGGCCAGAGGGGGGTGCTTCGCGCATCCGCCGGTGCTTAGCCGATGCACTTCGGACCCCACCTGCTCCTCGCCGCCCTCGAAGGACTCGTCACCTCCGCCGTCCTGGCGCTGACGGCGCTTGGCCTGTCGCTGGTGTTCGGCGTCATGCGCGTCGTCAATGTCGCGCATGGCGAGTTCTTCATGCTGGGCGCGGTGCTTGCCTGGGCGATTTCTACGGCGATATCCGGCCATCCGGCGCTCGGCTTCCTGGCCGCCCTGGTGCTGGCGCCGCTGATCGTCGGCTTGATCGCACTGCTCGCCGAACGGCTGGTCCTGCGCCGGCTCAACTACAATCCGGAAGCCACCATCGTCGCCACCATCGGCATGCTCTACATCATCCAGCAATTGGCGCTGACCTTCTACGGCCCGGAGGCGCGGCCTGTGGAGCCGCCGTTCAGCTACCGCATCCTCCTGCCGTGGTTCGGCTATTCCGGCTACAAGCTGTCGATCATCGCCGCATCCGCGCTGCTTCTGGTCGCGACCTGGCTGGTGCTGACGCGCACGAAAATCGGCCTCATCATGCGCGCCACGCAATATGACAGCGAGACGGCGCAGGCCTTTGGCATTCCGGTGACCAGAGTCTATGCCGGCGTCTTCGCGCTCGGCGCCATGCTGGCGGCTGTGGCCGCGGTGCTGATCGTGCCGATCAGCCAGGCCCACTATCTGATGGGACAAGACCCGCTGTTGCTGTCGTTCATCGTCGTCATCATCGGCGGCCTCGGCTCGCTGCGCGGCACGGTCGTCGCCGCGGTGCTGATCGGCCTTTCCGACGGCATCATCTCGGTGTTCTTCTCACCGACGCTGGCCAAGATCATCGCCACCTTGCTCGTCGCCATGGTGCTGGTGTTCCGGCCGCAGGGCCTGTTCGGGACGGCATCGCGATGAAGGATGCTTCGCCGGCAAAGCCATATGCGCTGCACCTCGGCGTCATCGCCCTGCTTTTCGCCCTGAGCTTCGTCTTGCCGGAATACCATCACGGCCTGCTCGCTCGCATCATGGTGCTGGCGGTCTTCGCCATGGGCTACAATCTGCTGTTCGGCTATGTCGGGCTGCTCAGCCTCGGCCATGCCATGTTTTTTTCAGCCGGGCTCTATGGCGCCGGCCTCGCCGTCATTCATCTCGGCTGGAGCGTATCGGCCGCCTTCGCAGCCGGGCTTGCCTGCGGCGCACTTCTCGCGCTGGTGATCGCGCTGCTGGCGCTGCGCACCTCCGGCGTCGCCTTCATGATCGTAACAATGATGTTCGCTCAGGTATTCTATCTCGTCATCCTCTATCTCGCCGCCTGGACCGGCGGCGACCAGGGCATGGTCGTACCGCAGTCGATGCGTGTCCTTGTCCTGGGCAGCACGTCGCTCGACCTCACCAACCCGACCGTGCGCTATATGAGCGCGCTGGCGCTGTTCTCGATCGTGCTGCTTATAAGCCTGGCCATAGTCCGCTCCGGCTATGGCCGCGTGCTGGTCGCCATCCGCGAGAACGAGGAGCGGACAAAAATGCTCGGCTACGATACGTTTTCCAACAAGCTCGCCGCCGTCATCGTCTCCGGCACCATCTGCGCGGGTTCCGGCGCCGCCTATGCGCTGCTGTTCGGCTATGTCGGCTCGAGCTTCGCTTCGGTGCAGTATTCCATCCTGCCGCTGCTCTGGGTGCTGCTGGGCGGTGCTGCCACCACGCTCGGGCCGCTGATCGGCACGCTGTTCATGTACTATGTCATCGACGTCGCTAGCGGCTACACCTCCGCCTATCTGCTGATCGTCGGCATCGCGCTGATCCTGCTGGTTTTGTTTTTCCCAAAAGGCATTCTCGGCAGCATTCGCCAGCGCTGGCTCGGATGGCTGCCATGATGCCGCTTTTGACCACCAAAGACCTGTCGCGCAGTTTCGGCGGCTTGCGCGCCGTCGACGGCGTCGACTTCGCGCTGATGCCGGGCGAGATCCGCGCTGTCATCGGCCCCAACGGTGCCGGCAAGACCACCTTCGTCAGCCTGGTCAGCGGCCGCATCCAGCCCTCGTCGGGCACGATCATCTTCGACGGCGCCGATATCACCAGCCTGCCTGCCTACGCCAGGGTTCGCCTTGGCATCGCCTATACATTCCAGATCACCAGCGTCTTTGCCAATCTCAGCGCCTACGACAATGTTGCCCTGCCGGTGCAGCGCACGCTGACCGACAGCCGCTCGAAGGGCGCGGTTCACACCGGCGTCATGGCGGCGCTCGAGCGCACCGGACTTGCCGACTGGGCGCAAATGCCGGCCGGGCAGTTGTCCTACGGTCACCAGCGCCTGTTGGAAGTGGCGATGGGGCTGGCACTGAAGCCGCGGCTGCTGATCCTCGACGAACCGACGCAAGGGCTGGCCGACAGCGAGATCGACAATTTCATCGAGCTGGTGCGCGAGATCGCCGATAGCGCCACCGTGCTTTTGATCGAGCACAACATGCCGGTGGTCATGCAGCTCGCCGACCGCATCACCGTCTTCAACGCCGGCAGGATTTTAGCTGAAGGCACGCCCGAGCAGATCCGCGCCAATGCCGCGGTGCAGGACGCCTATCTGGGGACGACCCATGGCTGAGGCCCAGTCCAGGGCACTGACGATCTCCGGGCTTGATTGCTTCTATGGCGAGGTCCAGGTGCTCTATGGCCTCGATCTCGTCTTGAGCGAGGGCGAGGTGCTCTGCCTGTTCGGCCGCAACGGCGCCGGCAAGACGACGACGCTGAAGGCGATCATGGGCCTGGTGCCGGCAAGCGCCGGCTCGATCCGGCTCGAAGGGCGGGAATTGACCGGCCTGCCGGCGCACGAGGTGCCCAAGGCCGGCGTCGCCTATGTGCCGCAGGGCCGGCGGCTGTTCGCCGAGATGACGGTGGCTGAAAACATCGAGATCGGCCTGATGGCCCGCAACAAGGGCAAGGCGACGCGCGAAAACGTGCTCGATCTCTTCCCGCTGCTGCGCCAGCGCCTTAGGCAGCGTTCTGGCACGCTATCGGGCGGCGAGCAGCAGATGCTGGCCATGGCCCGCGCCCTGTGTCTGGAACCACAGGTGCTCCTACTCGACGAGCCGACCGAAGGGCTGATGCCGTCGATGATCGCCAAGATCCGCGAAACCGTTTCGAAGCTGCGTGCGCTTGGCGTGTCGACAATCCTTGTCGAGCAGCGCGTCGATGCCGTGCTCTCGGTCGCAGACCGCGTTTGCTTCATCGAAAACGGCCGCAACCGCGAGACGGTCGACGTTGAGGAACTGCGTGCTGATCCCTCGGCGGTCCGCCGCTATGTCGGCGTCGGCTGATCAGGCAAAAAACAGCAAGCCGGCGAGCAGGAAAGTCGGGATCAGCACGGCGCCCGACCACGCCATGTAGCCAAAGAAGCTCGGCATCTTGATGCCGCGATGCCTGGCAATGGCATAGACCATGAAATTCGGCGCATTGCCGACATAGGTGTTGGCACCCATGAACACCGCGCCGGCCGAGATGGCCGCCAGCGTCGAGGCGAGCTCGGTCATCAGATGCTGCGCATCGCCGCCGGCCAGCTCGAAGAACACCAGATAGGTCGGCGCATTGTCGAGGAAGGACGACAGCGCCCCGGTCAGCCAGAAATAAGCGAGATTGTCGGGCGCGCCGGTCGGCGAGCTGACCAGCAGCACCAACGGCGCCAGCGCGCCGTCGAGGCCGGCCCGCAATATGGCGACGACCGGCACGATGCAGATGAAGATGCTGGCGAACAGCTTCGCCACCTCGGCAATCGGCCCCCAGCTGAAGGCGTTTGCGCCGCGAAACTCCTTTGGCGAGACGACAAGCGACGTGAAGGCCAGTATCAGGATGGCGGCGTCGCGCACCAGATTCTGCAGCTCGAGGCTGACGCCCTGAAAAGAGAAACTCACTCCCGGCTTCCAGGCAGCGGAAATCAGGATCGCGGCGATCACCCCTGCCAGCAGCGGGATGTTGGCCAGGCCGCGAATGCGCACCTTGCTGTCGGGCGTCGGATCCTTGATCTTCGGCGCGCCTTCCTCCCGGTGATGCATGATGATGTCGATCGCCAGGAAAACCGCCAGCACCACGCCGGCGACGAACAGTGTCTCGGGCAACAGGTGAACTGTCGTCCAGAAGAAATCGACGCCGCGCAGGAAGCCGACGAACAGCGGCGGATCGCCGAGCGGCGTCAGCGACCCGCCGATGTTGGACACCAGGAAGATGAAGAAGATGACGACATGGGCGTTGAAGCGCCGGTTGTCGTTGGCGCGGATGAGCGGCCGGATCAGGATCATCGAGGCGCCGGTTGTGCCGATGATCGAAGCAAGCACAGCGCCGCCCAGCAACAGCCCGGCATTGACCAGCGGCGTGCCGTGGATGTTGCCGGCAACGAAGATGCCGCCCGAAATGGTGAACAGTGCGAACAACAGGATGATGAACGACATGTATTCGGTGAGCAGCGCGTGCAGCACCGCCTGCGTTGCCGACGGGATGCCGAAGGCGAGCGCCAGCGGCCCGATCACCAACGCTGCCCAGAAAGCGGCAATCTTGCCGTAATGGTGCTCCCAGGCATGACGGAAGAGCAACGGCCCGGTCGCGATGCAAAGCAATAGCCCGGCAAACGGCAGCACCCACCACAGCGACATGGCGGCGCCCGGCAATTCGTGCGCTTCGGCCGCGAGAACCGCTCCCGGAGAAAAGATTGCGGCAATCAGTGCAGCACTTGCCGTCAACGCCGCAAACCGCATGGAGCCCCTCAAAAGTCTGTCAGGTTCGGCTGGATGACGTTCAAATCAGTGCCACGCCGGCATCGCGCATCCGGCCCAGCATCCTCTCCACGGAGCCGTTGAGATCGATGCCGCGGCAGGCGTCGAGCCGCACGGACGTCTCAAAACCGAGCTTGACCGCGTCGAGCGCCGAAAAGGCGACGCAGAAATCCGTCGCTAGGCCGACCAGGGTCAGCGTCTCGATGTTCCGATCCCGAAGATAGCCGGCAAGGCCGGTCGGCGTCGTCCGGTCGTTCTCGAAGAATGCCGAATAGCTGTCGATCGCAGGACGGAACCCTTTGCGGATCACCAGCTCGGCCTTGCTCCAGGCGAGGCCCGAATGGAAATCCGATCCCAAGCTGCCCTGGATGCAGTGATCCGGCCACAGCGTCTGGTGGCCATAAGGCACATCGATCGTTTCGAACGGTTGCTTGCCGGGGTGGCTGGAGGCAAAGCTGGAATGGCCGGCAGGGTGCCAGTCCTGCGTCAGCAGGACGTGCTCGGTCCGCCGGATCAGGTCGTTGACCAACGGCACGATTTCGTCGCCGCCAGCCACTTCCAGGGCGCCACCCGGGCAGAAATCGTTCTGCAGGTCGATGACGACAAGCGCTTCGTCGGCCATGGAGCCTCCTTATTTTCTTGGTCTTGAGCTTAGGCTCCAATGAAAACGCGACCGGACGCAGAAACTTGACCAGATGGCCGGCTGCGTCAACCTCTCACGGCATAACAAATGCGTTCCGGGCGCACCGGTGCCCATAGCCGTGCAAACTCTGGCTTTGACAATTCCTGCCGGCTTGATATCATTTGCATACGAATGAATTTCCTGCCTTGCATGCTCGGGAAAATCTTTCGGCAGGATCCCCTCTCGGGAAGTCCATTCTGGGAAGGCAAAGCGTGATCCGTTACGCAAAACCCACCACGGTCGACGACGCCCTCGCTTTGCTGGGCGAAGGACAATGGCGCATCCTCGCCGGCGGCACCGACTTCTATCCGGCACAGGGCAGCAAGCCTTTCCGCGACAATGTCCTCGACATCAATGGCTTGGCGGCATTGCGCGGCATTGCCGAAGCCGAGAACCATTGGCTCGTTGGCGCGCGCACCACCTGGACCGATCTCGTCCGCCATCCGCTGCCGGCGGCTTTCGACGCGCTGAAGCAGGCGGCGCGGGAAGTCGGCTCGGTGCAGATCCAGAACGTTGCCTCGATTGCCGGCAATCTTTGCAATGCCTCGCCGGCCGCCGACGGCGTGCCGGCGCTGCTGGTGCTCGACGCCGAGGTCGAACTGCGTTCCTCGGTGGCGACCCGGCATCTGCCCCTTGCAGAATTCATCCTCGGCAACCGTCGCACCGCTCTGCAGCCCGGCGAAATGGTCACGGCAATCCGCATTCCCAAACCCGCGACCGCCGGCAGCTCCGCCTTCGTGAAGCTTGGCGCACGGCGTTATCTCGTCATCTCCATCGCCATGGCCGCCGCACGCCTGGCCATCGAAGATGGCATCGTCAGGAACGCGGTCGTCGCCGTCGGGTCCTGCTCGGTCGTCGCCAGGCGCTTGGCGGGCGTCGAGGCGGCGCTGCGCGGCCGTCCGGTCGGCCCCGCGCTGGCCACTGCCATCCAATCCGCGCCAATGGACGAGCTGTCGCCGATCGGCGACGTGCGCGGCAGCGCCGAATACCGGCTGGATGCGGCGCGCGAGATCGTCGTCCGCGCCGTGCTTGGTGCGATGGGCGCTATTCCCGGCGAAAGGGCGGCGGCCTGATGGGCATGGAGCGCGCCGACATCGCCTTCGAGGTCAACGGCGCCGCCGTCAGCGTTTGCGTACCGCCGGTGCGACGGCTGTCCGCGGTGCTGCGCGACGAGCTGCGGCTGACCGGCACCAAGATCGGCTGCGATGCCGGCGATTGCGGCGCCTGCACGGTGCTGGTCGACGGCGAGCCGGTCTGCGCCTGCCTGATGCCGGCGGCTTCCGCCTCCGGCACCGTGGTGACGACCGTCGAAGGTCTCGGCGATGGCAGGCTGTCGGCGCTGCAGGCCTCGTTTCTCAGCCATGGCGCAGCACAATGCGGCGCCTGCACGCCCGGCCTGCTGGTCGCCGCAACGGCACTCCTGGACAGGACGCCTTACCCGAGCGAGGCCGAAACGCAGGATGCGCTGGGCGGCGTGCTCTGCCGCTGTACCGGCTACCGCAAGATCGTCGCCGCGGTGATGGATGCTTGGCGCCACGCCGATGGTCTCGATCCGCGCATGCCATTGTCCGGCCATGCCGTCGGCTCCTCTCCGATCCGCCTCGATGGCGTGCCGAAAGTCACCGGCGTCGAAAAATTCGGCGGCGATTCCTTTCCCATGGATGCACTGTCGGTGCTGGTGATCCGCTCGCCGCATTATCATGCGGCCTTCAGCTTCGGCGATCTCGATGGCTGGGTGAAATCCCGTCCCGGCATTGCCGGCGTCTTTACCGCCGCCGACATTCCGGGAAAGAATTGTTTCGGCGTCATCGCGCCCTTCGCCGACCAGCCGGCGCTGGCCGAAGCATTTTCGCGCTTTCGCGGCGAGGCGGTGGCGCTGGTTGCCGGCGAACGCGAGGCCATCGTCGATCTCGACCTTGCCGATTTTCCTGTCAGTTGGACCGAATTGCCGCATTTTCTGGAGCCTTGCGAAGCACAGGCCGGCGGTGCGTCACTGGTCCATGAAAACCGGCCCTCGAACTTGCTCACCTCCGGCTTCGTCGAGCGTGGCGACCCCGAGGCCGCCCTTGCCGGTGCGGCTTTCGTCGTTTCCGGCGCCATCGACACCTCCTATGTCGAGCATGCCTATATCGAACCGGAAGCCGGCTATGCCTTCATGGACGGCGATACGCTGGTCGTCGTCGCCTGCACGCAGGCCCCCTATATGGACCGCGACGACACGGCAAAAGTGCTCGGCCTTGCCCCGGAAAAGGTGCGCATCGTGCCGACCGCCACCGGCGGCGGCTTCGGCTCCAAGCTCGATGTCTCGCTGCAACCGCTCATCGGCCTCGTCGCCATGAAAACCGGCCGGTCGGCGGCACTCGCCTATACCCGCACCGAATCGATGATCTCGACCACCAAGCGCCATCCCGCTCGGATGAGAGCGAGCATCGGCGCCGATGCCGACGGCCGCGTCACCGGCATGGTCTTCGCCGGCGATTTCAACACCGGCGCCTATGCCAGCTGGGGGCCGACGGTCGCCAACCGCGTGCCGGTGCACGCCTCCGGCCCCTATGCGACGCCGAACTATCGCGCCGAAGGCCGCGCCATCCACACCAATGGCCCGATTGCCGGCGCCTTTCGCGGTTTCGGCGTGCCGCAGGCGACGATCATGCAGGAGACCCTCTATGACGAGTTGGCCGACAAGCTAGGCATGGACCGGCTCGACTTTCGCCTGAAGAACTGCCTTCGGAACGGATCCGAAACAGTTACCGGGCAGCGGCTCGAGTCAGGCGTCGGCATCGCCGACTGCCTGGAGGCCCTCCGCTCACATTGGCGGCGTGCCCTTCGTGATGCCGAAGCGTTCAATGCCGGTAGCAGCATCAAAAAACGCGGCGTCGGCGTGGCCTCTTGCTGGTACGGCTGCGGCAACACCTCGCTGCCCAATCCGTCGACCGTCAAGGTCGGCATCTCGGTATCGGGTGAAGTCGTCCTGCATCAGGGGGCGGTCGATATCGGGCAAGGTTCGAACACTGTCATCGCGCAGATCTGCGCCGACGCGTTGGGGCTTCCGCTTGAAAAGCTCCGGCTGAAAGGCGCCGACACGGCGATCACCCCCGACGCCGGCAAGACATCGGCCTCGCGCCAGACCTTCGTCACCGGCAAGGCCGCCGAAAAGGCCGGCCGCGCCTTGCGCGATGAGATCTTGCGTTTCGCCAATGTCTCGGAAAAGGCGGCGATTGCGCTGGACGGCACAAGTCTGAGCATCGGGGAAGGCGAAGCGACGCGCCGCATCGATCTTTCCTCGCTGAAGGCAGACGCCGAAGGATTCGTCTTCCGGGCCGAGGAAAGCTACGACCCGCCGACGCAGCCGCTCGATGCAAAAGGTCAGGGCAAGCCTTACGCCGTCTATGGCTATGGCGCCCAGATCGCCGAACTGGAGGTCGACCTCAGGCTCGGCACCGTGAAGCTGATAAAAATCACCGCCGCGCACGATGTCGGCAAGGCCATCAATCCCTTGCTTGCCGAAGGCCAAATCGAGGGTGGCATCGCCCAGGGCATCGGCATGGCGCTGATGGAAGAATACATCCCCGGCCGCACCGAAAACCTGCACGACTATCTGATCCCGACGATCGGCGACGTGCCGCCGATCGAGACCATCTTGATAGAAGTTCCGGATCCGGAAGGACCCTTCGGCGCCAAGGGTTTGGGCGAGCATGTGCTGATCCCGACGGCGCCGGCGATCCTCAACGCCATACGCCATGCCGCCGGTGTGGTGGTCACCAAGATTCCGGCGACTCCGACCCGCATCCGCGCCGCCATCCTCGACAAGGAGGCGCGCCGATGAGCGAGCTTGCCGAACGCTTCGAGACACACGATCCCGGCGAGAAGCTGGTGGCGGAGAAGATCCGGTGCGATGCCTGTCCGGTCATGTGCTACATCGCCGATGGCCGCACCGGCGCCTGCGATCGCTACGGCAATGTTGGCGGCAGGATCGTGCGGATGGATCCGCTGACCATCCTCGACCACGCGGCCGAGACAGGCGGCGCGGTCGTGCCCTTTGCCGAGGAAGGCAAGGGCTGGGACGGCGAACTGGTCAACACCGGCCGCCGCTTCGTCACCGCGATCGGCGCCGGCACCACCTATCCCGACTACAAGCCGGCGCCCTTCATCGTCAGCCAGGAGGTCGAGGGCGTCGATCTGGTCACCGTCGTCACCGAGGGCATCTTCTCCTATTGCGGCGTCAAGGTGAAGATCGACACCGACCGTCATATCGGCCCCGAAACGGCAACGGTCCGTGCCGAAGGCGAGGCGATCGGCCATGTCACCACCGGCGAATACGGCTCGCAGATGCTGTCGCTGGGCGGCGTGCATCATTTGACCGGCGGCTCAAAGGCTGAAGGGCGCGCCACCTGTGATGCCATGCTCAGGCTGTGCAACCGCAAGCCGGTCGAGCTCGTCATCGACGGCGGCGCCACCGTCATCGTCGAAGCCGGCAAACCGCCTGTCATCGACGGCAAACTTGAGCAGCGCATGCGCGTCGGCTGCGGTTCGGCCACCATAGGCATGTTCGCCACCCAGTGGCGCGGCCTTGTCGACGAGGTGGTGGTGGTCGACGACCACATCACCGGCGTCGTCTCCGAGCATCAGGCGGGCAAGGTGCTTGGCTGGCAGGATACCGGCATCAAGATCATCGGCCGCCGTTCGACGCCGGGCCGCTATTTCAAGGTGTCGGAGCCCGGCCTCGGCTGGGGCGGCACCAATATCTCCGACCCGCTGTCGATCCTTGGTGAATGGAGCGCCAAAAAGGGTGCGCGCCCCGGCATGTCGCTGCTGATGGTCTCGACCACCGGTGAGCAATTCGCCTATTACGAGCTCGACGACGAATTGAAGCCGGTGCAGAAACCGTTCCCGGAGCGGCTGCGGAAGTCGGTTGAACTGATCGAGGACAATTGCGAGCCGGCGCTCTGCACCGTGCTTTTCGTCGGCGGCGCCGGCGGCTCGCTGCGCGCCGGCGTCACCGAGAACCCGGTCAATCTGACCCGCTCGGTGCAGGGCCTCAAGACCTATGTGACGGTCGGCGGCGCGCCGGTCTATGTCTGGCCGGGCGGCGGCATCACGCTGATGGTCGACGTCATCCGCGTGCCGGAAGGCGCCTTCGGCTATGTCCCGACGCCGGCGCTGGTGGCGCCCATCGAATTCACCATGCGCCGCGACGATTATGTCAGGCTCGGCGGCTATGAAGCCGAAATCCGCAGCGTCGACGATATCCTGGCCAAGGGCGGCGAGTATCTCAACCCGCGCCGCGGCAAGGCCGCACCTCGCGACAATCCCTGGCCGCCGCTGGTGCAGCTGCGGCGCGCGACGACAAATGGGGCAGGGTGATGAACGGCCCGCAGGCGCATTGGCTCGAGGACGGCCGAAGGCTTCACCTCAATCATGGGCCGATCGATCTGATCGTCGAGGCCTTCGGCGAGGCGAGCGAATGCCGCGCCGCCTATCATCAGGCGGCAACGCGCTTCCAGACAATCCTGCCCGAACTGGTCGAAGAGTTGCCCGAACTGCGTCGCCAGGCGCCGCTGCGTCCTCGCATGTTTGTCGGCCCGACGGCACGTCGCATGGAAGCGGCGGTCGTTCCGCTAGCGAAACAATTCATCACGCCGATGGCGGCCGTCGCCGGCTCGGTAGCCGACGAAGTGCTTGGCGCTCTGCTTGCCGGCCGCCGGCTCGAGCGCGCCTATGTCAACAATGGCGGCGACAGCGCGATCCATCTCGGCCACGGCCAGTCGATGACGCTTGCCATTGCCGGGACAGGTCACGGGCTGGCAGACCGTCTCACGATCCGCGCCGAAGACGGGATCCGCGGTGTCGCGACAAGCGGCTGGCGCGGCCGTTCGTTTTCGCTCGGCATCGCCGACGCGGTCACGGTGCTGGCGCGGACGGGTGCTGAAGCCGATGCCGCCGCGACCTTGATCGCCAACGCCGTCGACGTGCCCGGTCATCCGGCCGTTAGGCGCATACGGGCGCACGATCTCGCACCGGACAGCGATCTCGGCGACCGTTTGGTGACGCAGGGCGTGGGGCCGCTTTCCGCCGCTGAAATCGCTATTGCGCTGGAAAGCGGATTTGCCGTTGCCGAGGAGTTTCGGCGGCGCGGCCTGATTGCCGCCGCGGCGCTTTTCCTCGGCGGTCAGGTGCGCATCGCAGGTCCGATGGCGCTCGCCAACAAAGTTTTAGAGAGGGAAATTGCTCATGCCTGAGTTTCCGATCCGCAAGATCGCCGTGCTGACCGAAGAGATTTTTCACGAAGGCGGGCCGGTGGCGAAGGTGCCGCGGCGCCGCGCCGCGGCCATGGCTGTGGTGAAGAACCCGTTCGCCGGCCGTTACGTCGAGGAACTGCAGAGCGCGATGGAGGATTTGAAGCCGCTCGGGCTGCTGCTCTCCGACAGGCTCATTGCCGCATTGGGCGGCGACGTGAAACAGATCGACGGTTACGGCAAGGGTGCCATCGTCGGCGCGGCGGGCGAGCTGGAGCATGGCGCGCTGTGGCATGTGCCGGGCGGCTATGCCATGCGCGAACGGCTTGGCGACGCCAAGTCGATCGTGCCGTCGTCGAAGAAGGTCGGCGGCTTCGGCGCGCGGCTCGATGTGCCGCTCGGCCACATCAACGCGGCCTATGTGCGCAGCCATTTCGATGCCATGGAAATCGGCATCAGCGATGGCCCGCGTCCCGACGAGATCCTGTTTTGCCTCGCAATGACCTGCGGCCCGCGCGTGCATGACCGCATGGGCGGGCTGGCTGCCAAGGACATCAAGGCATGGGATGGGCTGAGGTGAGCGCCGAAGACAATCTGCTCAAGCTGGTCGAGGCCGAGGAGCCTGACGAAAACGACTATCGCTTGCAGGAGCAGGTCGGCTTTATCCTGCGCAAGGCGCACCAGCGCCATGTCTCGATCTTCGCCGCACACATCGCCGATCTGACGCCGCCGCAATTTGCCGCCCTGGCCAAATTGCGCGACGTCGGCGAGACCTCGCAGAACCAGCTTGGCAGCCTGATCGCCATGGATGCGGCGACGGTGAAAGGTGTCATCGACCGGCTGAAAGCGCGAGGCTTTGTCGAACTTAGCAAACACGAAGTCGACAAACGGCGCCTGCTGGTCAATCTGACGGCCGAGGGGCGCGACGCGATCGAGAGGCTGATTCCGCTTGCCCGCGAGATTACGCAGGAAACGCTGGCGCCGCTTTCCGCCAAGGAGGCGGCCATTTTCATGAAGCTGCTGGCCAAGCTGGCTTGAGCTGCCACCCGCCGAGCGTTTAGTTGTTACTCCTGCCGGGCGCTGAACGCCCGGCAGGAAAGCCTCGTCTCAGAGGCCGTTGTCCTTCAGGATCTGGGCAGCATTTTCCTTGGTGATCTTCTGCGTCGGCAGGATGATGGTCTTTTCCACCTTCTCGCCGTTCAGGAACTTGATCGCCTGCCGCAGCCCTTCGGCGCCCGGCGTCACATAAGTGAACGTCGCCGTCAGCTCGCCATTGGCGACGAGTTGCACGCCTTCATTGGGCAGGCCGTCGATGCCGATGAACTTGATGTCCTTCTCACGTCCGGCGTCCTTGGCGGCAAGATAGGCGCCATAGGCCATTGGATCATTGTGGCCGTAGACGAGATCGATCTTTTCGTTGTTGCGCAGCGCCGTGGCCATGATGTTGTAGGCCTGGTCCTGCTTCCAGTCGCCCGACTGCTGGTCGAGCAGGTTCTTGATACCCGGCTCCTTGTCGGTGAATTCATGGAAGCCGTCATGGCGGTCATGCGCCGGCTGGGTGCCCATGCCGCCCCAGATTTCGACGACGTTGCCGGCGGCCTTGCCCTTGCCGCCAAGCAGCTCGACGGCATATTCACCGGCAGCCCGGCCGATCAGCTTGTTGTCGCCGCCGACGAACTGCGTGTAGTCGTTGGTTTCGACGTTGCGGTCGAGCACGAAGACCGGGATCTTGGCATCGATCGCCTGCTGCACGACGCCGGTCAGGCCGGCGGACTCTTTCGGCGACACCAAGAGCGCATCGACCTCCTGACGGATCAGGTTTTCGACATCGGCGACCTGCTTCTCGGTCTTGTCCTCGCCGTCGGTTACGATCAGCTCGACTTCCGGATGCTTGGCCGCTTCGGCCAGGATGTCCTTGTTGAACTGGGCACGCCAGGGTTCGATGGTCGTAACCTGCGAGAAGCCGATTTTCCATTTCTTGTCCTGCGCGTGGGCACCGCTGGCAAGCATCGCGGTCGTGGTCAGGAGTGCCGCTGTCAGCGCGGCAAGCTTCAACAATTCACGTCGTTTCATTTCTTGTTTCCTCCAATATTCAGAGACGCGGTCTCTTGCGACGGCCGCTTTGCCGCGGCCGTTTCCTTGTGCGCTTGCCCACCGGGCAATCGCAGATAGAAGAGAAGATCGCCGGCATTGCGCTCCTGTACGAGCACGGTACCGATGATGATCATCCCCTTCAGCACCAGCTGAAGGTTCGAATTGATGTTGTGCAGCTGCAGGATGTTGGAGAGCAGCCCGAAGATCAGCACGCCGCAGAACGTCCCGGTGAGGCTGCCGCGTCCGCCCATCAGGCTGGTGCCGCCGATGACCACGGCGGCGATCGCGTCGAGTTCCAGCCCGGCGCCGGCGTCCGGCTTCCCTTGCCGGTATTGCGCGACATAGAGCACCGCCGCGATGCCGGCCAGCAGCCCCGAAACCGCGTAGGTGGCGATCTTGACGCGGCCGGCGGCGATGCCGGACAGCCGGGCCGCTTCCTCATTGCCGCCGATGGCATAGACATAGCGGCCAAACGGCGTGAAGCGCAGCACGGCGCCGTAGATCAGGATCGCGCCGAGGAAGAACAGGCCCGGCATCGGAATCACGCCGAACACCAGCGAGCGCAGCATTTCGAAATCGGCGGTGGCATTCGAGCCGGTGTAGACCGGCAGCACCGCATTGTTTTGGCCGGCTGTCAGCCGGGCGATGCCGAGCGCAGTGACCATCATCGCCAGCGTCACGATGAAGGGCTGCAGCCGTCCGGCGACGATGATGAAGCCGTTGAGCGCGCCGAACAGCAGGCCGACGCAAGGCGCCACCAGCAGCACGCCGAGCACGCCGAATTTTGAGCCTACCTGCGGCAGCAGGAACCACAGCACCAGACTGCACAGGATCACCCCGACAATGCCGGGGGTAACCAGCCCACGAACGCTATCCAACCTGATGTCGTGCGTGGCCTGCGCGCCGGCGCGGGATTTTTCGATGTTCAGCAGGATGAAACGGGTGACGAGAATGCCGAGGCAAAGGGCTGCCACAGCAACTGTCGGCACCCCCAGCACCACCGCCGGCGTCACGCCGGGGACCGTCAGCAGCATGGCACAGACTACCGTGCAGATCGCCATCAGCGAGCCGACGGAAAGGTCGATACCGCCAGTGATGATTACCGCCGTCATGCCAGTGGCAATCAGCCCCGTGGTCGACACCTGGCGCAGCACATCGAGCAGGTTGCCGTAGGACAGGAAGATGTTGTTGCCCTTGGAGCTGATCGGCGAGCCAAGCACGCCGATCAGGAAGATTGCGATCAGGCCCCAATAGAGCTTCGTCCGGGACAGGATATGCAAAATGCTCATGCAGCAGGCCTCGTCATGGTCCGTCGCGGCGCTGCAAGCCGCATGATGGCCTCCTCGCTGGCTTGCGCGCGGGACAGGATTCCCGTCTGGCGGCCATCCACCATGACCAGGATACGGTCGGAAAGATGCAGCAGCTCCGGCAATTCCGAGCTGATGACGGCGATCGCCAGCCCGTCTCGCGCCAGCTTGAAGATGAGATCGTAAATTTCCCGCTTGGCGCCGACATCGATGCCGCGCGTCGGCTCGTCGAGCAGCAGCACCCGTGGCCTCGTCGCCAGCCATTTGCCGATGACGACCTTCTGCTGGTTGCCGCCGGACAGCGTGCCGGCCGGCTGCTCGACGGTCTCGCAGCGAATGCCGAGCGCCTTGACGGCGTCCCGTGCCAACCCTTGCTCGCCGGCCAGCGAGCGCAGGCCGAACCGCGCCAGCGAACCGACCAGCGGCAGCGCGACGTTGTCTGTGATCGAGGCCTCGAGATGCAGGCCTTGCGTCTTGCGGTCTTCTGTGACCAGGGCGATGCCGAGCCGGCGCGCATCGCGCGGCGAACGGATTTCTACTGCCTCGCCATCGAGCCTGATCTCACCGCCAGCACGTCCTCCGCTGGACCCGAAGATCGTTTCCAGGATTTCGGTACGGCCCGAGCCCAGCAGTCCGCCGATACCGAGGATTTCTCCTGCGGCAAGATCGAAGCTGACGCCGTCGAGCACGGTGCGCCAGCCATGGCGATTGGGCTTCGATAGCGACAGCTCGCTTACGGAAAGGATGGTGTTGCCACCGGGGATGCGGTGCTCCTGGGAGCAAGCAAGCAGGTTTCGCCCGACCATCGCCGAAATTATGGCGTCTTCGTCGAGCTTGTCCATCGCCTGTGTCAGGACGTGGCGTCCATCGCGAAACACGGTGACCCGGCTGGCCAGATGCATGACCTCGTCGATGCGGTGCGAAATGTAGACGATCGCCACGCCGCTATCGGCGAGCTGGCGGATGATGCGGAACAGCCGCTGGCATTCGGCTGGCGACAGCGCCGAGGTCGGCTCGTCCATGATCAGAATGCGCGCCGACATAGACAGCGCCTTGGCGATCTCGACCAGCTGCTGTTCGCCGACGCGCAAGGCACCGACGCGCGCATCCGGGTCGAGCTCGATGCCGAGCCTTTGCAAGAGCGCGCCGGCAGCGCGGCTGCTCGCCTTGCGGTCGACAATCAGCCCGGCGATCAGCTTCTCGCGGCCGAGAAAGATATTGTCCGCGACGCTGAGTTCGGGAACGAGGTTCAGCTCCTGGTGGATGATGGCGATGCCGGCGCGCTCGGCTTCGCGGACGCCGGCAAAGCGCACCGGATGGCCATCGATACTGACCGTTCCGTTATAGTCCGTATAGACGCCGGATAGTATCTTCATCAGCGTCGACTTGCCGGCGCCGTTCTCGCCCATCAGCGCATAGACCTCGCCGCGCCGCAGTTCGAAGCCGACATCGACAAGCGCGGCGATGCCGCCGAAGGACTTGGAGATGTGCTCGGCGCTCAGCACGATAGCCGAGCCGTCCGCCATAACGCCTTCCGCAGGGATGGAATTGCCGTGCTGCATGACAAGGACGGCCTCCCTCCGTCGTCACCGAACGCCTCAAACGCTAATCTAAACGTTTCGATCATGTCAAGCCAATATCTGGTGTCTAAGATTGTTCCATTTCAATTCTTGCGCAAAACCATAAGTTTCCGTACGTATTGCTGCCGCGGAGTGGTGAAACGTTTCGAAAATGACAGCGTCAGGACGAAAAAAGCAGCGCAAATCCACTGCACCGACCATGCTTCACGTGGCCGAAGCGGCGCGTGTTTCCGTGGCCACCGTATCGGCGTTGATCAACGGCACCGCGACCGTCAGCCCCGAGCTCAGCCAGCGCATCGAACAGGCGATCCGCGACATCGGTTACAAGCGCAACGCCATCGCCCGCAGCCTCAAGATGGGCACCACACGCACCATCGGGCTCACCGTCCCACACATCACCAACCCGTTCTTTACCGACGTGGTTTCGGTGATCCAGCAGGCTTTCGACAGGGCCGGCTACGCCGTCATGCTGTGCTGCACCGACGAGCACCTGAACACGCAGGACGACCAGATCAGGCTGCTGCTCGACCGGATGGTCGACGGGCTGATCGTCGCGCGTGTCGGCGACGGCGCGATCCTCAAACGGATTGTCGACGACGCCAATGTGCCGGTCGTGCTACTCGACCGTGTTTGCCAGGGTGTCGACACCGATGCCGTCGTTCTCGACAATCAGCGCGCGGTGTTCGACGCCATCACTTATCTGATCGATCTCGGCCATCGGCGCATCGGCTACATCTCCGGCTCGTTCGATATCTCGCCGATGCATGACCGCATGGCGGGATACCGGGAAGCCCTCCAGACCGCGGGCCTGCCGGCCGAGCCCGAGCTCGTCCGCTTCGGCAATTTCCACGAAGTCGATGGCTACAACGCCACCATGCAGCTGCTTTCGCTGCACGACCGGCCGAGCGCCATCTTTTCGGCCAACAACCCGATGGTGATCGGCACGATGAAGGCCATCCGCGATATCGGCCTGTCCTGTCCGGAGGATATTTCGGTCGCCTGCTTCGACGATTTTCCGTGGTCGGATGTGTTCCGGCCGCAATTGACCACGGTCGCACAGCCGGTGCAGGCGATTGGCGAACAGGCGGCCAATCTGCTGCTCGACCGGCTCGCCGGCAACAGGGATGCGCCGCCGCGCAAGCTGACGCTCAAGGGACGCCTGATGATCCGCAATTCATGCCGGCCACTTGGCGCGATCGCACAAAGCGTCAGCGCGTAGCGCTTGGGCTCTGTTCAGAACGTTGTAATGCCGGACGGACAGCGCTCCCTCTGTCCTGCCGACCCCGGCCCTTCGCAGCCGCTACGGGCGTTCGTCGTTCGAAAACCGAGCAATTGAAGGACGCGGCGCCGATCGAGCCAAGTGGGCAACAATCAGCCCGCCGACAAGCAGGAAAATCTTGGCAATCGAAGCATGTCGGATTAGGAATATGACGAGATGCGGCTGATCGCCTACACGGGCGCCGGCTTGAGTCATGTGCGTGAAATCGATCCTAATCGGGCTGGTACTTGCTGGGATGGTCGCATTCTTCGGCTGCACCACCGGCGGCGCATTAAAGACTTTCCCCTCGGCCTATGGCGGCCTCACCGACGCCGGTTTTCGCGTTCCGCCGGTTCCGATCTACAAGGTTGACCAAAAGTTCCATCGGCAGACAGTGCCTTATGCGACTGAAGAGGCGCCTGGCACCATCATTGTCGATACAGGAGCGAAGTTCCTCTACTACGTGTTGGGAGACGGTCAGGCGCTGCGCTACGGAATCGGCGTTGGCAAGGCGGGCTTCGAGTGGCATGGCACTGCTCACGTTGCGAGGAAGCGCGAATGGCCGGATTGGAGCGCGCCGTCTGCGATGATCGTGCGCGAGCAGAAGCGGGGCCGCATCATACCGGCTCATATGGAGGGCGGACTCATGAACCCGCTCGGGGCGCGGGCGCTCTATCTTTTCAACGAGAAAGGTGACACTGGATATCGCCTGCACGGTAGCCCTGAATGGTGGTCCATCGGCAAAGCTGTGTCGGCGGGCTGCATTCGCCTCATGAACCAGGACATCATCGATCTCTACAACCGCTCCACAGTCGGCACCAAGGTGATCGTCATTTAGTAGACGCCGCGTTTCCGTCTAACAGACGAGCATGACGGATCGAAAACTCTCCGCGTAAAGCGCGCGAACTGTTCGCGACGTCTTCGCACACCTGTTCGCGATGTTCCCTGCCTAAGGCCGGCCTTGCCCGCAACAGTGCCAAGTGGCGAACCAGCTCTCAGGCAGCTTCCGACAGCGATTTGTGGGCGTCGGTCAGTATCTCGAACGAGCGCACCCGCGCCGCATGGTCGAAAATCTGCGCTGTGACCATCAGTTCGTCGGCGCCGGTGCGGCGCACGAATGCCTCGATGCCTTGCCTGACCGTTTCGGGGGAGCCGACGACGGCGCAGGAAAGCGCCTGGCCGAGCATGGTCTTGGCCATTGGATCGAGGTCGCGCTCATATCCTTCGACCGGCGGCGGCAATCGGCCGGGCCGGCCGGTGCGCAGATTGACGAAGGCCTGCTGCAGCGAGGTGAACAACAGCCGCGCCTCGGCATCGGAAGGAGCAGCGAAGACATTGAGGCCGAGCATCACATAGGGCTTGTCGAGCTGCTCCGAAGGCTGGAAGCGCGAGCGGTAGATCTCCAGCGCATGGTCGAGCTCGGCCGGCGCAAAATGCGAAGCGAAGGCGTAGGGCAGGCCGAGCGTGGCGGCAAGCTGCGCGCCGTAGAGGCTGGAGCCGAGAATCCAGATCGGCACCTTTTCGCCTTCGCCGGGCACCGCGCGGATGCGTTGGCCGTCTTCGGCTGGCTGGAAGTAACCGATCAGCTCGACGACGTCCTGCGGGAAATTGTCGGCGCCAGCGTCGAGGTTGCGGCGCAGCGCCCGTGCCGTGGGCATGTCGGTGCCGGGCGCCCGGCCGAGGCCGAGATCGATGCGGCCGGGATGCAGAGCGTTGAGCGTGCCGAATTGCTCGGCGATGACAAGTGGCGAATGATTGGGCAGCATGACGCCGCCGGCGCCGACGCGTATCGTACGGGTACCTCCGGCCACATGGGCAATGACCACCGAGGTGGCGGCGCTGGCGATGCCTGGCATGTTGTGATGCTCAGCCAGCCAGTAGCGCTTATATCCCAGCCGCTCGGCATGACGGGCGAGATCGAGCGAATTGGCGAGCGACTGCGAAGCATTGCTGCCTTCGACGATCGGCGACAGGTCGAGAACGGAAAGAGCGGTCATCGGCGGGGATTCCTGTGGACCGGACGGATGTAGGAAGCCGTTGCCGGGGCGGCAAATTCAAAATGTTGATAGAGCGCTGTGCGCCCGACGGATGTGCAACCGATGCAAGGTCGTTGATATGCACACCAATCAGTGACGCTTTGGGCTCTTAAGCCGCTACCTTTTTGGCTCGGAAATCTCTTCATCCTCGATTACCGCCGTGTGCTGCGCCGCGAGGAAATTGCCGACATGGCTGAGACCGTCGAAATGATCGCAGAATACCTTGATGACGACCAGCAGCGGCACCGCCATCAGCGCGCCGACGAAACCCCATAGCCACGACCAGAAGGCGATGGCGATCAGGATCGCCACGGCGTTGATCTCGAGACGGCGGCCGACCACCGTCGGCGTCACGAACTGGCCTTCGACGACGTCGCATAAGAGGACGAAGGCCGGCGCCAGCAGCGCATAGGAAATCGTGTCGAAGCTGATCAGCGCGATGATCGTGACCAGCGTGATGGTGGTCAGCGCCCCGATATAGGGCAGGAAATTGAGCAAGGCCGCTGCCGCGCCCCAGACCTGCGCGTTGGGCACGCCGAGTGCCCACAGGCCGAGCCCGATGACCACGCCGAGACATGTATTGATGACCGTGACAGTAAGCAGATAGTGCGAGATTTCACGCTCGACGTCATAGACTACGCGCAGCGCCCGCTTCTTTTCGCTTAGACTGGGGAAGGACTGGACGATCTTTTCATAGAACATCGTGCCCGAGGCGAGCAGGAACAGCGACAGGACGAAGACGATGGTGACGCTGGCGCCGGCCGACAGCACATTGCCGGCGGCCTGCGAGAGAATACCCGATGGCGCCATCGCCACCCTCTGAACGCCCGGCTCCTGGGACGTCTGTGTCAGGCCCTCGATCTGGCGCGAAATCTCCACGATCCGTTCGAACGGACGGCGCAGTTGTGCCAGACGGTCGGTAAGCTGCTGGCCGATCGTCGAGGTGTTGTTGATGAGGTCGATGACCGGGCCGCTGAGCAGATATCCCGCGACGGCGACGAGGCAAAACGAAAGCAGCACCAGCAGTGTCGCCGAAATGACATCGGGCATGCCATGCTTGCGCAGGAAGCGAACGATCGGCGTCAGCGTCAGCGCCAGCAGAAAAGCCAGAATGACCGGCATGAAGAAGGCGCGGGCGAAGTAAAGCGCGTAGATCGCCATGAGGATGAAGATGCCGACGAGCAGCGAACGCATCAGATGCGCATCCGCCCGCGCCTCGACGCGCGAATCCGGGCTTTCGGCAGCGCTTGCGCCCGAAGCGGCGGGTTCGGCTTTCATTCTGACCCTCGGCGGCACACCGCGATTGGTGTAGACCGTTGGCGAAAACGCCTCTGCGGCTTCAAGGTTCCGTTAGCCGGCGTCACCGGCAAGGCCGCCTCGCGGCTTTGCTGGTGAATCAGGCAACCGGCGCTGCCGCGGCGACGGCCTTCGCAGTTTCCCGGCGCACGATCGGCGCCACCTTGGTGCCGTAGAGTTCGATAGCCTTCATGACCTTGGCGTGCGGCATGGTGCCGATCGCCATTTGCAGCAGGAAGCGGTCGTTGCCGAATATCCTGTGCTGGGCAATGATCTTGTGCGCCACCTGTTCTGGATTGCCGACGAACAGGGCGCCGTTCGGGCCGCGCGATTGGTCGAAATGAGCCCGCGACGTCGGCCCCCAGCCGCGCTCGCGGCCGATGCGGTTCATCACTTCGGCCTGCGGCCTGTAGAACTCGTCGGCTGCCTGGTCGGCGGTGTCGGCGATGAAGCCGTGCACGTTGAGGCTGGTGGCAAGGCTCGCCGGATCGCTGCCGGCCCGCCTGGCTGCATCCCTGTAGATGTCGAACAGTGGTGCAAACCGCGCCGGTTCGCCGCCGATGATCGCCAGAGCCAGCGGCAACCCGAGTACGCCAGCCCGCGCCGCCGATTGCGGCGTACCACCGATCGCGATCCAGATCGGCAATTTGTCCTGAAAGGGCCGGGGATAGACGCCGCGATCGTTGATCGGCGCGCGCAGACTGCCCGACCAGGTCACCTTGACATGATCACGGATGGCGAGCAGCAGGTCGAGCTTCTCGGCAAAGAGCTCGTCATAGTCTTCGAGATTATAGCCGAACAGCGGAAAGGATTCGATGAACGAGCCGCGCCCGGCCATGATCTCGGCCCGGCCGCCGGACAGAAGATCGAGGGTGGCAAACTGCTGAAAGACGCGCACCGGATCGTCGGAGGACAAAACGGTGACCGCGCTGGTCAGCCTTATGCGCTTGGTTCGTTCGGCAGCCGCCGCCAACGCCACCACCGGAGCGGAGGCAGCATAGTCGGGACGGTGGTGCTCGCCGAGACCAAAGACGTCCAGCCCGACCTGATCGGCGAGCTCGATCTCCTCGATCAGGTTGCGCAGCCGCTCATGCGCACCGATCGCACCGGGACCCGGTTCCGGGCTGACGTCAGCGAAGGTGTAGAGACCGAGTTCCATAGTGGTGTCATCCTAGCGTTTTGTCTTGGCGCTACAGGTAGCGATCAGTCCGCTGCGCCGCCAGAGGCCTGGATGGTGAACAGTGCGGGTGGCTTTCAGCCGAATTCGATCGAAATGGCGTCTCCCGGTTGCAACAGATCAGAATTTCATGGCTGGCATACCGTTTTGGCGCTTGAACTCTCGGTTTTCACGCGTATGTAAGCCTCGCAAATTGACTCCAGGGAAGTGGACTTGGCTATCTACAGGGAAAAAGACGTTTTCGAGCGGCGCAATGCCGCAAACGAGGCAAAGAAGGCGCTTCTGGAGCGCTTCAAGGCAAAGCCGGCGGCAGATGATCCAGCGGTGCTGGCACGACAGGCCGAGCGCAAGGCAATCCTCGAGGCCCGCGCGATACGCGAGGCCGAAAAGGCCAGGCTGAAGCAGGAAAAGCTGGCGCGCGAAGCGGCCGAAAAGGCCGAGCGCGAGGCAGCTGCCGAAGCGGCACGCATTGCCGCCGAAGAGGCAGCACAGGCCGAAGCGAAGATCCGGGAAGCTGAAGAGAACGAGCGCATCGCCCGTTTTCTTGCCGACGAGGCCGAACGCAAGGCCAAGCGTGACGCACGCTATGCCGCGCGCAAGCAGCGCACCGGCAGGACGCCGCCCGGCTTCTCCGCCCGATAGCGCCTTCCGGCGCTGATCAGCCGAATTCAAGAATCAGGGCCGCCTTGCAGCGGCCCTGAAGGCGTTTGGTCTGTCGGGCCGACTTAAGCCGCGAGCTTCAGTCCCATAATGCCGCAAACGATGAGCGCGATGCAGGCCAGCCTGATCGCGGTCGCCGGCTCCCCGAGCAGCCATATCCCCAACAGCGCCGTGCCGACGGTGCCGATGCCGGTCCATACCGCATAGGCTGTGCCGACCGGCAGTGCCTTCAGCGCCAGGCCGAGCAAGGTCAGGCTGACAATCATCGAGGCTACCGTCAGGACGGTTGGCAGCGGCTTCGAGAATCCGTCGGTGTATCTTAGGCCGATCGCCCAGCCGATCTCGAACAGGCCGGCGAAGAACAGGAAAATCCACGACATCGGAACGCTCCGTTTCGATGGCTCCCGGCCGATCTCTTGAAAGCGCAAAAACTATCTTCGCCGCATCCATATGGGATGCTCGTGCGCTTAATGAACAACAATACCGGCCGCATTTGCGGCCGGTCGAAATAAGCCAAAACGGTAGCTGCGGCCCTACTTGTCCTTCAGCTTCATCGCCTTCACCGGCGGTGCCTTCAGGGCCGGCGCCGGAGCGGGTTTCTTCGCGTCCTTCTTCGGCTTGCGGGCTTCCTTGCCTGCCTTCATCGCACCTTTAGCCATGATTCGTTCCTCCGGTTGATGTCTGGCGAAGTGAAACAAGAGAAAACGCTAGACTGCAAGAGGCCGCTGCCGTGCAGTCGCCTTGGCCGATGGCCGTCAACCGGTTTCTAATTCCCTCGTAAACCGCAGCGGTCCGTGCGATGGTCCTCTTCGCACTGCAGCATCAGCCCTTGCTTTTCGCCGGCTGATGATCGCGCAGTCCGGTCAGGACGACAATGCGGATCCACATCGGTTGCCAGATGAGCTTCGACTTCCCGCAGGAAACACCGCTGATCGCGATGCTCAACGTCCATTATTCGCGCGCATCCGATCTCGAGCGGCCGGACTTCCTGACGTCGAACCCGCCGGTGCCGATCGAAAGCTATCGCGACAGTTTCGGCAATTGGTGCAACCGTCTCGTTGCGCCGGCCGGGCGCTTTGCGTTCGGCACGGACGCGGTCATCCGCGACCCCGGCTCCTTCGAGACGCGCGAGCTGACGGCATGGCAGCATGAGGTGCGCGATCTGCCGTCGGAGACGCTGCTGTTCCTGCTGCCCAGCCGCTATTGCGAGAGCGACGTGCTGGCGAACGAAGCCTGGCGGCTGTTCGGCAATACCCCGCTCGGCATCCCGCGCGTCCAGGCGGTCTGCGACTTCGTCCATAACCATATCGTCTTCAACTATTTCAATGCACGGCCGACACGCACCGCAGCCGAAGCCTATCGCGAGCAGAGTGGTGTGTGCCGCGACTTTGCCCACCTCGCAGTCGCCTTCTGCCGCGCCCTGAACATCCCGACCCGCTACTGCACCGGTTATATCAGCGATATCGGCCTGCCAAAGCCGTGGTCGGACATGGATTTCGCCGCCTGGATGGAGGTTTATCTCGGCGGCCGCTGGCACGCGTTCGACCCGCGCAACAACGCGCCGCGCATCGGCCGCATCCTGATTGCCTCCGGACGCGATGCCGCCGATGTCCCACTCACCCACATTTTTGGACCGGGCGCGCTGGCTGGCTTCAAGGTCTGGACGGAGGAGGTCATCGAATAGCCTCTCGCGCTGCCCTTTTGAACAACTCGACACTTCGGGCGTTGTTCGAGCTGTGGAGCGTGGGCGTGCTCCGCTAATCTCGGTGCATCAACCAAGGCAGCACACCATGGCGGCGCATGGCGGGTCGAAAAAAGTGATCTATGCGGCGCTCGCCGGCAATCTTGCGATCGCCCTGACCAAATTCGCCGCTGCCTTGTTCACGGGCAGCTCGGCAATGCTCTCGGAAGGCGTCCACTCGCTCGTCGATACCGGCAATGGCAGCCTGCTGCTTTACGGCATGCACCGCGCCGCCCGGCCGGCCGATCGGACGCATCCGCTAGGCCATGGTCGCGAGCTGTATTTCTGGAGCTTCATCGTCGCGCTCCTCGTCTTTGCACTGGGCGCCGGCATATCGTTCTACGAAGGCGTGACGCACATCATGGCGCCGGAGCCGATTGCCAACGCAAAGGTGAACTACGCTGTACTTGGCCTTTCCTTCCTGTTCGAAGGCACCTCCTGGCTGGTGGCGCTGAACGAGTTCCGCCACCAAAAAGGCAGCCACGGCTGGCTCGAGGCGGTGCAGCTCAGCAAGGACCCGAGTGTCTACACCGTACTCTTCGAGGACAGCGCGGCACTTCTCGGCCTCGTTGTCGCCTTCGCCGGCATATTGGCGGCGGAACTGCTGGACATGCCGAAGCTCGACGGCGCCGCGTCGATCGGCATCGCGCTGATCCTGGGCGCGACCGCGATCTTCCTGGCCCGCGAAAGCAAGAGCCTGCTGCTCGGCGAGCCGGCCTCGCCCGAGGTGCAAATGAAAGTGCTGGCCATTGTCCAGCAGGACCCGGCGGTGCAGCGGGCAAATGGCGTACTGACGCTCCATATGGGGCCTCAGGAGATCGTCGCCGCTCTGAGCATCGAGTTCGAGGACCACTTGTCGGCGCCCGAGATAGAGACCTGTGTCGAACGCCTCGAGACACGGCTGAAGGCGGAGATGCCGGAGGTCACGCGCCTGTTCGTCAAGCCGCAGACCACCGGCACCTGGGAACGGCGGAGCAAGGCCTTGGCGGCGTCCGGAGGGGAGCCGGCCTGAGGAAAATGGCTGCGCCATCGGGCAGTCCCGGTTATGATTGCGCGCAAAAGCTCCAGGAGGAACGAAGATGAAAATCGACGGCGGGTGTCATTGCGGCGCCATTACTTACGAGGCCGAGGTCGATCCGGAAAAGACCACCATTTGTCACTGCATCGATTGTCAGAAGCTAACCGGAACGGCCTTTCGCGTCACCGTGCCGGCGTCCGAGGACAATTACACGATCACCAAGGGCGCGCCGAAAATCTACATCAAGACCGGTTCGAGTGGTGCCAAGCGCGCTCAGGCATTTTGCGGTGAGTGCGGCTCGCATCTCTACGCCACGTCGGCGGGCGCGGGACCGAAGGTTTACGGCATCAGGGTCGGCACGGCATGGCAGCGCGATCAACTGGTGCCGAGAAAGCAGATCTGGCATCGCTCGGCGCTGCATTGGCTGCCGGAATTCGAAGGCACAACCATCATCGAGGAGCAGTAGCGCCAGACCGGGCGAAGCCTCGGCTCCGGTTCCGGCGTAGCTCTCAATCGTCGCCTTCGACGACCCTTAGCCTCAGCTGCCCGGTTTTCGAATCGGCAACACGCGCGCTGCTTTCCGCTTTTGCTCCGCTGCCATTCGACCCAGCGGTGTCCTCCGCCGGCTGCACGCCAAACTCCAGCGCCTCGATCTTTTGTCCGCGCCTGGTCACCTTCGATGTCGAGACGAGGATGTCCTCGATATCCTTGGCCGATTGACCGAAATGCGTCTGCAATTTGCGCACCCGCTCGTCGAGCCGAGAGACGTCTTCCATCAGCCGGATGACCTCGCCCTGGATCAGGTGCGCCTGCTCGCGCATACGGGCATCCTTGAGGATCGCCTGGATGACCTGGATCGACAGCATCAAAAGCGATGGCGAGACGATGACGATCCGCGATCGATGCGCCTTTTGGACAACGGCCTCGAAATTCTCGTGGATTTCGGCGAACACCGATTCCGAGGGCACGAACATGAAGGCAGTGTCCTGCGTCTCGCCCTGGATCAGGTATTTTTCGGAAATATCCCGGACATGCACCTCGATGTCGCGGCGGAAAGCCTGAGCGGCGGACTTCTGCAGGTCGGCGCCTTCGGCGGCACGGATGGCATTCCAGGCCTCGAGTGGAAACTTTGCATCGATGGCAAGCGACGGTGCGCCGTTCGGCATCTTCACCAGGCAGTCGGGCCGGCTGCCATTCGACAAGGTCGCCTGGAATTCATAGGCGCCGTGGGGCAATCCGTCGGCGACGATGGCTTCCATACGCGACTGGCCGAAGGCGCCGCGCGTCTGCTTGTTGGAAAGGATCGCCTGCAATTGCACGACCTGGCCGGCCAGCGACTGGATGTTGCCTTGCGCGATATCGATGACCGCCAGCCGCTCCTGCAGCTTGGCGAGGCTCTCATGCGTCGATCTCGTCTGCTCGGTCATGGTCTGGCCGAGGCGGCCGGTCATGGCGTCGAGGCGCTGGCCGATCGACTGGGTCAGTTCGGCCTGACGCGCCCCGAACACTTCGGCGATAGCGCCCATACGGCCCTGCATTTCCGCCTGGCTTGCCAAGATGCCGGCCATCCGCACCTCGGCGTCGCGGGCGTGGTCGGCGGCTTCGGCGGCCGCCATTGCACGCGCCTTGGCCGATCGCCAGAGCGCAATGACGAGCGCCACGAACAGGCCGAGGAACAGCATTGCGCCGAAACCCAGGGCAGGGCCGAGCGTGATCGTGGTGGCGCCGAGGCGGGCGACAGGTTCGGACAGGATGGTGGCCAGATCGTTCATGCCGACAGCATAGATGATTCGGTCTGGCGGCACAGATCAAAACGTGAACGACCAGAAGGCGTCCCGGTTGACGCTTTTCCTGCGAGGTCTTAGGTGAGACGCCATGTCGATCAAGCCGCTTATCATCCTCCCCGATCCCGTCCTGCGTCAGGTTTCAAAACCGGTCGAGCGTGTCGACGGTGATTTGCGTAAACTGGCCGGCGACATGCTGGACACCATGTATGACGCGCCCGGCATCGGCCTCGCGGCGATCCAGGTCGGCGAACCCTTGCGCTTGCTAGTGATCGACCTCGCCAAGGAGGACGAGACGCCGGCACCGCACGTCTTCATCAATCCCGAAATCCTCGACAGCTCCGACCAGCGTTCGGTCTACGAGGAAGGCTGCCTGTCGATCCCGGATTACTATGCCGAGGTCGAGCGTCCGGCAGCGGTGCGGGTGAAGTATCTCGATCGCGACGGCAAGCTGCAGGAGATCGAGGCCGAGGGGCTGATGGCGACCTGCCTGCAGCATGAGATCGACCACCTAAACGGCGTGCTGTTCATCGACCACATCTCCAAGCTGAAGCGCGACATGGTGGTCAAGAAATTCAAGAAGCTCGCCAGGGACAAGGCGCCGGGCAAGATGGTGGGATAGGGGTCGACGAATGCCCCTGCGTGTCATCTTCATGGGTACGCCCGAATTCTCCGTGCAGACGCTGCGAGCGATCGCCGGGGCAGGGCATGAATTGGCAGCCGTCTACACGCAGCCGCCGCGCGCCGCAGGCCGGCGCGGGCTCGAGCTGACGCCGTCGCCGGTGCAGCGTGAGGCGGAGCGGCTTGGCATCGAGGTGCGGTCGCCGGTGTCGCTGAAGAGCGAGGCGGAGCAGCAGGCGTTCCGCACCTTGCGCGCCGATGTCGCCGTGGTCGTCGCCTACGGGCTGCTTCTGCCCAAACCTATTCTCGAGGCGCCGCGGCTCGGTTGCCTCAATGGCCACGCATCGCTATTGCCGCGCTGGCGCGGCGCTGCCCCTATCCAGCGCGCCATCATGGCCGGCGATACCGAGACGGGCATGATGGTGATGCGGATGGAGGAAGGCCTCGACACCGGGCCTGTGGCAATGGTTGAAAAATGCGCTATTGGACCCGACATGACGGCCGGCGATCTGCACGACCGGCTGATGATCCTGGGTGCTGCGCTGATGGTGCAAGCGCTCGAACGGCTCGAGCGGAATACGCTGACATTTACCACACAGGCGGAGGTGGGGGTGACCTACGCCAAGAAAATCGATAAATCGGAGACTCGCATAGACTGGCTGCGACCTGCCGGCGACGTGCACAACCAGATTCGCGGCCTGTCGCCCTTTCCCGGTGCATGGTGCGAGGCCGAAATCGGCGGCCGCATGGAACGGCTGAAACTGCTTCGCTCGACGCTCTCGCAAGGCGCCGGCGAACCGGGAGGAATTCTCGATGACCGGCTGACGGTTGCCTGCGGGTCAGGCGCGATCAGGCTGGTCGAAGTTCAACGTGCGGGCGGAAGGCCCATTGCCGCGCAGGAGTTTCTGCGCGGGGCCAAGCTCGAAAAAGGGATGAAATTGTCATGAGCATGATGTCCATACGCGCGGCGACGCCGCGGGACCGCGAGGCGATTCGCCTTGTCGAAGAACACGCATTCGGCCAGCAGGCGGAGGCCGGACTGGTCGACGCGCTGGTCACCGGCGGTGATGCCGTCGTCGAACTGGTGGCGGACGAAGACGGGCAAGTGGTCGGCCATATCCTGTTTTCACGGCTCTTCGTGCAGAATGGCGGCAAGAGCTTCCCGGCAGTCGCGCTGGCGCCGCTGGCAGTCGAGCCGTCGTTCCACGGCACCGGCATCGGCGGTGCCCTGGTCCGCGAGGCTCATATCCGCCTGAAAGCCGCCGGCGAGACGCTCGCTGTGGTGCTCGGCGATCCGGCCTACTATGGCCGCTTCGGCTACAGCCGCGCCCGTGCAGCGAAATTCGAGAGCGACTACCAAGGCGAGGCTTTGCAGGCGCTTGCCTGGGGCGAGGCGCCGGAGACCGGCAGGCTGGTCTACGCCTCGGCCTTCGGCTCAGCCCTCGCCGCCTGATTTCGCCTCGATCCGGGAATGCCGCGTTTTCGCCTCGACATCGAATATGACGGCAGTCTCTTCGCCGGCTGGCAACGCCAGGCCAATCAGCCTTCGGTGCAGCAGGCGATCGAGCAGGCGATCGAGAAGTTCTGCAGCGAGCAGGTCTCTCTGCGCGCCGCCGGCCGCACCGATGCCGGTGTCCACGCGACCGCTCAGGTGGCGCATGTCGATCTGGTCAAGGCATGGCCCGGCGACAAGGTGCGCGACGCCGTCAACGCGCATCTGCAAGCGGCCAAGGCGCACATCGCCATCCTGAAGGCCGCCGTCGTGCCGGATGGCTTCGATGCGCGTTTCTCGGCGATCGGCCGCCACTATCTCTACCGTATCGTCAACCGCCGCGCGCCAGCAGCGCTCGACAAGGGCAAGATCTGGTGGGTACCGAAGCAGCTCGATGCCGCCGCCATGCACGAAGCGGCAAAAGTGCTGCTTGGCCGGCATGATTTCACCACCTTCCGCTCGACCCAGTGCCAAGCCACCAGCCCGGTCCGCACGCTCGACCGGCTGGATGTCAGCCGGGCGGGCGATTTCATCGAAGTCCGCGCTTCGGCGCGGTCATTCCTGCACAACCAGGTGCGCTCGATGGTCGGCTCGCTCAAACGTGTCGGCGAAGGCGGCTGGACCATTGCCGACCTCAAGGCCGCGCTCGAGGCGCGCGACCGTGCGGCCTGCGGTCAGGTGGCGCCGCCCGACGGGCTGTTTCTAGTCGGCGTCGATTATCCGACGCCTGGCTGATCCGGCACGCTGATACCGAGCAGCGCCTGCAGGCCGAACAGGACGATCAGCGACGCCACGAACATGCCGGCAAAAACAGCGCTGCCGACAGCCGCACCCCTGCCGATGGCAACGTTGGTCATCCGCCAGGTCAATACCATTGACAGCGCGAACAGCAGCAGCGACACCAGCCCGGAGACTTCGTTGGCCGATGTCAGGAAAAGCCGGATCAACGCCGATGGCAGCATCATCCAGGCGATGATCGCCGAGGCCCAGTTGCTGGCGACGACATAATGGACGAAACGGCTGCCGACGCCGACCCGCGGCGCGACCAGGGCCAGGCCGATGAGCGGCAGCACCCAGGCGCCGATATCGACGGTGGCCAGCCGGATCAACATGCTGAAACGGCCGACGAATGCGTCGGGATCGCCGATCTCGTTGGCAATGCCGACCCAGCCGACGATCAATGCCGGCGCCGCGACGACGATGGCAAAAAAGGAGTTCCAGAAACCGTCCGCCGAAAGGTCGAGCAGGCGAAATCCGTCGGCCTTGCCGAGCATCAGCCGCCAGGCGCCGGCAAGCGAAGCATAGGTTTCATCCGCTGAAAGCATCACTAGGATATGTCCTGCGCAAACCAGTCTTCAACGAAGCGCAGATAAATCTGCGTCAGCGTCTCGAGATCGGCAATCGCCACACGTTCGTCGACCATGTGCATGGTCTTGCCGACCAGGCCGAATTCGACCACCGGACAATAATCCTTGATAAAGCGGGCATCGGAGGTGCCGCCGGAGGTGGAGAGCGCCGGCTTCCTGCCGGTCACCGCTTTGACCGAACCGCCAAGCGTCTCGATTAGCCTGTCGTCGCGTGTCAGGAAAACATGGCTCGGCCCGTCGCGCCAGACGATCTCGTAGTCGACCGGCGTCTTCTTGCCGGCGCGGTATTTCTTGCGTTTCGCCGCCCGGTCGAGGCGGTTGTGGATCTCGGCCTGGATCGTCTCGGCGGTCCATGTGTCGTTGAAGCGGATATTGAAGGTAGCTGCTGCCTTCGCCGGGATGACGTTGGTGGCGGGATTGCCGACATCGATGGAGGTCACCTCAAGATTCGTCGGCTGGAAATCCCTTGTTCCGTTGTCGAAGACGGGGTGCAGCAAGGCGTCGACCAGCGTCACCAGGCCGCGCACCGGATTGTCGGCTAGCTGCGGATAGGCGGCGTGGCCCTGGCGGCCGTTGACGACGACCGTGCCCGATAGCGAGCCGCGCCGGCCGATCTTGATCATATCGCCAAGCGCGTCGGGATTGGTAGGCTCGCCGACGATCGAGGCATCCCATTTCTCGCCTTTGGCGGCCGCCCATTCGAGCAGCTTCGTCGTGCCGTTGATCGCCGGGCCTTCCTCATCGCCGGTTATCAGCAGCGAGACCGACCCCTTCGGGCCGCCCTTCTGCTCGACATGTCGCGCCACCGCCGCGACGAAACAAGCAATGCCGCCCTTCATGTCGACGGCGCCGCGGCCGAACATCTCGCCATTGGCGATCTCGGCGCCAAAGGGCGGGTGCGTCCAGGCTGCCTCGTCGCCCACCGGCACCACGTCGGTATGGCCGGCAAACATCAGATGCGGGCCATTGCCGGAACGCCGCGCGTAAAGGTTCTCGATGTCCGGTGTGCCGGCTTCGGAAAACACCGGTCGCTCGACCGCAAAGCCGAGCGGCTTCAACATCGCCTCCAGCGCGCGCAGCGCACCGCCTTCGGCGGGCGTCACGGAAGCACAGCGGATGAGTGCAGCGAGATTTCTAACCGGATCGGTAGGCAGCATCATGGGCAAAAGCGATAGTCGAAAGCGCAAGGTCTGTCACGGCCAGACGTGAGGGCCAGCCATGCCGCCGACATTATGGTTTTCATGTCGTATAATTGCGGCAAGGTCTCTCGACCAGAACAGGGCCATCGCATGGTCACGCGTGGCAAGACGATCGTAATCGCCGGTGCCGGCAGTATCGGCTGCTACGCCGGCGGCTGCCTGATACTTGCCGGGCGAAAGGTGGTTCTGCTGGCGCGACCGCGCGTCGAGAAGGCCCTGCAAGAAGCTGGATTGCGCATCACCGACCCTGACGGCCGCGACCGTTCTGTCAAACCGGACGCATTGTCGGTCACCGCCGATCCGGCGGTAGCATTCTCCGATGCCGATGTCATTTTGGTAACGGTCAAGAGCGGCGCGACGCAAGACATGGCCGGGCTGATTGCCGCCCATGCCCGACCGGACGTGGTGATACTCAGCCTGCAGAACGGCGTCGACAATGCCGATAAATTGCGAGCCCATCTCACCGCCCAGCCGGTGCTCGCGGGCATGGTGCCGTTCAACGTGGTCCAATCGCCGGAGGGCGAATTGCCGCTTCGCCTGCACCGCGCCAGCGGCGGCAAAGTGATGATCGAACAGGGCTCGGCGGGCCTTGACGAACTGCTTGATGTCGAGGGGTTTGCCGTCGCGACGCATGGTGACATCGACGCGGTGTTATGGGACAAGCTGCTGCTCAACCTCAACAACGCGCTGGTGGCGCTTTCCGGTCTGCCGCTGGCGGCAGAGCTTGCCGATCGCCGCTGGCGGCTGATCCTGGCCGGTCAGATCGACGAAGCATTGGCGGCAATGACGGCGACAGGCATCGAACCCGCTCGCATCGCCGGCCTGCGTCCCGCACTGCTGCCGAAAGTGCTTCGCCTGCCCGACGGGCTGTTCAAGTTCTTGGCGCGGCGGATGCTTGCCATCGATCCGGCCGCGCGTTCGTCGATGTGGGATGACCTGCGGCGCCGCCGGTCGACGGAGATCGGCGAACTGCAAGGCGCGGTCCTGCGTTTGGCCGAAAAGGCCGGCACGCCGGCGCCTTTGCTGAAGCATGTCACTGCACTGGTGCGCGCGGCCGAGCAGGAGAGGCGCGGATCGCCTTGCTTGCCGCCGGAAGCTGTCGCTGCGACCGTCAGATCGTAGCCCGCACAGGCGCCCAATAACGGCCCTTGCCGGTGCGCTTGGCTTCGTAGAGTGCATGGTCGGAACAGGTGAGCAGGATTTCCGGATCGCCGCCGTCGGCGGGTGCAAAGGCGCTGCCGACGCTCAAGCCGACATGGATGGCGGAACCGACCCCGAGGTCGAAAGGCACCGAGACCTTTTCGATGGCCCGCTTTGCCAGATAGGTGGCCTCGATCTCCGAGGTTGCGGGCAAAAGGATGACGAATTCGTCGCCGCCGATACGGAAGACCACGTCCCCCGGCCGGAAGCCGCGCTTCAATCGTTCGGCCACCTTGCGCAGCAGCACGTCGCCGACCGCATGACCAAAACGGTCGTTGACCTGTTTGAAGCCGTCGAGGTCCATGCTGAGCACGGCAAACGGCTTGCCGCCATTGGCGGCCGGCGCCGCAAGGTCGCGGCACATGTCGCGCAATTTTTCCTGCAGGAAGATGCGGTTTGGCAGGCCGGTCAGCGCGTCCTTGATCGCCAGGTCGCGATTGTCCAGCTCGGCGCGGATCATGCGGGCGTTGATTGCGTGGTTCTGAAGCAGCACGATGATGACGCCGGCCACATAGAACGGCGTTTGAATTCCGACGATCGGCATTCCGGGCGCTGCGGAAAACAATGCACCGACCACGTAAGGCAGGCTTACGGCCAACATGACGAATATGGCGAAGCGCGGGGTGGCCGCATTGCGTGACGACACCACGCCAACGACACCTGCGACATTCAAGGCGGCAAGTACGGAAAGCGCCATATTCCCGCTGGCAACACAGCCATAGCAGCCGAGGCCGAAAACGACCGACCATACACCGCTGGCTGCCATCAGGCCCGCCAGCGGCCCTTTCGAGCCGCGCCTGCGGGCCTGCTCGCATTCCCGCATCAGCAGAACGCGGACGACGAAAAGCATCAGGTCGGCTGCGATCCAGGCGTAGGGCCACCAATCCTTCGTGGCAAGTGCGGCGCTGACCGCAACCACCAGAACGCTGATGGTGCCGAACAAGACTGCGAATTTGCGGTCGAAAGTGGTGTCGAGAAGCCGGGCGCGGACGGCTTCCGGTTCCAATCTCATCGGCGAAGAGAACCAGGCAAACAGGCGAGCGGCGGCGCTCCACGTTTTGCGCGGCTCCTTGGTGGTCAGGGATAGGTCGCTTGCCAGTCGAGCGCTCCGTGCCGGTCGACACAGTTTTCGCCGGCATGCTGGGCCAGGGTGATTAACATTCGCTTAGAGCGTCCGGCGCAAAACCGGGGTTTCGGAACTCCCCGCTCTGCCGCTCTAGCGGATCTGCCGCCGGCTCGCGGGTCTTAGCTTGCCGGCCCCGGTCGTCTGCGGACTGCAGGCCGACGCGGCGGACCCGGCTCGGGATCGGTTTTCTTCGCATGTGCCGGCTGCCCATGAGGGGTTTCGATCAGCGTGATCTTCTGCCAGATCTTTCGCGACAGGTTCGACGCCAGGTTCTCGATGTCATTGACGCCATCGATGACCACGGCGTCATTGACCGACTGGGCAAACAGCGCGGCGATCTTGCCGGTGATCGACAACATTTCGGAGCAATAGTCGAGATAGCGGGCAAGGTCGGCGGCGTTGGTGATGCGGGCTGGCGAATGTGCAGTCGGCTTGAAACTGGCTGAAAGTGCTGCCGGATCCTTGGTCAGCTGGTGCATGTCGATGACGTGGATGAGCGACCGCAGCCCGTGGAGTTGGCGGAACACCCGCTTGCGCTTGATCCGCTCCTCGGAGCGGATCAGGGCCAGGAAGCCCAGCACGGCGAGGATGATCATGTTGAGGGAGGCTTCGATGCCTTGCACCGACTGGAAGGCATCGTGGTTTCCCGAGATGCGGCCGAGCGGCAGGATTGTGCCGACGAACAGGAACATCAGCGCTCCGACGACGAAAGCGGCGATGATGAGGCCGCGCAGCCACCAGATCGGCGCCTCCAGCGCCTTGGCTGCCTTTGCCAGATCGCGCGACAGCGACACGAGCTCGGCGGCGACGCCGCGCAGGCCTGCATCGGGAAAGCGCTCGGCGACGCGCTCTTCCAGCCGTTCGGCGGTTTCGAGGATCAGTTTCGAATCAAGCGAGCGGTAGCGCATGACGAAATGTCCGATTGGCGCTCAGGGTTCGGCCGGTGCGTTGGTGCGCTTGCCGTAGCGGTTGGGGCCTGGGTCACTTTTGAAAAAAGCCAGGATAAAAAGCAGGACGAAGCCGATAATGAGAGAGATCAATGCGTAATAGGCAGGCTTGCCGAAATCATGGAACCGCTTCGCCGTTAGCGCAAAGGTCGACCATGTCGAGACGAACACAGCGATCCATAAGGCGAGCGCCCAATACTGGCTCGCGGCAGTGCCTAACGGCGTTCGCGCGAACTGGTAGAGCAGAAAGAGTTGAACGATGACCGGCAAGAGGCCAGCCAAAACATAAGCGCTCGGATTCACCCGCCCAGAAAGGCTGAAGAAAAGCCATAGGAATTGAGGTTTGTCAGTCAACCCGGTGCATCCGTTCTCGGGAGATCAATCGCGCAGCAATTCGTTGATCGAGGTCTTGGAACGGGTTCTTGCGTCGACCCGCTTGACGATGACGGCGCAGTAGAGGCTGGGGCCGGGCTCGTTGTTTGGAAAAGGCTTGCCCGGCAGTGAGCCGGCGACGACGACGGAATTGGCCGGCACTTCGCCGTAGAAGATCTCGCCGGTGGCGCGGTCGACGATCTTGGTCGATTGGCCGATGAAGACACCCATGCCGAGCACTGAGCCCTCGCGAACAATGCAGCCCTCGACCACTTCGGAACGGGCGCCGATGAAGCAATTGTCCTCGATGATGGTTGGGCCGGCCTGCATCGGCTCCAGCACGCCGCCGATACCGACGCCGCCCGACAGATGCACATTCTTGCCGATCTGGGCACAGGAGCCGACCGACGCCCAGGTGTCGACCATGGTGCCGCTATCGACATAGGCGCCGACATTGACGAAGGACGGCATCAGCACGGCGCCCGGCGCGACATAGGCAGAGCGGCGCACGATCGACGACGGCACGGCGCGGAAGCCGGCCTTCTCGAAATCGACGGCGCTCCAGCCGTCGAACTTCGAAGGCACCTTGTCCCACCATACCGCCTGACCGGGACCACCCTTGATGATCTCCATCGGGTTGAGCCGGAAGGACAGCAGCACCGCTTTCTTCAGCCACTGGTTGACGTGCCATTTGCCGTCGGCCTGCCGCTCGGCGACGCGGGCGACGCCCCGGTCGAGCAGGTCGAGCGCCGATTGGATGGCCTCGCGCGTCTCGCCGCGGGTTGCGGTCGAAATGGTGTCGCGTTCCTCGAAGGCGTTCTCGATGATCTTCTCGAGACTCGCGAGATCGGGCTTCGACATGAATTCGCTCCATTACCAAGCTGTTAAGGGCCGGCGCCTTAACCTGTTTGAAAGTCGCGCGGACCCTATGTGAAGGCTTGGGGAGGGTCAATCGCGGCAGCGTCACGGGACGGCGCAAGTGAATGATTGGACGGGTAAAGCAAAATATGACTCCCATGGAAAAGGCGGGGTGGACGCCGCTACCGCATTCGGACGAGGATCTGGAGCGGTCGAAAAGCGTGCCGGACACGCCGCAAACGCGCGCGGAGACATATCGGCTGGCCTGGAACGACCCCGATTTCATGACGCGGCGCGAGTTGCGCGCGGTCAGGCTGCAGCTCGAACTGCTGAAACCGGAGATGATCCTGGCCGAGCGCGGCATCCAATCGACCGTCATCCTGTTCGGCGGCGCGCGCATCCCCGAGCCCGGCGGTGAAGCCTGGGCGGCCAAGAACGAGACGCAGAAGAAGAATCTCGAGCAAAACAGCAAATACTATGAGGAGGCGCGCAAATTCGCCCGCCTCTGCTCGCAGCAGTCGGCCACTTCGTACTATCGCGAATTCGTCGTGGTGACCGGCGGCGGGCCTGGCGTCATGGAGGCCGGCAATCGCGGCGCCGACGATGTAGGCGCGCCGTCGATCGGTCTCAACATCGTGCTGCCGCACGAGCAGGCGCCAAACGCCTACGTGACGCCGGAACTCTGCTTCAACTTCCACTATTTCGCGGTCCGCAAGATGCATTTCGTCATGCGTGCCAAGGCCGTTGCGGTGTTTCCCGGCGGCTTCGGTACGATGGACGAGTTCTTCGAGACGCTGACCCTGATCCAGACCGGCCGCATGGAACGGGTGCCGGTCATCCTGTTCGGCAAGGCTTTCTGGGCACGGGCGATCGACCTCGATTTCCTCGCCGAGCAAGGTACGATCACCCCCGGCGACCAGGACATCATCGATTTCGTCGACACCGCCGACGAGGCCTGGGGGATCGTCAGCCGCTTCTATAAGCTCTGATATGCAAGCAAGAATTTGAAGCGCGCCGACTGCCTCAAGCGGGGACTTCGACGATCGCCGTGAGAAAGCCGGCGAGATCGTCGGTGACGAAGTCCACGTCGTCCTCGTTGGCCGGGTCGCGTTCCCAGATTTCCGAGAAGGTCGGCTCGAAATTGCGCGGCACCACCAGCACCGTGGTCATGCCCAGCGATTTCGGCACCGACAGGTTGCGGGCGAGGTCTTCGAACATCACCGCATTTTGCCCGGTGACGGCGTGGAGTTCGGCAAATTTCTCGTAGGATTGTCGCGCCGGCTTGGGGTTCAGCCCGGCTGCGACGATATCGAAAATGTCGTCGAAATGCTCGAGAATGCCCAGCTGCCGCGCGGTGCGTTCGGCATGCCGGCGATCGCCATTGGTGAAGATGAATTTGCGGCCGGGAAGCTGGCGTATGGCGGTGCCGAGGACGGGATCTGGCACCAGCCAGGAATAATCGATGTCGTGGACCTTCTCGAGAAAGTCGTCGGGGTCGATGCCGTGGCGCGTCATCAACCCGTTCAGTGTCGTGCCGTATTCCCGGTAGAGCTCCTTCTGCAGCTTGCGTGCTTCCTCGCGCGGCAGCGTCAGCAATTCTCCGACATAGGCGGTCATCTTCACATCGATCTGCGAGAACAGATTGGAATGGTGCGGATAGAGCGTGTTGTCGAGATCGAACACCCAGTCGGTGACATGGGCAAAGCGGGCGGGGTCGGGAAGCGTGGTCATACCGTCCTTATGGCACGAAACGATCTTTCTAACAGGAGGTTTATCCACAACCTATGCGCGCCCTGGGTGGTGAAAATGGTGCCGTGATTAAAATCTTAAGCATCGCCGAAAGGTGACATTCAGCGCTTGCTGGCACCAAGACGGACCAGTGGGAGCAAGCGATGAATCGCATATTTCTAAAGTCTGCCGCCATCGCTTTCGCCTCCGTCGCCGTCTCACTTTTGCTGACGCTGATCGTCGTGCCGGCAATGGGTTTTCCGATCAATCGCACCATCTGGTTGACGTCTACCGTATGCCCGCTGGCTCTTGCCTGGGGCGCCGGCGCCTATACGGTCTGGCAGGGCGAAAGGTTGAAGACCGCGCATCGCGAACTCGCCCGCGCCCATGCCCAGCTCGCCGCCGCCCACAGGCGCTTGGCGGAAAAGGCGAGCCGCGACGACATGACCGGCATGCTCAACCGCGAAAGTTTCTTTGCCGCCCTCGACGGCTCTCGGCGTAAATCCGATCGCGGGGCATTGCTGATCGTCGATGCCGACCATTTCAAGACTATCAACGACAGCTACGGCCATCTGATCGGCGACGAGGCGCTGCTCCTGATCGCAAGTGCGATAGAGCGTGGCGTGCGCAGCGGCGATGTCCTTGGCCGCATCGGCGGTGAGGAATTCTGCGCCTTTCTGATCGGCGCCACCGAACACGAAGCCAGGCGCGTCGCCGAGCGCATCCGCCGTGAAGTAGAGCGTATCCGTTTTCGGCCCGTCGACGAACGAACCGTTCCGCTGACGGTCAGTATCGGCGGGACCACCTGCGGCGAGGACGCCGCAGTGTCGGAGCTGATGCGCGCCGCCGACCAGCGGCTCTACGAGGCCAAGCATCGCGGCCGCAACCTGTCGATCATCGATCGTGACATTTCCGAAGCGGCGTGAGCTCGGCCCTAAGCCTTCTGCTGGAAAAATTCCACCCTATCAGAATTCAACCGCGCCGCGGCCAGTGCTGTCAAAATCCGAAGATGGCGATGCGGAACAGCAGGGCAGCGGCCGCCAGCGCGACCGGTGCAATACCAAGGCCAATGGGAGAACCCCAGCCATACCATTCCATCGCCAGCTTGGCGTATTTGAATTCTTCGGCCGGTGTGAGTGGGCCGCGCGTCTGGTTCTGGTTCATTGTCCACTCCTTGCGTGCTGCGACAGGCCGTGCCTTGCGCCCGACGCAGCATATTACTATAATGGCCGTAATGTTAGGCAAATTGATAGTTAGATGATCGAAATAAACTCGTCAAGCATGAATCGGGCCGACATGAAGACGGCCATCAGCCTTGCCATTATGGGCTGGCAAGACGCGACGCAGGCTTATGACGAGGCAGTAGGCGATAGGCTTGAGCTGAGTACGGCGGAACGCCATTGCCTGGCGCTGCTCTATGGCGGCCCGCAATCGGCTGGCGAGGTCGCGGCCGCAACAGGGTTGACGCCGGCCGCAGTCACCGCGCTGATCGACCGGCTGGAGGCGCGCGGCCTGCTGACACGAACGCGCAGCCTCGAGGACAGGCGCAAGGTGGTCATAGAGGCGACGGAACTCACGCGAGAACTATCGGCGCGCTATTATGGTGCGATCGCGCAGGAGGGAGAAAAGGTGATCGCCACATTTAGCGACACCGAGCTGGCCACGATCCTGCGCTTCGTCACCGCGTCGCTCGACCTTCAGCGCGACCAGCTTGCCCGGCTGAAATCCGAGGCCCTGGAAACAGCCGACAGCCTATAGGCTCGCCGGGTCGAGCGCCGGCTCGCCTTTGCGGCGCGCCACGATCGCCGCAAGATCGGCGGTCTCGAAAGCATCACGCAGCACGTCGAACGACGGCAGCACGAAATAGGCACGCTGGAACTTGTCGATCTCGTAGCCGGTGCGCATTACGGTTTCCAGGTCGAAGGCGACATGGTGCGCCTCGCCGCCTTCGACCGCGAACTGAAGCTCGGTGAAGGATGACATCAGCCCGGCGCCGAAAGCCTTCAGCGGCTGGCCCGGCTCGCGTATCAGCCCGTATTCGACGGTGTACCAGTAAAGCCTGGTGATCATCTCGTCGCCGCCGACCGCAATCACGCTGTCGGCCTTCTTGCCATACATCTGCATGAAGTCGGCAAAGACCGGCTGCGTCAGGATCGGCACGTGACCGAAGAAATCGTGGAACATGTCGGGCTCGACAATGTAGTCGAGCTCCTTTTGGGTTCGCAGCCAGTTGGTGACCGGGAAGCGACGGTTGGCGAGGTGGTCGAAGAACGGCTGGGCGGGAATGAGCCCCGGCACGGCGACGATCTCCCAGCCGGTGAGCTTGCGCAGCTTCTCGCTGACCTCACCGAAATCCGGGATCTTGTCGAGAAGGCCGAGCGCCGCAACGCCATCGAGATAGGAATGGTGGGCGAGCTTCCTGGTCAGCTTCGTCTGGCGGTCGCACAGCGTGCGCCACACCGCCTGTTCTTCGTCGCTATAATTGTAGCCCTGCGCCACGGTGAAATCGGCACGGCAGACCGAATAATCGCCGCGAAGGCCTCGCGCCGCGCATTCGCGGGCGTAGTCGGCAACGTTCATCGTCATGGCTTGCTCTCCCTGGAAATCATGATCAGCGGATCGTCGGAAATTCTAGCCGGATGGCGCGAGGCAAATCAGCTTTGATGGTGGCTCAAATGCGGGGTTGGAGGTAAAAGACTCCACGATCGAGCTTTGGGAGAGTGAAAATGCCTCAGTTTGACGAATTCGAGATCAAGATGCTCGACAGCCTGCAGCGCGACGGGCGCAAGCCGGTATCCGAACTGGCGCAGGAGATCGGCCTGTCGACGACACCTTGCGCGCGGCGCTTCGAGGCGCTTCAGCAGGCGGGCATCATCAAGGGCTTCGCCGCGGTGCTCAGCCGTCGCGCCGTCGGGCTGATGGTCGAGGTGTTCATCCAGGTGCGCCTGACCAGCCACAGCGACGGCTCGCCCGAAAGCTTCATCGCCGCCGTCCAGCGGATGGACGAGGTGTCCTCATGCTGGACCATGACCGGCGATCATGATTTCCTGTTGCATGTGATGGTGCCGTCGGTCGACGAGCTCAATGCCTTCGTCATGCACCGGCTGATGCGGCTCGAAGGCGTGCGCGACGTCCACACCCAGCTTGTGCTGCAGAACATCAAGGGGCCGGGCCATGTCCCGCTTGCACATCTCAGACGGTAGGCATTTCTGCGGAAAAGCTGCACACAAACTGCTGAAGCGAGCCAATCTCCAGCGCTAGATCGCCGACTACGACATGCGGACCGCCATTGCATAAGGTCCGCCATGAAAATCGTCCTGATCAACCCGCCACATACGGCCATCGGCAGCCGTGTGCCGGACGACCATCTGCCGCCGCTCGGTTTGCTGGCACTGGGCGGTCCGCTGATCGACGCGGGACATCAAGTGCGACTTGTGGACGCCGAATTCGGGCCGATGCCGCTTGCCACGCTGGTCCGGGACGCCTTGAGCGATCATCCCGACTGTATTCTGATCGGCCATTCCGGCTCGACCTCTGCGCATCCGACAGCCCTACTGATCGCCGGCATGGTCAAACACATCGATCCGGCGACAATCCTGATTTATGGCGGCGTGTTTCCGACCTATCACTGGCGCGACATACTGGCCGAAACGGAGGCCTTCGACTTCATCGTTCGTGGCGAGGGGGAGGCGACCATCGTCGCGCTGGTCGAAGCGCTTGAAAAACGCAAGCCGCTGTCGGATGTGGCGGGCATCGCCTTTCGCGACGATTTGCGCCGGCCTTTTGCCACCAACCCGGCAAGGACGATCGCCAATCTCGACGACTACCGCATCGGCTGGGAACTGATCGATATCACTCGCTATAGCTATTGGGGAGGCAAGCGTGCGGTGGTCATGCAGTTCTCGCGAGGCTGTCCGCATCTGTGCAACTATTGCGGCCAGCGGGGGTTCTGGACGCGCTGGCGGCACCGCGACCCCGTGAAGTTCGCGCGGGAGATTGCCTGGCTATACCGCGAGCACCGCGTCGAGCTGATCAACCTTGCCGACGAGAACCCGACCTCGTCCAAAAAAGCCTGGCGCGCCTTTCTCGATGCGATGATCGCCGAGAATGTGCCGGTGCTGATCGTCGGCTCCACCCGCGCCGACGACATCGTCCGCGACGCCGGCAGCCTGCATCTCTATCGCAAGGCCGGCGTCATCCGCTGGCTGCTTGGCATGGAAAATACCGACGAGCAGACGCTCCAGTTGATCCGCAAGGGCGGCAGCACCTCATCCGACCGCGAGGCGATACGGCTGCTGCGCCTCAACGGCATCTTGTCGATGGCGACCTGGGTGGCCGGTTTCGAGGACGAAAGTTTCCGCGACCTCTGGCGCGGCTTCCGCCAGCTGATCGCTTATGACCCCGACCAGATCCAGGCGCTCTATGTGACGCCGCACCGCTGGACGCCGTTCTTCAGGATTGCCAGGGATCGCAAGGTGATCCAGCTGGACGCCCGCCTGTGGGACTACAAGCACCAGGTGCTGCAGATGACCCGCCTCAAGCCGTGGATGTTGTTCTTCGCCGTCAAGCTGATCGAACTGGCCGTGCAGTCGCGGCCCAAGGCCTTGGCGCGCATCCTGTTCCACAAGGATCCGGAGCAACGGCATTCGATGCGCTGGTACACCAAAATGGGCCGCCGCGTCTGGTTCCGCGAAGTCTGGGGCTTTCTGGTTCGCGACCGCCGCCTGAAGAATGGCCCGACGCTCGCCGAATTCTGGGGCGCGCCGCAGGACGAGGAAGAGGAATCGATGGTGGTCGCGCACCCGGCGCGCAGGCTGACACCGCCTGCGACCACGATTTCGTCGCGCGCCTGACCGGCTCGGGCAATCTTTTAACAAGCATACGCAACGTATGTATATTGACATACGGAATGTATGTACCCACTTCGGGATACGGGACGGATATCAGCGACCGCCCCGGAAAATGGAACGCAGCGATCCAAAACCCCGAAGTCTTGCGGGCGGCTCTCACCTTCTCGGAGAAGCCACATCGCGATGGTCGGGACCGGCCTGCCTTGTCTGATTGGAGTGAAACAATGACCAAACGCGATGCGATCTTCCCTGCCGGTCGGCAGGCCCTCTACGAAGTCAATCGCTATTCGGCGGCGATCCGCTCAGGCGGCTTTCTGTTCGTCTCGGGCCAAGTCGGCAGCCGCGAGGACGGATCGCCGGAGCCAGCCTTCGAAAAGCAGGTCCAGCTTGCCTTCGACAATCTCGCGGCGGTGCTGAAGGCCGCCGGTTGCACGTTTGACGACATTGTTGACGTGACCACGTTCCACACCGACCCGGCCAAACAGTGGGAGGCGATTGACGCCGTTCGACTTAGGGCGATCGGTGAACCGCCCTACCCGAACTGGACCGCGGTGGGGGTGAATTGGCTGGCGGGCTTCGATTTTGAGATAAAGGTCATCGCGCGCCTTCCTCAGCCCGGATGATCGATTGGCGGCGAGCGACGAAGGCGGAGACTACCTAGTCGACCGTTCGCCCGCCCGCCTGTCTTGACAAGCGCTGCGATGGTGATCGGATGGTCTTCCGGTCTGTCGCGGCGTTGAACAGACTGAGGCCACTCACGGCACGATCAGCGTGCCGGCGCCGTGTTCGGTGAACAGCTCGAGCAGCACCGCATGCGGCGTCTTGCCGTTGAGGATGACGACGCCAGCGACGCCGCGCTCGATTGCCTCGATGCAGGTTTCAACCTTGGGGATCATGCCGCCCGAGACCGTTCCGTCCTTGATCAGGGCCTTGGCCTCGGCCACGGTCAACTCGTCGATCAGCTTCTTATCCTTGTCGAGCACGCCGGGCACGTCGGTGAGAAACAGCAGGCGCGTCGCCTGGCAGGCGCCGGCGATGGCGCCGGCAAAAGTGTCGGCGTTGATGTTGTAGGTATGGCCGTCGCGGCCGGGCGCCACCGGCGCCAGCACCGGGATCATTTCGGACCGCGCCAGGAGGTCGAGCAATGTGCGGTCGACCTCGACCGGTTCACCGACGAAGCCCAGGTCGAGCACCCGCTCGATGTTGGAATCAGGATCGATCATGGTCTTGCGCGCCTTTTCGGCAAACACCATGTTGCCGTCCTTGCCGCACAGGCCGATCGCCCACTCGCCCTCGGCATTGATCAGCGCGACGATTTCCTTGTTGATCGACCCGGCCAGCACCATCTCGACAATCTCGACGGTCTTCTGGTCGGTGACACGCAAGCCGCCCTCGAATTTGGATTCGATGCCCATCTTGCTGAGCATGGCGCCGATCTGCGGCCCACCGCCATGCACGACGATCGGGTTGACGCCGGATTGCTTGAGCAGTGCGATGTCGCGGGCGAAGGCTTTGCCGAGCGCGATGTCGCCCATCGCGTGGCCGCCATATTTCACCACGACCGTCTTGTTCTCGTAGCGCTGCATATAGGGCAGCGCCCTTGAAAGCAGCGCGGCCTGCATTTCGGCGGTGGCGGCGACATCCGTCATCGGCGTGGTTCCCAGCTTGGCATGAACGGCGGCGTCTTAGCGGGAATTGGACGAGGGGGCAAACGGCTTTGCTGTCACGATCGATCAAATCACCGCCTATGCCGGCACCTGCAGCGGCGCCCGCCGGCCCAGCCATCCCGAGATCTTTTCCATCTGCGCGGCGAACGACAAAAGCGTCTCCTCGTCACCGGGGCGGCCGGCGGCCTGGACGCCTAGCGGCAGGCCGGCATCGGTCACGTAAACCGGAAGCGTGATCGACGGTTGCCCGCTGACGTTCTGGATCGCCGGCCAGTGGGTGAACCAAAGGCTCTTGTCCATCAGCTGGCCGAATAGCGGCTTGAACTTCAGCAGGCCGGCGAGGCGCAGTCTGTCCAGGACATTCTCGATGAATTCGTCGGCGCCTTTCGGGTCCATGGTGCCGCAGGCGAGCGGCGGGTGCGCGATGACAGGCATCAGCACTGCATCATAGTGCGCGGTTTCGGTGATAAGGCGGCGCGAGGTTGCGTGCAGCCGCTGCAGGCCGGCATAGATTTCGCCGGCCGAGAGGATTTCACCGAACCGGCTCATCACGCGCGTGGCGCGTTCGATATCGCCTGAGATGGAGCGGCCGACGCGCAAGGCCTCGCCACGCATCGTGCCGGCCACCGCCGCGGCGACGGTTCTGGCGAAATCGGCGATGAAATCGCGGTCGATATAGGGCAGGTCGATCTCCTCGACGCTGTGCCCGCCTTCGCGCGCCAGCCCAATCGCCGCATCCAGAGCTTTCAAGGTTTCTTCCGAAATCGGCAGGCCGAGCGGCGATTTTCGGTAGAAGGCGAGCTTGAGCTTGCCCGGATCGCGCCCGGCGGCCGCAGTGAAACTGCCGTTCGGCGAGGGTGCCGCGTAGGGCGACAGCGGTTCGGGCCCGTGGGTCAGGTCGAGCAGCAGGGCCGTATCGCGCACCGAGCGGGCCAACGCATGGTCGACGACAAAGCCGTACCAGCTTTCAGTGACGAGCGGCGTCAAGGGCACGCGGCCGCGCGAGGTTTTCAACCCGACCAGCCCGGTACAGGCCGCAGGCACCCTGATCGAGCCGCCGCCATCCGAGGCGTGCGCCACCGGCACGACGCCGGCCGCGACCAGCGCAGCCGCGCCGCCCGAGGAACCGCCGGTCGTGTGAGCGGTGTCCCATGGACTGCGGGTGACGCCGTAAGCCACCGACTCGGTCACCAGCCTCAGCCCGTGTTCGGGTGCGGTGCTGGTGGCGATCGGGACCAGGCCGGCGGCCAGATAGCGTTCCGTCATGACCGAGTTAAAATCGGGGGTGTAGGCTGGGATGCGGCTGCCGCCATGCGTCGGCACGCCCTTCATGGCAATGCCGAGGTCCTTCAGCGCAAAGGGCACTCCGGCAAGCGGCAGCTTGTGGTCGACGGTTTTCGCTCGCGCCCGCGCCGCCTCAAAAAGCGGTTCGGCGATGGCGTTGATCTCCGGCTGGGTGGCCTCGGCCCGGGCGATCGCCGCATCGACGAGATCTTGCGGTGTGATCTCTCCCTTGTGCACGAGTGCGGCCTGGCCGGTTGCGTCATGCTCCCACAGAACCCGCTCGATCGACATGGTCGCCCTCCCGCTCATGGCAAGCTAGCGGGCGGCGATTTCCTTGGCAATCGACGCTGGCGCTGCCAGTGCGCAAGACCATTTCAGTCGTTGCAAATACATTGCAATCGCCTAATTTGGCGGCCGATGACGCCGCAGGACATCAGCAACCTGATTGTCCGGACCTCGATGAAGGACCGGGCTGCGTTCGATCTGCTGTACCGGCAGACCAGCGCGAAACTTTTCGGCGTCTGCCTTCGTGTATTGAAGGATCGGGGAGATGCAGAAGAGGCGCTTCAAGAGGTCTTCGTCAAGATATGGACGAAGGCGGACCGTTTCGCCGTTTCGGATCTGAGCCCGATCTCCTGGCTGGTGGCCATTGCGCGCAATCATGCGATCGATCGGATCAGGGCGCGGCGAGAGCCTGCCGCCTATATCGATGCCGCGCTCGACGTGGCCGATCCGGCGCCGGGGCCGGAGGCCATGGCCGTGGCGGGCGGTGAGTCCGGACGCATCTACCATTGTCTCGATGAATTGGAAAAGGACAGGGCGGCGGCCGTCCGGGGCGCCTATCTGGACGGCAAAAGCTATGCGGAGCTGGCGGAGCGCTATGGCGTACCGCTGAACACGATGCGGACCTGGCTGCGGCGCAGCCTGTTGAAACTGAGAGAATGCCTGGAAAGATGACGCTGGCTGACGACAATGGACCGGAACGTGGGGGCGACGACCTGTTCGCCGCCGAATACGTTCTTGGCGTTCTGGCCGCCGATGAACGCGAGATCGCGTCGCGCCGCATCGATGCGGACGCCGCCTTCGCGCGCCTTGTGGATGCCTGGGAGGCGCATCTTTCGCCGATGGCCGCCGCCTATCCGGAGACAGAGCCTCCGATCAGGGTCAAGGAAGCATTGGACCGCCGGCTGTTCGCTGCAGAGCCGCGCGCCGGCCTCTGGTCGAGCCTTGGCTTCTGGCGCGGTCTTGCCGCCGCCGCCATTGCGGCGCTGGCAATCTATATTGCCTTGCCTTACGTCAATCCACCGGTCGTCGAGCCGCAAACCCGGCTTGTCGCCTCGTTGGCAGCCGAAGGCAGCGATGTCAAATATCTCGTCGTCTACGACGCCGTCCGTCACGATGTCGGCCTTTCCCACGTCTCCGGCGAGCGGACCGCCGGCAAGGACTTCGAGCTGTGGATGATCGAAGGCAAGAACGCGCCGGTGTCGATGGGCGTCATCCCGGCCGGTGCGACCGCGCATCTGGCCATCCCGCCCGCCGTCCGGGAGAAATTGGCGCAAGGCGCCGTGCTTGCGGTCAGCGTCGAGCCTGCCGGCGGTTCGCCGACCGGCCAGCCGACTGGACCGGTGGTCGCAGCGGGCGATCTGAAGAGCATCTGACCGATTCTTGCTTCGGAATAAGACCTGAAATCTATCTCTCACGAACCAAAATCATGCAAAGCTTGTCGGCGGTGACCGATTAGCACATGGAAAATTGAAGCGACACAATATTTCTTACGTGAGGACGAAACTCCGGCATTTCTGTTGCGTATCTTCTTGCGTTCCCGAACGAGGGGAACGATAACCCAAGGAGATTGAAATCATGCGTAAATTCGCCACCCTTTTGCTTGCCGGCACGGTTGCGATTTCTGCGATCGCCACCATTGCCTATGCCCAAAATCCGATGGTCGGCGGCGCCGCCATGTATGCCCAGAAAAACATCGTCGAAAATGCTGTCAACTCGAAGGACCACACGACGCTGGTCGCTGCCGTCAAGGCAGGCGGCCTGATCGATACGCTGCAAAGCGCTGGCCCCTTCACCGTGTTCGCGCCGACCAACGAGGCCTTTGCGGCACTTCCAGCCGGCACGGTGGAGACGCTGCTCAAGCCTGAAAACAAGGACAAGCTCGTCAAGATCCTGACTTGCCATGTCATCGGCGCCAAGGCGATGGCCGCCGACGTCGCCAAGATGGTCAAGGATGACGGTGGCACCCACAAGGTCAAGACGGTCGGTGGTTGCGAACTGTCGCTCAAGACCGACGGCGGCAAGGTCACCGTGACCGACGAGAACGGCAATGTCGCTAATGTGACGATCGCCGATGTCGAGCAGTCCAACGGCGTCATCCACGTCGTCGACAAGGTTCTCCTGCCGAAGATGTAACAAACGCACGCTGCCGGCGAAGATATCGCTAAGGGCCTCCCTGCGCACACTCCGCGCCGTTCACGCAAGTGGATAGGCGCGGAGTCCCGCTTTGAGGACAGCGATCGTCACCGGCTTTTGATTTCCGTCTGGCGGTCGAATTTGGCACAAGCAGTAACAGGAGGAATGGGCATGAACCGTCGCGAGCTTCTTTTGAGTGGTGCGGCAGCCATTGGCGTTGTCGCAGGCGCCACCGCGCTGCGCATGGGCGGAGCCCAGGATGCACGCGCGGCCGAGACTTTCGAGGTTACCAAGACCGAGGCCGAGTGGCGCGCCATCCTGTCCGACGCGGCCTTCAATGTGCTGCGCAAGGAGGGCACGGAATACCCGGGCACCAGTCCGCTGCTCAACGAGCACCGCAAAGGCATCTTCGCTTGCGCCGGCTGCGACCTGCCGGTCTATTCGTCAGAGACCAAGTTCGATTCCGGCACCGGCTGGCCGAGCTTCTGGCAGGAAATCCCCAACGCGATCGGCAAGACCGTGGACAGGTCGTTGGGCATGACCCGCACCGAGGTCCATTGTCGCCGCTGCGGTGGCCATCTCGGCCACGTCTTCGACGACGGTCCGCCGCCGACCGGGTTGCGGCATTGCATCAACGGTGTCGCCTTGACCTTCAAGCCGGCGACGGCCTGAGGATGGCTGCGCCCCTGACTTTGTCGGAGAGCGCTAGAGCATCGGACCCAAAAGTGCGAAGCGGTTTTGGGAAAATCCGATGCTCAAACAAAAAGTTGGAGCGGTGGAGTGTCCGCCGCTCCAAGACTTCGTAATGGTTGATTTTGCGCATGACCCCGAAATCGCTTTTCGGGGTCATGCGCGAGGGCGCCAGGCGGGGGATCCAGCGCGCCTCAATGGCCTCCGCCACCGCCGCCCTGAGCGGCTGGCTTGCGGATCACCAGGGTGAAGAGCCCAAGCGTCGCGAACAAAACCGTCAGCATGAAGAATACGTCCATGAACGACAGCAGCGACGCCTGCTGCTGGACCATGCCTGACAGTTTGGAGATGGCCGCCTTGGAGGCGTCGAGCCCGGCGGTCTGCTCGAAGTTGAGCGTCATGTTCTGCAGCTTCTGCTGCGCAGCGGCACTTCCCCATTGCACGTGCTCGGAGAGCCTGGCGTAATGGAAGGCATTGCGGTCGATCAGCACGGTGTTGATGACTGCCAGGCCGACGGCGCCGCCGAGATTGCGGGTCAGGTTGAACAGGCCAGACGCATTCTTCAGCCGCTCCGGCGGCAAGGTTCCGAGCGCAATGTTGTTGATCGGCACCATGCAAAGCATCATCGAGCAGCCGCGCAGGATCTGCGGGATCAGCAGTTCATAGAAATCCCAGTCGGCGGTGAGATGCGTCATCCACCAGGTCCCCGTGGCGAAGCCGAAGAAGCCGATCATCATCATGATGCGCGGGTCCATCTTGTTCGACAGGATGCCGGAGATCGGCGCAGTGAAGAACATGGCCAGGCCGCTGACGAACAGCGCCTCGCCGATCATCATCGAATCGTAGCCGCGGATCCGCCCCAGGAACACCGGATAAAGATAGGTCAGACCGTAGAGGCCGATGCCGACGACGAAGGAGAACAGCGAGCCGAAGGCAAAATTGATATTGCTGAAAGCCCTCAGATCGACAATCGGCTCCTCGGCGGTGAACACGCGCCAGAAGAACAGCACCGCGCCGAAGGTCATGATGACGGCGCAGATGAACACCGCCTGATCCTGCAGCCAGTCGTTGTTGGGACCTTCCTCCAGCACATATTCCATGCAGCCCAGGAAGGCGGCCATGCCGGCAAGCCCCCACCAGTCGAACTTGCTGAACAGCTTGAGATTGGGTTTGTCGAAGTCGATCAGCGACCAGGCGGCCGTCGTCACCAGAATGCCGGGCACGACGTTGACCAGGAACAGCCAGTGCCAGGACATGGCATGGCTGATATAGCCGCCGACGGTCGGGCCGATGGTTGGCGCCAGCGTCGCCACCAGGCCGATCATCGGCGAGACGATGGCGCGACGCGACGGCGGGAAGATGGTGAAGGCGGCTGCAAAGACGCTCGGGATCATGCCGCCGCCGATGAAGCCCTGCACGGCGCGGTAGACGATCATCTGGTCGATATTGGTTGCGGTCGCCGCCAGCGCGCTGGCCGCGGTGAAACCTGCCGCCGAGATTGTGAACAGCACCCGCGTCGACAGCATCCGGCTGAGGAAGCCCGACAGCGGGATCATCACCACCTCGGCAATCAGATACGCCGTCTGCACCCACGGAATCTCGTCCGAACTGGCGCTCAGGCCCGCCTGGATCTCGGCCAGCGAGGCCGAGACGATCTGGATGTCCAGGATGGCCATGAACATGCCGAACACCATTGCCAGGAAGGCGATGACGCGGCGTGTCGAGATGTGGTCAACCGGCGCCGGCATGGCTGGCGTCGGCGCCGATCCTGCAGTTAGGGTTGCGGTCGCCATGACCTTTGCTCCCGGTTCCGCTTTACTTCGATGCCGAAGGCGCCGTGCGGCTGTCGACGGCGACGACGACGCTCAGGCCGGCGCGCAGCTTGCCCGTCTTCAGCACATCCGCGGGCACGTCGATGCGAACCGGAACGCGCTGCACCACCTTGGTGAAATTGCCTGTGGCGTTTTCCGGCGGCAGCAGCGAGAACACTGCTCCCGAAGCCGGGGCCAGCGACGACACGGTACCCTCGATGTCCTGACCGTCGATCGCGTCGACCGACACTCTGACCTTTTCACCAGGCACCAGCCGGGCAAGCTGGGTCTCCTTGAAGTTGGCGACGATGTAGAGCTTGTCCATTGGCACGATGACGGCGAGCTTCTGTCCGGGGCTGATCAGGTCGCCCTGCTCGACCGAGCGGTTGCCGACCACGCCGTCATAGGGTGCGCGCAGCACGGTGAAGGACAGATCCCGCACCGCCTTGTCGTGGGCAAGCTGCAGCGAGCCCAGCGTACTTGCCGATTCCGCCCGCTGCGCCTGGAGCACGCCGATATTCGCCTGAGCCGCCGCGATCTGCGCGTCGGCGCCGGCTAGTGCGGCATTGGCTTGCTCGACCGCCGTCTGGGCATCGTCCAACTGGGCCTGGGTACCGACGCGGGTCTTGAGCAACTGGGCGGCACGAACCTGAGCTCGCTTGGCATTATCGGCCGCGGCCTGGTCGGCGGTCTTCTGCGCCTGCGCCTGCTTGAGCGAGGCGCGCGCCGCCTCGGTCTGGGCATCGATGCGGTCGAGCGTCTTGCTCAACGTGGCGATCTGCGCCTCGGCCTGGGCAACGGCTATCTTGTAGTCACCGTCATCGACGATCAGCAGCGGGTCGCCGGCCTTCACCTGCTGGTTCTCGGTCACTTTGACCTGATCGACATAACCCGAGATTTTTGGCGAGATGAACGCGGTGTCGGCCTGGACATAGGCATCGTCGGTCGTGATCATGAAGCGCCCGTCGGTCCAGTAATCATAGCCATACCAGGCGCCGGCGCCCAGCAGGGCCAGGCCGATGATGGGCAGCAACATCGAGCGCATCGACCGCTTCTTCTTGGCGGGAGCCAGCGGGGTGACGTCGGCGGGCTTGAGAGGGGTTTCCGGCGCTTCGATCGCAGGCTGGACCTTGGCACTGGGGAAGGGGCGGACTTCGGCACTGGTGGGCGCGTTCGAGGACATGATAGTCTCTCTAAATTAACTGGCGCTGAATTTTGTCAGACTGAACCGTTCGGTTCGATCTCGACGTTGACTTAGCGCTTAAAGAGGACCATATCAAGAGCAATCGAACCGGATGGTTCGAATTATTTTACGAGGTGTGACATTATGGCCGAAGTCCCCAAGGCCGCTCCTTTGCCTGGTTCAGGCTCATTGCCCAGCGCTGGCAAGGACCAGTGCGATCTGCTGGACAGTCTGCCGCGCGGCCGCCCGGCCGCGGGTCAAGACCCGGTCAAGCGCAGCCAGATCATCGACGGTGCGCGCCGTGTCTTCATCGAAAAGGGCTTCGAAGCCGCGTCGATGAACGACATTACGCGCGAGGCCGGCGTGTCCAAGGGCACCATCTATGTCTACTTCGCCAACAAGGAAGAGCTCTTCGAAGCGCTGATCGAGGAAGAGCGCGGCACGATTTTCAAGAACATGTATGAGGTGCTCGACCAGATCGGCGACCTTCGCCAGACGTTGGTGAAGTTCGGCATCGTGCTGTCCATGAAGATCACTTCGGCGAGGGTCATCCTGGCGCAGCGGACGGTGATCGGCGCGTCGGAACGCATCCCGGAGCTTGGTGCCCGGTTCTACGAACGCGGCCCGAAGCGTGGCCATGACAGGGTCGTCGTTTTCCTCAACATGGCTATCGAACGCGGCCTGCTGAAGATCGACGACGTCGAGCTTGCCGCCTATCAGTTCACCGAGCTGTGTCTGGCCGGTCTTTTCCGCCAGTGCATTTTCGCCTATCGCACCAAGGCGCCAAGTGTGGCCGAGATCGAACACATCGTCAGGTCGGGCGTCGATGTGTTCCTGAAGGCCTACGGCACCGAACAGCTTGCAGAGCAGGAACGGGCCTCCAGCCCCGCCTGACAGGCTGCCAGGGTCGGTGGCCTATCCGCCATTGGCGGCGAGCACGATCGCCGCACGCAGTTCCTCGAGACCCTCGCTCTTTTCCGACGACGTGGCGAGCACGAAGGGGAAGGCCGCCGGTCGTTTCTTGATCTTCTGGAGCGTTTCCTCGACCAGTCGCGGTACCCCCGCCGCCTTGATCTTGTCGGTCTTGGTCAGCACGATCTGATACGACACCGCCGCCTTGTCGAGCAGCGACAGCACCTCGTCGTCCTTGGCCTTGATGCCATGGCGGGCGTCGATCAGCACGTAGACGCGCTTCAGCGTCACCCGGCCCTTCAGGTAGTCGAACACGAGCTTCGTCCACTCGTCGACCTTTTCCTTCGGCGCCGTGGCGTAGCCATAGCCCGGCATATCGACCAGTGCCATCGGCGGCAGATCGGCGCCTTCTCCCGAAAATCCGCCCGGCACGAAATAGTTGAGCTCTTGCGTCCGGCCCGGCGTGTTGGAGGTGCGCGCCAGCCCCTTCTGGTTGACCAGCGCGTTGATCAGCGACGATTTGCCGACATTGGAGCGGCCGGCAAAGGCGATCTCGGGTGGACCCTCCGGCGGCAGGAATTTCATCGCCGGCACGCCGCGGATGAAGATCCAGGCTCGCGTGAACAATTCGATGCCGATCGTGGTCTTGTTCAACGCGTTCAAACCGCTGCCTCCAGAAGAAAAATGTTGCTGCCACGAATGGCATCGAGATTGCGGCTGATCTTTTCCACCGGCCAGTGCCACCACGCCAGCGCCAGCAGCCGCCGGATGGTCCCGTCATCGAAGCGCATCTTCACCACCTTGGCCGGATTGCCGGCGACGATCGCATAGGCCGGCACATCGTGCGTCACCACCGACTTTGCCGCCACAATGGCGCCGTCGCCGATCTTGACGCCCGGCAGCATCACCGCTTCCATGCCGATCCAGACGTCGTTGCCGACGATTGTGTCGCCACGCACCTCCTTCGACCATGTCGCCGGGTCGAAGCCTTCTTCCCAGCCGTGGCCAAAGATATTGAACGGATAGGTCGAAAAGCCGGACATGGCGTGATTGGCGCCGTTCATGATGAAACGCGCGCCCTCGGCGAGGGCGCAGAACTTGCCGATGACCAGCCTGTCGCCGATGAACGGATAATGATGCAGCACGCATTTTTCGGCGAATTTGTCAGGTCCGTCAGGGTCGTCATAATAGGTGAAGTCGCCGATCTCGATATTAGGCGCCGTCACCAGCGGTTTCAGAAAGCCGACGCGTGTGTGCAACGGGATCGGATGCTTGATCGATGGATTGGGTCCGGTCATATCGAGCTCCGTCGAGCACCTGCCAGGCAGGTCAAAATAGCGCGATCCGTCCCGCAGTACCAATCGCTTAATCCAGGCCGGCAGCTTGTGCAAAAAGCCCCGGACGAACCGGGGCTTTCTGGTTTCGCATTATCGGAGCGCCGGCTATTCCGCCGGCGACGGTTTCTTGCGGAACAGCGCGACCAGATTGTCCCACAATTCGATCTTGGCGCCCTGCCGCTTCATGATCACGCCCTGCTGCAGGATCGACAACGTGTTGTTCCAGGCCCAGTAGATGACGAGGCCGGCCGGAAAACCCGCCATCATGAAGGTGAAGATCACAGGCATCCAGGTGAAGATTGCCGCCTGCGTCGGGTCCGGCGGCGTCGGGTTCATGCGCATCTGCAGGAACATCGTCACGCCCATGATCAGAGGCCAGACGCCGATCATCAGCATGTGCGGCAAGGTGATCGGGATCAGCCCGAACAGGTTGAAGATCGATGTCGGATCCGGCGCCGCCAGATCCTGGATCCAGCCGAAGAACGGCGCGTGCCGCATCTCGATGGTGATGTAGAGCACCTTGTAGAGCGAGAAGAACACCGGGATCTGCAACGCCACCGGCCAGCAACCGGCGAGCGGATTGATTTTCTCGGTCTTGTACAGCTCCATCATCGCCTGCTGCTGCTTCATCTTGTCGTCCGCGTATTTCTCGCGGATCTCGAGCATCTTGGGCTGCACCTTCTTCATGTTCGCCATCGACGCATAGGACTTGTTGGCGAGCGGGAAGAACAGCGCTTTGACGATGACGGTGGTGGCGAGGATCGCCAGGCCGAAATTGCCGAAGAATTTGTAAAGCGTGTCGATCAGCCAGAACATCGGCTTGGTGATGAAATAGAACCAGCCCCAGTCGATCAGCAGGTCGAACTGGCGAATATGACGGTCCTTTTCATAAGCGTTGATCGTCGAAACTTCCTTGGCGCCGGCGAATATCTCCGACTCCACGGTCGTCGATTGCCCGGGAGCGACCGTGACGGGATCGGACAGGAAATCGGACTGGTAGCTGTGAGGATGGGGCCCGCTTTTGAACTCGAAATAAGAGAATTTGGGCTGAAATTCGCGGCCGCTAGGCGGCACCAGGGTCACCGCCCAATACTTATCGGTGATGCCCAGCCAGCCGTCGGTCGACTTGCCTGGCTTGTATTCCTTGTCCGATTCGACGCTGGAGTATTTGTATTCCTGCAGGCCCTCGCTTCCGGTAACGCCGATCAGGCCCTCGTGCAGCACATAGGTGCTGGCGATGGCCGGCTTGTCGAAACGCGTAACGCGGCCATAGTTCGACAACGTCGCCGGCGCCGAGCCGCCGTTCTGAACCGTGTCGGATACGGTGAACATATATTGGCTGTCGACGGAGAAGGTGCGCTTGAAGGTCAGGCCCTTGTCGTTGGTAAAGGTCAGCGTGACCGGCGTCGCCGGTGTGAGCGTCGCCTTGCCGTCGGTCTGCCAGACCGTGTCGGGGCCGGGCAGCGTGCCCACATCCGGCGCGCCAGAAAAGCCGATCTCGGCGAAATAGCCGTTCGGCAGGGACGCCGGGTTGAGCAACGCGATCTCGGGCGAGGTCTTGTCGACCGTCTCCCTGTAATGCTTGAGCCGGAGGTCATCGAGGCGCGCACCGGTGAGGTTGATCGAACCTTCGAGGCTCGGCGTGTCGATCTTGACGCGGCTGGTCGAGGCAATCGCCTGGTCGCGGCCGGCCGGCGTCACCGCATCGCCGCCAGGCGCGCTCGGAATGGCGCCGGGCTGTACCGGTGTTTCGCTGGCGCCCGGACTGGTGCCTTCGGCGGCCTTCTTCTGCTCCGCCACGCGCTGCTCTTCGATCCGGGCGGCTTCGCGCTGCATCTCGCTGCGCGGCATCACATAGAAATATTGCCAAAGCGCCAGGATCAGCACCGACAGTGCGATGGTGATGAAGAAGTTGCGGTTGTTTTCCATCGAAGCCCTTGGCCTATCGTGTTCCACGCAATCTGCGGGAGAGTTCGGCCTTCAACTGGCCAAACGGAGTGGTAAGCACGTCTTCGCGCCCGACGATGACATAATCATTGCCCGGCGCCATGTCATCCGCGGCATGCGTGCGCACGGCCTCTCTCAGCCGCCGCCGGATGCGGTTGCGAACGACGGCGTTGCCGACCTTCCTGGTGACGGTATAGCCGACGCGCGGCGCTTCGCAGTCGCCGCGGCCCAGAACCTCGACGAGGAAAAGCCGTCCGCGGCGCTTTTCGCCGCGGCGGACAGCCAGGAATTCCGCGCGCTTCAGAAGCCGCTTGGGATGGGCACCCGTTGGCTTGCCGGTTGCGGGCAACGATCTTGTCTCTCGCTTGGTGCTCAGGCGCTGAGACGCTTGCGGCCGCGGTTGCGGCGGGCTGCGACGACGCCGCGGCCACCCTTGGTGGCCATGCGGGCACGGAAGCCGTGCCTGCGTTTGCGGACGAGTTTGGACGGCTGGTAAGTACGCTTCATTTGTTTAAATACCGCGGGGTGCGGCCCTTCTTGATTCTGTCACTTTGTAACAGGAGCTTTGCCGGGCCGGTTTTGGCGCGATCGAAACCGCGCCGGGACGAATGGCCCGAGCGTGAGCGGGCTTATAGAAAGAAGGGTTTTGGAAGTCAATCCAGCGCGTCGGGCCGGCGTTGTCGGACCGGGAGGGACGTCTTGCGGCCCTTTGTCCGGCTTCGACCAAGGATGAATTTGGCAAAAAAGCCGCAATCGCCTAATCTCACCCGATCAAGCGATCGTGAAGACAAGCAGTCCTTAAGACAAGCAGCCGTGATGACAGGCAGCCGTGACGACGAGCATGAGTGAAGTCCCAGCAACCGACGAAAGCATCGCCGAGGCGAAGGCCGCCACCCGCAGGGTGCCCTTGGCGCGCGGCCTGTCGACCAAGTTGCTGCTGCTCACCATCGTCTTCGTGCTCTTGGCTGAAATCCTCATCTTCGTGCCCTGGATCGCCAGTTACCGGCTGAGTTGGCTGAAGGAGAGGCTGAGTACTGCCGCTGCTGTTTCCATCGTCCTGGTGCAGGGCGAACCTGCCTCGCTGTCGCGTGCCGCCCAGAACGACGTGCTGATGGCGATCGGCGCCAAGGCGATCGCGGTGCGCGACGGCGGCGTCTCGCGGCTGCTGGTCGTGGCCGAAATGCCGCCGCAGGTGGACGAGCATATCGATATCGCCAATGTCGGCATGATCAAGGGCATGACCGGCGCGCTGGACACGCTGTTTTTCGGCGGCAAGAGGATGCTGCGCGTTTTCGGGCCGGTCGGCGACAGCGACAAGGAGTTCGAGCTGATCATGCCCGACCACCGCCTGCGCAATGCCATGCTGATCTATTCGCGCAACGTCGCCTTCGTCTCGCTGCTGATTTCGCTGTTCACCGCCATGCTGGTCTACGCCGCGATAGACCTGATCATGATCGGCCCGATCAGGACGATGACGCGCTCGATGCTGTCCTTTTCCGAGGCGCCCGACGATCCCGGTCGCATCATTCACCCCGCCGCCCGGGCCGACGAGATCGGCGTCGCCGAACGCGAGCTGTCGCAGATGCAGGAGCGGCTGCAAAAGATGCTGACCGAGCAGAAGCACCTGGCCGATCTCGGCCTGGCCGTGTCGAAGATCAACCACGACATGCGCAACATCCTTGCCTCGGCGCAGCTGATGTCGGACCGCCTGCGCCAGGTAAAGGACCCGACTGTTCAGGCCTTCGCGCCAAAACTGCTGCGCGCGCTCGATCGCGCCGTGTCCTATTCGGAAGGCGTGCTGTCCTATGGCCGCACCCAGGAGCCGCCGCCGTCGCGTCGCAGGCTGCGGCTCCGCCAGTTGGTCGAGGACGTCCAGGGCCTGCTCGACATCGAATGCGGCATCGAATTCGTCAACGCCGTCGATCCGGTGCTCGAGGTCGACGCCGATTCCGATCAGCTGTTCCGCGTGCTCACCAATCTTAGCCGCAACGCCGTGCAGGCGATGGCGGCGGACACCGAGAGCGCCGTAGTGCGCCGCCTGACCATATCGGCCGAGCGCATCGGCAGCGTCAGCCGCATCGTCGTCACCGACACCGGCCCCGGCCTGCCGCCGAAGGCGCGCGAAAACCTGTTCGCGGCGTTTCGCGGCTCGGCCCGCAGCGGCGGCACCGGCCTTGGCCTGGCGATCGCCCATGAATTGATCCGCGCCCATGGCGGCACGGTGGAGCTGGTCGAAAGCATCGGCGGCCGCACCACATTCGCCGTCACCATTCCCGACCAGCCGGTCCGGCTCGACCAAGCCCGCAACGGCCTGCGCCGCCCGGCGTAACGAACCGTTTCGTTACGGACCGTTTCAATTCGCAAATGGTTGGTCCGGGACTAAGAGTCATCGGCTCGGCCGCCGTGCAACGGCTTGTTTCGTTACGGACCGTTCCGATTGGCAAATGACCGATCCAAGACGACGACCTATCGGCTCGGCCGCCGCGTGACGCGATCTTACCTTCGCCGGCCGGCGCATGACGGCAAAACGTGACGGCAAAACTTTTGGCCAGGATCGGCTTGCTTTTCGCAAATTCAGTCGCTAGGGAACAGCTCACATTCGCGGCCGGTCGCCAGGATCGGATCGCGGGGCTATGCAAAGCATGGCCTGTTGCGCGCCCGTAGCTCAGCTGGATAGAGCACCAGACTACGAATCTGGGGGTCAGGAGTTCGAATCTCTTCGGGCGCGCCATTTGTAATGTACATCCCAATCCACCGGCATCGATGGACCGCTTAGCCGCTCATCATTGCCATCGTGGTGGCGCTTTAGCGGTTACCGGCAAATCTGCGGGATTCCCGGCGCTGAGAAACGGCTTCTCCTTGGGGGATGAGCCACGGCTGGTCGGCTGATGTTTAGGACCGCCTTGCATGCAGGCGACTGCATGCGCTGCCGCCGCCCGCCACGGCGGCGGCGAACTCGATCACACGTGCGTTGCCGCTATCGAGCATTCGTACTAACCTCTGCCCTTCTTGAAATCGTGCCGGGTCCTCAGGCTTGCCTTGGGAGATGCTAATGCGCGGGTTCTTGCCTTTCATTCTGTTGGTGCTTCTACACATTCCGATTGTATCGCATGCCGCCTCCATCCACGACGCCGCCATGAAGGGCGATGTCGCCGGGATCACGGCAGCGCTCGACGCTGGTGCCGGCGTCGATGAGAGCGACGGGGGCGCGACACCACTCTATCTTGCGGTTAGGGGCGGGCATTTTGCGGCGGCAAAACTGCTCATGGAACGCGGTGCCGACGTTAACGCCGCCCCGACGCCGCTTTTGGGGCCTGCGCTCATGCCGGCTTTGGCAAAACGCAGGATCGACCTGATCAATCTGTTGCTGGATGGGGGCGCAAATCCAAATTCGAAGCGCAGCCGCGAAAACGCACTCCACATCGCGGTGAATCTCGGTTGTTTCGACTGCGTGAAGGCACTGGTCGAGGCCGGCGCGGACGTGAATGCGAAGACAAAGGACGGCAAGACACCGCTCCATCTGGCAAAATTCAAGGGGCAACGCGAAGTTGCCGACTATCTCATGTCGCACGGCGTCGTCTTGCCAACACCAGCTCCGATCTCGATGAAGTTGGCTACTGCCGATGTCGAGAAAGGCCGAACCTACTTCACCCGCCTGTGTGCCGGTTGCCACAATGCCGAGCCACAGGGAGCGACCAAGACGGGACCCAACTTGTGGAGCGTCGTCGGTCGCGACAAGGCGTCTGTGGCAAAAATGCGTTACTCCGACGCTTTGCTCGACTGGGAGGGTGTATGGACGTACGAGGATCTGAACAGATATCTCTTCGGACCCATGCTCACCACGCCGGGCGTTTACATGGAGACGCCTGGTGTTCCGGACGAGACCGAACGGGTCGACCTGATCGCCTACTTGCGCACACTCAGCGACAAGCCGATCCCGCTGCCCTGAACGTTAGCCCCAGGAGGGCCGCGGCCGGATTGCGCCCAACGCCGATGAGCGCTCGAATTCTGCATGGAGGTCACTTCGCTTCCCCTTGACGAATGACCGGTTGGATCCGATTTTGGCTGTTCAGGGGTGGCAAGGGACAGTTTATGGCGCGCAAGGCGGACCTTCGGCTCCGAGCGGTGATCTGAGAAATCGATAGGCGCAGCAATAACATACGAGTTCCCAGTTTCATCCTCTTCGGGCGCGCCATCAATCCAATGCACGGCCCGCCTCATGGGGCCTCTCGGGCGCGGTGAGCTCATAGCCGCCCGACTATGACCGTGACCGGCGCCGATGGTCGGAGGGTCGCGAGGGCTGAGCGCCATCCCTGCCAAAAGAGGGGATGGTCTGCTGATGCCGACTCAGTCGGCCTGCTTGATCTCCGGACCCAGTTCAGTCGGCGGCGCTGGCGTGCAATCCTGGCCGGTGCATTCCTGCACGGGATCTTTCGCCGGCGGGAGACAGTTTTGGCCTTCACAATGAACGGGCGGCTGCACTGTTGCGGCTTTGTTGTTCGGCGGCACAGGCCGATCCTCAGCGCGAACGGTAGGCATTCCAAGGTCGATCATGGCCGTGCACAAGAGCGCAATCCGAAGCAAATTCATTTCCGCCTCCGCAACTGACAGCCAGATGCAGACTACACGTTTGACCTGCGGCCAACATCCTGTCACCCGCGAACGGCGTTAACAGCGCGTTTCATTGCTGGCCAGCAGGGCGCGCGATTGAGATCGAGTGTCGTCCTCTTCCTAACAAACATCGCCAGGAACAGGCGTTCGGCGTGAGATGGCTGAAGCCAACCTTCCGATTTTCCGATACGCTCGTTTGAGGGTTTGAGGTGCCTTAGGGCTTTCGCGCATTCGAGGTTCTTCAGGTCTTTCACGGGGGGAACATACATGATGGCATTCAACAGCGTCCGCTTCCAGGTCAAGCCGGGAAGTGAAGACGAATTCGTCGAACTGTTCAGCAGCGCTCCGCGCAATTTCGAGGGATTGCGAAAAATGGCTCTCATCAAATCCGGAGATGGCGCCTTCTTTTCGATTGGAGAGTGGGACACTTTCCAGCACATGGTCGATGCTCGGCCCAAAATGCGAGGCAATCTTGATCGGTTCCGGCATACGTTGCAGCAGCTTGAAGGCGGATATACGGATGCTGTTTCCGGCGAGGCCGTCTTCGAAACGGACGGCAGGAGCGGCGGCAGGTCGGTGTAGTGTTCGCATTTCGACAAAGCTTATGCCGTGCGCATCTCCCGCCACTCACCTAAACCGCACATTCCCACTGGAAAGCTCTGCCACCGACCTGCATCCCATCAGCCGCATGTCGCGTTCGATTTCGGTTCGCATCAGGCCGAGCGCCCGTTCGACGCCGGCCTGTCCGGCGGCTGCCAGCGGGAAGAGATAGTAGCGCCCGATACCGACGGCCTTGGCACCCAACGACAGGGCTTTCAGCACATGCGTGCCGCGCTGGACGCCGCTGTCGATGATCACGTCTATCCTGTCGCCCACCGCGTCGACGATCTCTGACAGCTGGTCGAAGGGACTGCGCGAGCCGTCCAACTGCCTGCCGCCATGATTTGACAGAACGATGCCGGTGCAGCCGATGTCGACGACCTTTCTGGCATCGGCAACGCTCATGATCCCCTTCAGGCAAAACTGGCCGTTCCAGAAGCGGACCATGTCTTCGACGTCCTTCCAATCCAGCGACGGGTCGAGGATCTCCGTGAAATAGCGGCTGATGGAAAGCGCTCCGCCACCGAGATCGATATGGCCGTCCAACTGCGGCAGGCTGAACTTTTCGTGCGTCAAATAGTCGATGGCCCATCTCGGCTTGATCGCGAACTGCATCATACCGCCGAGCGTAAGCCGAAAGGGGATCGAAAAGCCGGTCCGCAGGTCACGCTCGCGGTTTCCGCCGGTGACGCTGTCGACGGTCAGCATCATCACCTCGACGCCGGACGCCTTGGCGCGCTCCATCATGGCGCGGTTCAGGCCGCGATCCCTGTGGAAATAGAACTGATAGACCTGCGGCGTCCTGTGCTTGCGGACTTCCTCCAGGCTGACCGTGCCGAGCGATGAGACGCCGAACATCGTGCCGAACTTCTCCGCCGCCGCGGCGACGGCGCGCTCGCCGCTATGGTGGAACAGTCGCTGGAGAGCCGTCGGCGAGCAATAGACCGGCATCGCCAGTTTCTGGCCCATGACGGTGACCGACATGTCGATCTGCCCGACACCGGCAAGCACGTTTGGGACGAGGTCGCAGTCCTCGAACGCAGCCGTGTTGCGCCGCAGCGTCGTCTCGTCGTCCGCGCCGCCATCGATATAGTCGAAGATCGGTCCTGGCAGGCGCTGTCTGGCCAGCCTGCGAAAGTCCTGAAAATTATAGCAGCTTTGCAACCTCATAGGGCTCAATCGGATCTATGCGGGGCGCGATGTCAAGCCTATGCAATTGTCGATCGCCGACTATTCCGCCGCCTCGCGTCAGCCCGCCACCGCGCCAACCGACTCCCGCTCCACCAGCGGGCATTCGAGCTTGGTGATGGGATGGCGGCCACGACCGGGAGGGGCGGGGACTTCCAGCTGCTCGATCGCCCATTGCCCCATCGCCATATGCGGCAGGATCGACGTCGTCAGCGGGGGGAACAGATGGCGCGCGATCTCCTCGTCGTCATAGCCGACCACCGAAATATCCTGGGGGATGTGCAGGCGGGCCTCCTTCAGCGCCTCGTAGCAGCCGATCGCGGTGCGGTCGTTCTGGCAGAAGATGGCGGTCGGCCGGTCTTTCAGCGCCAGTAGCTTGATGGTCGCGGCATAGCCGGCGCTCGCCGACCAATCGCCTTCGACGACCAAGGCCGGGTCGAACGGGATGTCGGCTGTCGCCAGCGCCCGGCGGTAGCCCTTCAGCCGGTCCTGCGCCGCCTGCATCCATGGCTCGCCGGTGATGGTGGCGATACGGCGATGGCCATGGCTGATCAGGTGCCGGGTCGAGCTCTGGCCGCCGGCGATCTCGCTCGGCACCACGGCGGGGAAGGCATAGTCGGCGGTGTAGCAGTTGAGCAGGATGACCGGAATGTCGAGGCCGTAGAGATACTCCGGCGCGACGATCTCGCGGGTGAAGATGGTCATGTAGATCAGCGCCGAAATGCCCTGCTTGGTCAGCGCCGCGATGGCCCGGGGCTCCATCACCTCGTCGCCCATGGTCTGCGCCACCAAAAGTACATTGCCAGCGTTCCACGAGGCTTGCCGCGCCCCTTCAATGGCGACGACCGCCTCCGGGCTGGTCGCCAATTGGTCGACGGCGAAGCCGATCACGCCATCCAGCCCGTCAAAAGCGGCAACCGGGGCTCGCAGGGCGGAAAACACCGGCGGCGCATAACTGAGGGCCCGCGCCGCCTCTATCACCCGCTCACGAGTTTGCTGCGATAGCCTGATGCCCGGCGTGTTGTTGAGGACGAACGAAACCGTCGCCTGCGAACAACCGGCGGCCCTGGCGATGTCGGTCATGGTAACGCGGCCTCTGGGGTTTTTCCCGGACGGTTTGCGCCGCCTTGTACCCTCAAGGACGGGATCGCGTAGTGGTTCGTTCATGTCATTCGTCCCTCAAATCTCGCATTTGTAAGGTAAAGCGATGCTAATAGATATAAGTGCCGTCTTAAGTGATTTAGTCGCGAATCCGACGTGACAGCGCATTGGGAGGCCCCTTTCTTGTGAGAATCCCGATTAAACTAATACTCTTTACTAATATCCGGCGGCCCTATAACGTCAATCCATCATGCTCGGACGAACATCGGACCCGCGCATGTTCGGAACGTAAGCCAGCCTAGTGGCGGACAGTTCCCGTCAACCGAAGCTCGCCTGCCGTTTCGAGGAAATGTCAGACAAATCGGACTATTTACGAACGACGAATGAGTCTCTAAAGTCGACGATCGCGGCTGGAATGGCGTCGTTCTTCGCTGCCGGAACCCTGAGGAGGAGGGCGTCCAAGCCGCGCCGGCACGTTCATCATCAGCGAAAATTACTGAGTCAAATGGGAGGTTGAATATGAAATCTGCGATACGAAATGCGTCCGTCGCCGCTGCGGCCCTGCTGCTCGGCCTGTCCGTGAGCGCAATTGCGCGGGCCGACGACAAGCCGACACTGGCCTTCGTCGTCAACGGCGCTTCCGATTTCTGGAAGGCTGCCGAAGCCGGGGTCAAGAAGGCTCAAGGCGAATTGCCCAATTACAATCTAGAACTCAAATATCCGGAGCAGTCCTCGGTCGCCATCCAGCAGCGCCTGATGGACGATCTGGTGACGGCCGGTGTTAAGGCGATCATGGTCTCGGCCGTCGATCCCAAGACGTCGACCGACGGGCTGAACAAGATCGCCTCGGAAACGGCGTTGTTCACCACCGACAGCGACGCACCGCAGACCAAGCGTGTCGCCTATATCGGCTCGTCCAATGTCGATGCCGGCAAGCAGGCGGCAGAGATTGCCAAGAAGGCGATGCCAGATGGCGGCAAATGCCTCGGCTTCGTCGGCCTGCTCGGCGCCGACAATGCCAAGGAACGCATCCAGGGCATGAAGGACGGCCTCGCCGGCACCAAGATCGAACTGGTCGACGTGCGTGGCGATGACATCGACCAGGCCCGCGCCAAGAAGAACGTCGAGGACGCGCTGGTCGCCAGCCCCGACGTCACCTGCATGGTCGGCTTCTATTCCTACAACACGCCGCGTATCTATGAGGCGCTGCGCGATGCCGGCAAGCTCGGCCAGATCACCGTCGTTGGCTTCGACGACGATCCGATCACGCTGGGCGGCGTCAAGGAAGGCACCGTCGCCGCCACCGTCGTGCAGCAGCCCTTCGAATGGGCCTATCAGGGAATGAAGCTGATGGCCGCCTATCTCGAAGGCAACAAGTCGGGCGTTCCCGCCGATGGACTGATCATCATCCCGACCAAGATCATCGGCAAGGACGATGTCGACGCCTACGCCGCCAGCCTCAAGGCGATGTCTGGAAACTGAGCAAACTAGGTTGCGCCGGCTCAAGGTTCGCCTTGAGCCGGCGTTCTATTGACGGGCCTCGCGAGGCCCGTCAGTCTGAGTCCAAAACGGCTCACCGGCTGCTGTCAGGCGTGATGAATTATTCCGACCCATCCATCGTTGCATCCACGGACGCTCCGTTCCTGAGCCTCAACGGTGTGCGCAAGACCTATCCCGGCGTTGTCGCGCTGGACGGGTTCTCGATCGAGGTCAGGCCCGGCGAGGTCATCGGCCTGGTCGGCGAAAACGGCGCCGGCAAATCGACGCTGATGAAGATCCTCGGCGGCGTCACCAGGCCGGACACCGGCACCATCATTGTCGATGGCGCCGCCCATGACGGGCTGACTGTCGAGGCCAGCATCGGTTCGGGCATCGCCTTCGTCCACCAGGAACTCAACCTGTTCGAAAACCTCGACGTTGCCGCCAATATCTTCTTCGGCCGCGAACCGCTGCGCGCCGGCCCGCTCAAGCTGGTCGACCGCGCCAGGCTGCGAGCGCTGGCGGCGCCGCTGCTCAAACGCGTGGGCGCCAATTTCTCGGCCGATACGCCGGTATCGGCGCTGTCGCTGGCCCAGCAGCAAATGGTCGAGATCGCCAAGGCGCTGTCGATCAAGGCAAGGCTGGTTATCCTCGACGAGCCGACCTCGAGCCTGCCGATCGCCGAAACCGACAAGCTGCTTGGTGTCATCAAGGCGCTGAAGGCAGACGGCATCAGCGTCATTTTCATCTCACACCGCCTGCACGAGGTCGAGCGCGTCGCCGACCGCGTCGTCGTGCTCAGGGACGGCATGCTCGCCGGAACTTTGCCGAAGAGCGCCATCAATCACGACCAGATGGTCAAGCTGATGATCGGCCGCATGCTCAAGGAGAGGGAGAAGGCCGCAGAATCGGCGCGCCCGCCGGGCTCTGTCGCGCTGTCGGTCAAGGCCATTCGCACCGCCGCCTATCCCGACCGGCCCGTCGACCTCGACGTCAGGCATGGCGAGATCCTCGGCCTTGCCGGTCTCGTCGGCTCCGGTCGGACGGAGCTGGCGCGCGTGCTGTTCGGCATCGACAAGAGCTTTGGCGGCTCGTTCCAGCTTGACGGAAAAGATCTGGTTCTTGGTTCGGCCGCGGACGCAGTGGCCAACGGTATTTTCCTCGTCCCGGAAGACCGCAAGCTGACCGGCATCCTGCTCGATCTGTCGATTGCCCAGAACATCTCGCTGCCCAATCTGCCGGCGCATTCGCGGCGCTCGCTGGTCTCGGCCAGCGCCGAGGCCGCCACCGCCGAGAAACAGAAGACCGATCTGGGCATCAGGGCGCCCACCGTGCAGACGCGTACCGGCACGCTGTCGGGCGGCAACCAGCAAAAGGTCGTGCTGGCCAAATGGCTGGCGATGAAGCCGAAGGTGATGATCCTCGACGAGCCGACACGCGGCATCGACATTGGCGCCAAGGCCGAGATCTACGGGCTGATGCGGGCGCTGGCCGATGCCGGCGTCGCCGTGCTGATGATCTCCAGCGACATGGAGGAGGTGATCGGTGTTTCCGACCGCATCGCCGTCATGCATGAAGGCCAGATCTCCGGCATTCTCGACAAGGACCGGTTCAGCCAGGAAAACGTGCTGCTGCTGGCGGTCGGCAAGCACCCGAAATAGTTCGCCGGCATTGGGAGAAGACGATGAGCAAGAAAGATCTCGGCCTGCTGATCCTGATCCTGGTGGTCGGCGCGGTGGTGGCGATCATCAACCCGCGCTTCCTGCTGCCGATCAATCTCGCCAACACTTCGAACCTGATCGGGTTGTTCGGCATCCTGTCGATCGGCCAGGCTTTCGTCATCATCACCGGCGGCATCGAATTGTCGGTCGGCTCGGTGGTTGCGCTGCTCGGCGTGCTGTTCATCGACTTCATCGCCACGCGCGGCATGGCCTGGCCGGTCGCCCTGCCGCTGATCCTGGTGCTCGGCGGCATCATCGGGCTGGCGCATGGCTGGCTGATCACCCGGCTCAAATTGCAGCCTTTCGTGGTGACCTTGTGCGGCCTGCTGATCTATCGCGGCGTGGCGCGCTTCTATACCGCCGACGGCACCGCCGGCTTTGCCTTCGGACAGAACTTCCCGGAACTCGAGTTCCTGACGGCGGGGCGGTCCTGGGGCGTGCCGAACAGTTTCATCGCGCTGATCGTCATCGCCGTCGTCATGTGGGTGGTGCTGCACCGTTCGGTGTTCGGGCGATATCTCTACGCCATCGGCAAGAACGAGGAAGCGGCGAAATATTCCGGCATCCGCACCGGCCGCATCGTCATGGCCGCCTATGTCATCTGCGGCGTGCTGACGGCGCTGTCGGCTATCTATTTCGCCATGTACACACGCTCGATCTCGCCGGCGAGCCACGGCCAGTTCTACGAGCTCTACGCCATCGCGGCAGCGGTGCTCGGCGGCTTCTCGCTGCGCGGCGGCGAAGGCTCGCTGATCGGCGTCCTGCTCGGCACGGTGCTGCTGCAGGAGTTGCAGAACCTCGTCAACCTGCTCGGTATCCCGTCCTCGCTCAACTTCGCCGTGATGGGCGGGGTGATCCTCATCGGCGTTCTGGTCGACCAGCAATGGGGCGTGTTCAGGGCGCGGCGGCGGATGCTGGAAGCCACCCGCAAGGGCGTGGCGGGTGCTGCCGCGGAATGACGCAAAAATAGCTGGATGAAATACGCCGACTGCCATTGGCAGGCATGAAAAGGTCAGCCTGAGCTTCGCGACAGCAGTTCAGGTTAATCTCTATTTGGAACGAAACCCGTATCTGAGCGTTTATTTAAGCTTTGCTACGCGGAGGCGTTCCATGCCCATGAATCCAGTAAGTACCGCAAAGGTAGGAACTCACCCCCTCCACCCGATGCTGATACCTTTTCCTGTCGCGTTTCTTGCCGGTGCCTTTGTCACCGACCTGGTTTTCTGGGGGACTGCCGACGCCTTCTGGGCACGGGCATCGATGTGGCTGATCGGGGCAGCTATCGTAATGGCGCTTCTCGCTGCGACAGCTGGTTTTATCGACTTCCTCAACGAGCCGCGCATTCGCGCCTTGTCCGACGCCTGGTACCACATGCTGGGCAACTTGACCGCGGTCGTTGTGGCTCTGATCAATTTCTACCTTCGCTATGCTCAAGGCGCCGAGGCCGCGGTCCGACCGTGGGGCGCGCTGTTGTCGTTCATAGTGGTCTGCATACTGCTGTTCACCGGCTGGAAGGGCTGGGAGATGGTCTATCGGCATCACGTTGCAGTTCTGGATACACCGGCGGATGCACCAGCGAAGCCTTCGACAACCACTAGCACGGATACTCATCACGCTGGTCGGGACCGGCACGCCGCATGAGGCCATGATCCGAACAGTGGATACCGGTTTCCAAAAAGATATGGGTTAGACAAGTAGCGCCCATCCCGAATGCATCGGATGGGCGCGCCTTAGATGAGGCCCGACATGTCGGAGAAGGCCATGGCCTTGCGCAGCACCTCGGTGAAGCGCTCGCCGGCGGCTTCACGAGGGCCGCTATTGTCGATGGAGGTGACGCCCGGTCCGGACAGCGCCACATTGGCGCTGCGCGCCAGCCGTGCCAGCACTTCGCCGCGCGACTCGCGCCCGCGCAAGGCCAGCCGCTCGGCCAGGATCTCCGGTGCAGCCGTGATCTCGACGATAGCCAGATTGGCGTAGCGGTCCCGCAGCGTCGGGATGATCGCGCGCGAGACGTTGGCGATCGCGACACGGCCGTTGGAGACTGACCAGTCGACTTCGGCCGGGATGCCATAGCGCAGGCCATGCGCCTCCCAGGAAATCGCGAAGGCGCCATCCGTTTCGGCCTCGACGAAGGCAGCGTCGGCTAGCGTATCGTGATCCTCGGTGGCCGCATCGCTCGGCCGGGTGATCACCCGGCGAACGAACTCCAGTCGGCTCTCGTCGGCAAACATGGCGCGCGCATAGCCAATCACCGTGTCCTTGCCGGCACCGCTCGGTCCGACGACGGCGACGAAGACGCCGTCGCGGATTGGAAATCCCGCGGCGGACAATTCACGCTCGACCGATGCCGACACCATCATGCGACCCGCCGTCCCTGCCGCCACACCGTGCGGACAACCGGGACGTGATCGTCGACGCGCACGCGAACCAGATCGGCGCGCCGGCCGGGCTCGATGACACCGCGATCGGTGAGGCCGACCGCCTCGGCCGGGTTCTTCGACACCATCGCCACTGCCTGAGGCAACGAGATGCCCTCGACCACGTCGCCGAGGAAAAAGGCCGACTGGATCAGGCTGAACGGAATGTAGTCCGATGACAGGATATCGAGCAGGCCGTCGCCGGCCAGTGTGCGGGCCGAGACATTGCCCGAATGCGAAGCGCCGCGCATGACGTTCGGCGCGCCCATCAAAACGCCGAGCCCTGCCTCTTTCGAAGCCCGAGCCGCCTCCTCGGTGGTCGGGAACTCGGCGACACGGACGCCTTGCTCGATCGCTTCATCGACATGGCTGACGGTTGCGTCGTCATGGCTGGCGAGCACGATACCGCGCTCTTTGCACGCAGCGGCGATGAAGCTGCGGTTCGGGCTCGAGTTCTTCGCCGATTCCGCCATCCGCTTTTCGCAGAATTTCTGGAAATCGCGATCGGTCAGCTTCAGCTTGCGCTGGTAGTAATACGCATAGGTTTCGAGATCGACGAATTGCCGCTGTCCCGGCGCGTGGTCCATCAGCGACGCCAGCCTGACCCGCTCGTCGCCGTCGAAATTGGCGAAGGCTGTGAGGCAGTCCGGCGCCGAAACCTCGCAGCGCAGATGGATGAAATGGTCGGCCCTGAGCCGGTCCTGCTGGACGCTGTCCTCAATCGCCTCGGCCAGCTTGCGTATGTCGGCGGCCGTCAGGTCGGCGTCCTCGTCCATACCGACGCGCAAGGCGTCGAGCACGGTGGTGATGCCGGCGGTCGCCACCTGCGCGTCGTGGGCGAGCACCGCGGCGATCGGGTTCCAGCGCACTTTCGGCCGTGGCGCGTAATGGCCTTCGAGATGGTCGGTGTGGAGCTCGACCAGCCCAGGGATGATGAAGTCGCCGCCCATGTCCTTGCCGCTGCGGCCAGCGCCGGGAGCAATGTCGGCGATCACGCCGTCGCGCAGCACGATCGACCCTTCGACGATCTGGTCGGCAAGCACGATGCGGGCGTTGTCAAGAACGGTCTCGGCGGTCATTTCAGGCAGTCCTCGGAGCATTTTGCAGCCAACTGAAAATGGATTGGCGTCGCACAATGCGGTTGAAGCAAATAGTCATCTCAGGCAGTTCTTCTGGCCGGGCGGCGCCCGAGCGCGTGATGGGACAGCACCATGAACGGCGCACCCGGCTCAGTTTCGACAAACAGCGTCAGCGCGTCCACCGGCACCGGCCGTTGCAGCACGTCCGCAAACAGGCTGTCGATTGCTAGGCGAAGACGGGGGCTTTCCTGTGACGACACCCGGCCGGACAGGGTCATATGGAAACGAAACGTCTCGAAGACATAGGGGTAGCCCCATTGGCAGAGATTGCGGAACTCATCGGGCTTCAGCGAGTCGGGGCTGCGGCGTTCAATCTCCGCGTCTGTCAGCGGCGCGCGAAAGCGGTCGAAGCCGCGCACCACATCATCGGCGAAACGGTTGAGCCCCGGCAGCGGTCCTTCCGGCACGAGCGCGAAAAAGCTGTCGATCTGGCTGACGACGAGACGCGGGACCGTCACCACCGGCGTCGCCTCGGCAAAATCGTCGAGTGCGGCGCGAAGCGAGGCCTCCGTCTCGTTTGAAGCCAGCCGGAAGGGCGCCTTCAGCGTCGCATGAAAGCCGTAGCGGCGCGCCGAGGCGGTATGGAAGGCAACTTCCGCTGCCAACAACTCGCCCACCGCCTCGACCGGCCTCGTGGCGGCACCGAAGGGATCACGGCCGAGCCAATTGGCGGCGATCCGCGCCAGCGGTTCGTCCTGCAGGGGGGTGAAATAGATCGCGTAGCGCATCGAAGTTCCTCGTCAGCCCCGCTGCCATAGGCGATTTGCATGACGAAATGACGAAGCTTTGCAGCGTTTTCGGTAACAAAACGACACAGCCTGGTCATTAGCCGACGATTTTTTCGGCTTGGACCAGCGGTTGAGAAGGGAAGGGGAAACGGTCAGGCCATCAGCCATTCGTGCTCGGGCGCGTTGTGGAATTTCCACGTCCGCTTCGGTCCGGCCATGACGTTGAGATAATAGAGATCATAGCCGTGGCAGGCGGCGCAGGGGTGATAACCCTTGGGTACCAGCACGACGTCGCCGTCCTCGATCGCCATCGCCTCGTCGAGCGAACGAGAGCCGTTCTGGTCGGCATCGGTGTAGACGCGCTGGAAAGCAAAGCCCTGCGGCGGGTTGAGGCGGTGGTAATAGGTCTCTTCGAGATAGGATTCGGCCGGCAGATTGTCCTGGTCGTGCTTGTGCGGCGGATAGCTCGATGTGTGGCCGCCGGGCGTGATGACCTCGACCACCAGCAGGGAATCGGCCGGCTCTCGCTCCGGCAGGACGTTGGTGACGTAGCGCGTGTTGGTGCCTTTGCCGCGGGTCTCCTGGCCGAGATCCTTCGGCGCAATGATGCGGACCGGCAGACCGCCGCCAAGCCCCGGCGCCGAGCACACGGCGAGTTCGAGATCGGTATCGGCGCTCACCGACCACTCCGAGCCCTGCGGCACATAGACCGACCACGGCTTGCCCTCGAACGGCGACATGCGTTCGCCCAGCAGCCCGAGATCCTTGCCGTCGGCCTTGACCTTGCCCTTGCCGGTGACGAATACCAGACAGACCTCACGATCCGCGGTTTGCCCGGAAGCGGTGTCGCCGGGCCTCAGCCGATGCAGATCGAAGCCGACATAGGTCCAGCCGGCGTTTTGCGGCGTCACATGGGCTATGCGGCCGTGGCCCTTATTGGCTTTGACGAGCAGCTTCGACATGGTCATTCCTTCGGTTTGGCGTTTGCCGATGGCTTGTCTTCGTCGGCCGGTTTGTAGAGGTAGAAAAACTGCCAGACCGCATAGCCGGCGAAGCCGAGCGCGATCACGCCCCAGAACGGCGTGCCGGTAGCGAATTCGATCACCGACCAGACCAGGCAGACCGCGACAATGGCGACGCGCCGCCACAAAGGCCGGAAAAACGGGTGCTCGGAGTCTTTCATCGGATAAACGCCGGCATAGGGTCAGCCCTTCCTCGCGAACTCTCAAGCATTGGGAAAGCCCTGTGTCTCAACCGTATAGCCGGCCGCCGTCATCACCCGCATCAATTCCTTGTAGCCGACCTGTGCCATCTTGAGTGGCGGGTTCTTCTTCGGATCCTGCTCGGCCTCGACCACGAACCAGCCTTCATAGCCGTGGTTGGCGAGCCTCTGGACGATGGCGCCAAAATCCAGCGATCCATCTCCCGGCACGGTGAAGGCACCAAGTGCTACCGCGTCGAGGAAGGATTGCTTGTTGCGATCCAGCTTTTGGATCACCTGCATGCGTACGTCCTTGACATGCACGTGGTTGATGCGCCGGTGGTGGTTGTCTATCGCGCGCAGCACATCGCCGCCGGCAAAGGCCAGGTGACCGGCATCGAGCAGCAGCGGAATGCCCTCTCCCGAATAGCGCATGAAAGCGTCGAGCTCCGGCTCGGTCTCGATCACCGCCGCCATATGATGATGGTAGGAGAGCGGCATGCCTTGCCCGGCACACCATTCGCCGAACTCGGTTAGCCGCCTGGCGTAGGCTTTCATCTCATCGTCCGACAGCCTCGGCTTGATGGCAAGCGGTTTCGAGCGGTCGCCCTGGATTGAACGGCCGACTTCACCATAGACGATGCAGGGCGCATTCACCGCCTTGAACAGGTCGATCATCGGCTGGATACGAACCTTGTTTTTCGCCATGTCTTCGTCGACCAGCGTCCCGGAGAACCAGCCGCCGCACAGCGTCACGTCGGCCTCTTTCAGGATCGGCAGCATGATCTCCGGATCGTTGGGAAAGCGGCGGCCCATTTCCATGCCGGTAAAGCCAGCCGAGCGCGACTGGCGCAGGCACTCCTCCAGCGACACATCATCGCTGAGTTCGGCAAGATCGTCGTTCCACCATGCAATCGGGGACATGCCCAGTTTGGCTTTCAAGTCGTCACTCCAATTTCTGACATTCGAGGCGGCGTTGGCGGGCGCGTTAAAACCGCCGCCCGCTCAGCGCTTCCTCATATTTCTTGCGCGCCGCGTTCACTTGCGGCCGTGCCGAGACTTCCGGCACTGCGACATCCCACCAGCTTCCACCGGCCTCGGTCGAAACCAGCGGGTCGGTGTCGATGACCAGCATGGTCGTTCGCGTATTCTTCTTCGCTTGCGCCAGGGCCGTTTCCAGCCCGGCGATCGACGCCACTTTTTCGGCAATCGCACCCATGCTTGCAGCATGCGCGGCGAAGTCGATCTCGGGCAAGGTCTCGTGACGAGCGTCCTTCAGCAAATTGTTGAAGTTGGCGCCGCCGGTCGCCATCTGCAGCCGGTTGATGCAGCCATAGCCGCGGTTGTCGAGCAGCACGATGGTCAGCTTGAGGCCGAGCATCACCGACGTAGCGACCTCGGAATTGAGCATCAGGTAGGAGCCGTCGCCGATCATCACCACAACCTCCTCGTCGGGCTTGGCCATCTTGACGCCAAGCCCGCCGGCGATTTCGTAGCCCATGGTCGAGAAGCCGTATTCGGCATGATAGGAGCCGGGCGCGCCCGCCTGCCATAGCTTGTGCAATTCGCCGGGCAAGCCGCCGGCGGCATGGAGCAGTACCACGCCGGAGCCCATGGCGCGCTGTACGGCGCCGATCACCTGCGCGTCGGACGGATAGGCGGCATTGGTCGACGCCGTCACCTTGCCGGCATCCGCCTGCCAGTCCTTCTTGCCGCTGATCGCATTGTCGGTCCAGCCAGAAGGAGCTTTCCAGCCTTTCAGCGCCGCACCGAGTTCGGCGAGCCCTTCAGCCGCATCGGCGACCAGCGGCAGCGCCTGGTGCTTTCCGGCATCGAAAGGCTGGACGTTGAGCCCGATCATGGTCTTGCCGGAATTCTTGAACAACGCCCAGGAGCCAGTGGTGAAATCCTGCAGCCTGGTGCCGACGGCAAGCACGACGTCGGCCTCTTCGGCCAGCCTGTTGGCAGCCGAAGTGCCGGTAACGCCGACCGCCGCCATGTTCAGCGGATGATCGTCGGGCAGCGAGGATTTGCCGCCTTGCGTCTCGCACACCGGAATGCCAGCGTCTTGCGCCAGCTTCGCCAATTCATCCGACGCTTGCGAATAGAGCACGCCACCGCCGGCAATCACCAATGGCTTCTTCGCGCTCTTCAGCGCCGCCACTGCAGCTGCTAACTCTTGGCGGTCCGGGCGCGCTCGCCGCTGGGTCCAGAGCCGCTCGGCAAAGAAACTCTCGGGATAATCATAGGCCTCGGCCTGCACGTCCTGGCACAGCGCCAGCGTTACCGGGCCACACTCAGCCGGATCGGTCAGCACCTGCATGGCGCGGTTGAGCGCCGGCATGATCTGCTCCGGCCGGGTGATGCGGTCGAAATAGCGCGACACCGGCCGGAGGCAGTCATTGACCGTCGCCGTACCGTCGGAAAAATCCTCGGCTTGCTGCAGGACGGGATCGGGAATGCGATTGGCGAAGACGTCGCCGGGCAGAAACAGGACAGGCAACCTGTTTACATGCGCAAGTGCTGCCGCCGTCACCATATTCAGCGCGCCAGGGCCGATCGAACTGGTCGCCGCCATGAAGCGGCGGCGGAAATTGGCCTTGGCATAGGCGATCGCCGCATGCGCCATCGCTTGCTCGTTATGGGCACGGAACGTCGGCAATTCGTCGCGGACCTGGTAGAGCGCCTCGCCGACGCCGGCCACATTGCCGTGGCCGAAGATTGCCCAGACGCCGCCGAAGATCGGCACTTTCTTGCCGTCGATCTCGGCCATCTGTTGGGCAAGAAAGCGGGTCAGCGCCTGCGCCATCGTCAGGCGGATTGTCTTGGTCATGTCGTTTTCCTCCGCAGTCCTTATGCCGCGCCTTCTTATGCTGCTTTGCGGCCGCGCACGGCAAGCCATGCCTCGGTCAGCCTCTCGAAGCGCGACGCCATGTCGGCAACCGCCTCATCGTCCGACATCTTGCCGGCAAGCCATTGTTCGGCCGCGTTGATGAAGATGGTACGGCCGACAGCGAAACCCTTGACGATGGGCGCCTTGGCGGTGGCGGCGAAGGCCGCTTCCAATTCGTCCTGCGGTGCTTCCAAACCCAGCAGTACAATCCCGCGGCACCACGGATCGTTCTTCAGGATCACCGCCTCGATCTTTGCCCATGCGCCGGTCGATGCCTGCGGTTCGAGCTTCCACCAGTCGGGCTTGATGCCGAGTGCGTAGAGTTCCTCAAGCGCCCGCGGGATGGTCATGTCGTCGAGCTTGCCGTGCTTGCCGGCGATGATCTCGACCAGAAGTTCTCTCCCCACTTTCCGCGCGGCCTCGAACAAAGCGCGCAGTTTCTGCTGCTGTTCGCTCTTCAGCGCCGCGGGATCGTCGGGATGATAGAAGCACAGGCATTTGATGCAGTGGTCGACCGGCCATTCGGTCAGTTGCGAGCCTATGTCTTGCGAGAACTCGAAGCGAAGCGGCCGCGAACCCGGCAACTCGACCGGCCGGCCGAGCCAGGCGAAGGAATGGTGGGCGAATTCGAACATCGCCTCGCGCCCGTATTTTTCGTCGAGCAGCATGCCATAGCCGCCGCGGCCAGCCGCGACCTTTGCCGCAGCCTTGACCGTCAGCACCTTGAAAGCCGGGATTCGCGACGGATCGGCGCCGGCCTTTGCCGCGACGTCCTCCAGCTGGACGCGGTGGTCGCAGGCGAACGCCATCAGAGAGGGGATGTCGCGCCGGCGCGTGGTCGCCCAATGGATGTGGTTGATCGCCTCGTCCTTGCGCAGCGCCAGATGCTTGCTGCCGTTTTTCAGGAAGAACTGCAATTCCTCGAAAGTCGGGTATTCAGGTGCGCAGAGCAGCCGCGATACGGCAAAGGCGCCGCAGGCATTGGCCCAGGTCGCGGCCGTCGCCAGGCTTTCCTCGCCGAGCCAGCCGCGCAGGAAGCCCGACATGAAAGCGTCGCCGGCGCCGAGCACATTGTAGACCTCGATCGGAAACCCCTTGCCGACGATACCGTCCTCGAGATCGTCGCTGATCGGCCCGTCATAGACGATGCAGCCCATGGCACCGCGCTTCAGCACTATGGTCGCCGTCGACAGCGAGCGGATGGTTTTCAGCGCGCTCAGGCAATCGTCTGCGCCGGAGGCGATCATGATCTCCTCTTCGGTGCCGACGATGAGATCGCAGTCGGGCAGCACCGTCTTCAACTGCGCCGAGACGCGGTCGGATTTCACATAGCGCTCGAAGCCTTCGGCATGGCCGGCGAGGCCCCACAGGTTAGGGCGGTAGTCGATGTCGAACACCACCTTGCCGCCCTTGGCCTTCATGACACGGATCGCCTTGCGTTGCGCGGCGTCGCTGTTGGGCCGTGAAAAATGCGTGCCGGTGACGACGACCGCGCGTGCTGAAGCAATGAAGGCCTCATCGATATCGTCTTCCGAAAGCGCCATGTCGGCGCAATCGCTGCGATAGAAGATCATCGGCGAGACGCCCTCATCCTCGACCGACAGCAGCACCAGGGCGGTCAGCCGCTCCGGATCGGTCTTGAGGCCTTGGACCGAAACGCCCTCGCGGGTCAGCTGCTCGCGGATGAAGCGGCCCATCTGCTCATTGCCGACGCGGGTGAGCAACGCCGAGCGCAGGCCGAGCCTGGCAGTGCCGACTGCGATATTGGCTGGACAGCCGCCGACCGACTTGGCAAAGGAGGTGATATCTTCCAGGCGCGAGCCGATCTGCTGGCCATAGAGATCGACGGACGCACGGCCGATCGTGATGATGTCGAGCGGCGCATGTCTCGCTTCCACGGCTTCGCCCATTCGAACCTCCCATCGGCTTTGTTGTCTTGGGTAACACGCGCGAGCGGCAGCGTGGCGCCGGCAATATGAAATAATAATTCCAATCCATAGTCAATATGGAACGAGCATTCCCAAGGCTGAAAAGTGCTGTGCAAGGCTCGCGCGTTCAGAAACTTTGAAGTCGGACGAACGTCAAGGGTCTACCACTGAAACCAGCTGATTTACCAAGGAAGCGGGCCGTCATCGTTGAAGTATCCGGCGGTCGGGCCATCGGCGTCCAAGGTCGCCAGGTGAATGACGATCTCGGCCGCCTGCTGCACCGTGCGGTGACCTTTATACCCGTTGAGATCGGTGGCGGTATAGCCGGGCGCGGCGGCGTTGACCTTGATGCCTCGGGGCGCGAGCTCCCTGGCGAAGGCCACGGTGATGGCGTTCAAGGCTGTCTTGGAGCTGCCGTAGCCCATCATATTGACGGCGTGGTTCGCGGTGGCGGGATCGAGCGCCCGGCCGATGGACCCGGTGGAACTGCTCACCATCACGATCCGGGCAGCAGGTGCTGCCAGCAGCAGCGGCAGGAATACCTGGGTCACGCGGATCGGGCCGAAGACATTGACGTCGTAGGTGGCCTGGATGTCGGCGATCCGCTGCTGGCTCGGCAGCAGGTCGTAATTGATGGCGACGCCGGCGTTGTTCACCAGCACGTCGAGGCAGGGGCTGGCCTGCCCGAGTGCCTCGGCTGCCGCCGCCACATTGTCATCCTGCGTGACGTCGAGCTCAAGCCACGCGGCGTCGAGCCCTTCGGCGCGCAAGGCTTGCACAGCCGCCATGCCGCGTTCGGCGCTCCTGGCGCCGAGCCAGACCTTGAAGCCCATGGTCGCCAGCCGCCGGGCGATTTCGCGGCCTATAACCTTGTTGGCGCCGGTCACCAGCGCGGTCTTTGATGTTCTCATATCGGTGTCTCCATGTTGCTTGTGGAAGACCCCACAAATGGCGCGACGCAGCGGACGCCGCGCGCCGGAAACTCTCCAGCTCTTGCCTAATCCTCTCACGCTGTTGCTCAGCCACCGCGAATGCGCGATGCTGGCGCGATGAGCGAGGCGCTGCAGGAGTTGATCGAGATCGCCGGCCGCCATGCGCGCGGGCGACGAACAAGAACGGCGGTTCCCGGCGTTTCGATCGGCCGCAGCGAAGTCGCCACGGCACCATTGCCGGGTGTGTGGGGGTCGGGGATCTTATTCGTATTGCAGGGCGCAAAGACGGTCCTGATCGGCTCCCGGGCTCTTCGTTACAAGCCGGCCAGCTATTTCATCTACACTGTCGAGACGCCCACTATCAGCCAGATAGTCGAAGCGAGCGCGGCGCGTCCTTATCTGGCCATTGGCTTGACCCTTGACCTGCAAGCCGTCGCCGCGCTCCTCGTCGAGCACGCGCCAGCCCTCGGTGGCTACAGTTTCTTCTCCACCACTCCCGTTGATGACGATCTGCTCGACGCGTTGCGTCGAATGATGCGGTTGCTTGACCGGCCAGCGGAGATTCCCGTGCTCGCGACCATGCTCGAGCGGGAGATGCTGTTTCGGCTCCTGCAAGGCCCCCAGGGCGGAAAGCTTCGTGAACTTGCGCGCGCCGATGGCCATCTGTCCCGGATCGGCAGGGCGATCGCCTGGATCCGTTCGCACCCCCATCAGCCGGTCCGGGTTGGGGATCTGGCCGAGATCGCCCATATGAGCAGTGCTGCGTTTTATCGTCACTTCAAGGCGGCGACGGCCATGAGCCCAATCCAGTATCAAAAGCAAATCCGCTTGCTGGAAGCCCGCCATCTGCTGATTGCCCAGCCGGGCAACGTGGCGCGTGTCGCCTTCGCTGTCGGCTATGAGAGTGCTTCCCAGTTCAGCCGGGAGTATGCCCGCCAGTTCGGGTCGCCGCCTGCCCGCGACGCAGCGCGGCTTTTGGCAGAAGGCGAAACGGCAATAGAGGTGATCTAGGCCTTGCGCTTGCGGCCGCTATCGCGCCGCTTCTCGCCGACGGCAACGGTCAGCGCCATGGCCAAAGCCATCGTCGCCGACAGCGAGCGGAAGCCGGCGAAATCGGCCTCGGCGACCTCGAACCAGACCCTGGCGAATTGGGCGAGCGGCGAAAAGGAGCTGTCGGTGATCGCCACGATCGGCACGCCTTGCTCCGAAATGACGCGCGCCTCCTCGATGGTGGCCGGGGCATAGGGCGAAAAGCTGATGGCGATCACGGCATCCCTTGGAGAGGCAAAGCCGATCATCTCCGCGTTCAGGCCGGCGGCCGATTCGATCAGCTGGTTGCGGATCTTGAGCTTGCCCAATGCATAGGCGATATAGGAGGCGACCGGGTAGGAGCGTCGCTTGGCCAGCAGGTAAATGGTTTCCGCCTTGGCCAGCACGGCGATCGCATCTTCGAAATGGTCTTCATTCAGCGTGCGCGAAATGTCGTTGAGCGAGGTGCTGGCTGCGGCGACAAAACCGTCGAAGATCGCCCGGTGGCCGGCGCCTTCCTCGGCCTTGGCGCGCAATGCGGCCAGCCTTTCATCATAGGACGAGTTGCGCTCGCGCAGGCGCTCGCGAAACACCAGCTGCAGGCTGGTGAAACCGTCAAAACCAAGCTGCTGAGCAAAGCGGATCAGGGTCGAAGGCTGGACACCGGCCGAAGCGGCGATGCTGGCAGCGGTGCCGAAGGCGATATCGTCTGGGTTGTCGAGCGCATAGGCGGCGATCTGGGCGATACGTTTCGGCAGGCTCTGACGCCGCTCCAGGATCGTCGCCCGCAGCGTTTCGAAATCGCGCGGCACCCGTTCGTCCATCGTAGCTCCGCCCAGGCTCATCGTCGGTTCCCTCTGTGCCCCATCATAGCGGGCCTGTGCAAGAACACCATAAAAAATGAGACAAGCGTTCCATTTGCGAACAAAATGGATTAATTCATCCACACAAAATTTGCACAGAGGGAGGCAAGCGGATGGTCGGGGTAGGTCTTATCGGCACGGGCTTCATGGGCAAGTGCCACGCCATTGCCTGGAACGCGGTCGGCACCGTCTTTCCCGATGTCGACAAGCCAAGGCTGGTCCATCTGGGCGAGGTCAACGAGGACCTTGCCAAACGCCGTGCCAGCGAATTCGGCTTCGCCAAGGCCTCCGGCGACTGGCGCGCAGTGGTCGACGATCCCGACGTCGATGTCATCTCGTTGACTACGCCGAACCAGTTCCACCCGGAAATGGCCATCGCCATCCTCGAAGCCGGCAAGCATCTGTGGTGTGAAAAACCGATGGCGCCAAGTTTTGCGGAGGCGCAAGCGATGGCTGCGGCCGCGCGGAAATCCGGCAAGGTTGCCGCGCTGGGCTATAACTATATTCAGAACCCGGCGATCCGCCATATCGGCGCGCTGCTCGACGAGAAGATCATCGGCGAGGTCAACCATCTGCGTATCGAGATGGACGAGGACTTCATGGCCGATCCGGAGGCGCCGTTCTTCTGGAAGCACGAGGCGGCGTCCGGTTACGGCGCGCTCGACGATTTCGCCGTGCATCCGCTGTCGCTCATAGCGGTACTGTTCGGCCGCGTCGCCCGAGTCATGTGCGACATGGCCAGGCCCTATGCCGAACGCCGCGTCGCCTCGGGCGGGCGCCGCGCCGTCGAGACCTATGACATCGCCAGCATCCTGATGCATCTCGAAAACGGCATTGCCGGCACGTTGCTGGTCAACCGTTCGGCCTGGGGCCGCAAGGGCCGGATCGCCATCCAGATTTTTGGTTCGAAGGGCTCGATCCTGTACGACCAGGAGCGGATGAACGAGTTCCAGCTCTATCTGACAGCCGACCGACCGACGGAGCAAGGCTATCGGACAGTCCTGGTTGCCCCGCACCACAGGCCTTACGACGCCTTCCTGCCGGCGCCCGGCCACGGCCTTGGCTTCAATGACCTCAAGATCATCGAATGCCGGGAACTGTTGACGCGGCTTGCCGGCAAGCCGGCGCGGATCATCGACTTCGACGAAGGCCTGGAGATCGAGCGCACCGTGCATGCGATGGCGCGCTCGTTCGCGGAACAGCGCTGGATCGCTGTGCGGTAGTAAGCCCGGCGCTGGCTTCCCTTCTCCCCTTGGGGGTGAAGGTGGCCGAGCGAAGCTCGGTCGGATGAGGGGTGTTGGACGGATCGCTACAGCGAAGAAATAAGCGCTTAAAATCCCTCAATATTTTACGCCGAGTTTCTTCCAGCACCCTCATCCGGCTCGGCGCTGCGTGCCGATCCACCTTCTCCCACAAGGGACCTGTTGCGCAGTCATGAGCAAAAGCTTGCGGCGGCGGGGTTGCGGCGGTTGTTCGCTTGTTTGCGGGGGATTTGACGTCTTGT